>CAMDOF010000238.1 GCA_945903465.1 Opitutus sp. GAS368
CCCGCGATGAATGCCCCCTAATCGGCAAGCCGCGCCTCGATTCGCACCCGAAATCCCCCTTTCCGCCGCCGCTGTTCCCCTCCCCAAGTCCCGAGCCTCATCCGCACCCGCCACCCTCTCAAAATCGACTCATTTACGGCTAACTCATCCCCATCCCGCGATGCCCCTCCCCTTAAACCCCTCCCGGATCCGATCCCCTGAAAATCCAGTTTCCTAGCAATTTGCCGGACACCCGATCTCGTGCCGCGTGAAGCTCGCCGTCTTCCCCATATTTCCGGCCTTAACTACGTCCGCCCGATCAAACGCTCGCGGCGGTTGGCGAGCCAGTTGAAACGAGGAACGATCCTTTAGTATTCCTGAACCAATTTCCTCGTCACATGCTTTCTGAACTCAGACCTCTCAATAGCCTGAGCCGGCTGCTTTTTCTATGTGGGGCCATGCTGGCTTTAGGCGCGGCACGCGTGCGGGCTGCGGAGAACGTTTTCTTCGGCTCCGTTATTATGCCGGATGCCAGCGGCGCAACCATCGGCGGCAGCCGAGTCATCGCGACTGCTTTAAGCGCGGCGGAGTTGGCCGAGGAGCTGCCGTTTTCCATTGCGCTCAAGATGGCCGACTTGGGGGGACTGCAGAAACGTCTGGCCCGTGGGGAGAGGGTTGCCGAGGGCGATCTGGAAACCCGCTATCGCCCGCAGCGCGGGCACCACGCTTCCATTACTGCGTGGCTCAAAAAGCAGGGGTTCAGGATCACGGTGACCGATCAAACCCACACCACGGTCTTTGCGCGGGGCAAAGTCGCAGACCTCGCGCGGGTCTTCAAGGTACCGTTTGGCCGCGTCGCCTCGGCTGATGGCGAGTACACCTCTGCGCTGGGCGCGCCGACGATCCCGGGGGATTTTGCCGACGTGGTGCTATCGGTAAACGGCCTGCAACCGCAGCTTCGTCTGCGGCCGGCGGCGACGAAATTCCAGCCCGCTGATCCGAGCAAGGCCATGGCCACGCTGCCGAGCGGTCTGATCGCGATCACCCCCAAGAACCTCGCGGCCGCTTACCATATTCCCTCCACGCTCGATGGATCGGGCGAGGTGATCGCTCTGCTGGCGTGGTCGGCGGTGAAGGCGGCGGAAGTGAACACCTATTGGTCGGGTATGGGCGTGGCCCAAACGGCCTCAAATATTACCACGATCCCGAGCAACTACGGGGTGAGTGCCGACCCTATTGAATATGGCGAGGCGACGCTGGACGCCGAATGGGCGGGCGCCATCGCCCCGAAGGCCTTGCTGAGAATGTACATGGTGACCGAGTCGTGGGACGCCTCGAATACCCAGATCCTCAACGATATCCTCACTAAAAATATTCCCATCACCTCGCTCAGCATCAGTGCCGGCGTGCCGGAAGCCGCCGTCCCGGTGGGGGCCCTCCAAACTTCATCCCAAATCTTTGCCCAGCTGGCGGCGGCCGGGGTGACGGTTTTTGCGGCGAGCGGCGACACCGGATCGAATGCCGCTGGGGTCGGCGGCAATGGCACGTACAACCCCACCTTCCCACTGGTGATTTCATTTCCGGCGAGCGACCCCAGCGTCACGGGGGTGGGCGGCACCACGATGTCGCTGGACCAAAACTCCAACCTCACCGGCGAGGTGGTGTGGTCTTCGATTCCCACCGGCCGCGGCAAGGCCACGGGTGGGGGCGTCAGCACCATCTTCCCCAAACCGGTGTGGCAGACCGGCGGAGCCGTCCTGGCCGCTCAAACGATGCGCTGCGTGCCCGATGTTGCGGCGATCGCGACGGATGGCGCGACCTACATGAGCGGATTCTGGGGCTCGGTTGGGGGCACGAGCCTGTCTTCGCCGATCTGGGGCGGTATGGCCGCTCTGATCAACCAAGCGCGGAAAAACGCGGGGCTGGGCCCCGTCGGATTGTTAAACGCCTACATCTATTCACTGTCTTCCGACACGGCCTTCACCGACATCACCAGCGGCTCCAACGGGTCCTATCGCGCCGGGGCGGGCTTCGATCTGTGCACCGGCCTGGGCACCCCGAATCTCGAAAACCTGATTTCCGTCCTGGCGAGTCCGGCGCAGGTCAAGATCGGCAAGCAGCCGAGCGAGCAGACGCTCAATCTCGGTGCGCCGGTGACCTTCAGCGTCACGGCCACCCAGAGCTCCGGCTCCTTGAGCTACCAGTGGTACTTCAACAAGGTGGCGATCTCAGGGGCGGAGAGCGCGACCTATACGATCGCCAGCACCACCGCGGCCAACATCGGCGAGTACTCCGTCGCCGTCAAAGGCCCACAGGGAACGGTGGTGAGCCGGCCGGCCGGGCTGAAGCTGAACTACCTGAATACCGTCAGCACCCAGCCGGCCAACACGCCGCTCGCCATCGGTCAGAACCTGGTGCTTTCGGTGGGGGTTTCCGGCTATCCGGAGCCTTCCTACCAGTGGCAACAGTCGACCGACAACGGAGCGACCTGGAAGAATGTGACGAACAGCGGCACCACCTTGGGCGCGACGACCCGGGCGCTGTCCTTCGGTCCCGCCACACCGGGTTTCTCGGGCCTGCAGTTCCGCGTGGTCATCTCCAACTCCGTGGGATCCAGCACCAGCTCCGCGGCGGTGATCTCGGTCGTCCCCGAAAAGGCCTCCTCGGTTTCCTACGCAGTCAGCACCTATGCGGGGCAAATTCATTATGGCCTGGCCGACGGCTATGGCCTGAAAGTGCTATTTAACAAGCCAGTCGGCGTGGCGGTGGCCAAATCGGGCAACGTCTACGTCACCGATACGGCGAACAACAAGATCAGGAAAATCGCGCCGGACGGCATGGTCTCCACGCTGGCGGCGGTCAACCCGCAGGGCGCGAGCGTGACGTTTTCGCGGTTGAGCGGCATCGCGGTTGATGCGGCGGAGAACCTTTATGTCATTAACAACAATGCGATTTTAAGCATCACCCCCGCCGGGGTGGCGACGACGTTGGCCGGCAACCCGATCCCGGGCAGCAAGGACGGGGTGGGGACCGCGGCGCAATTCAACTTTGGGGCCGGCTATGACTTCAAATTCTTGTTCAACACCATAGGCGGTTCGCTCTGCGTCGGTTCCGACGGCAATATCTATGTCGCCGACGCGTCCAACTATATGGTGAGGCGCGTGACCTTAGCCGGCCAGGTGACGACCTTGGCTGGGCAGGCGGGGAGCAGCGGATCGGTGGACGGCCCCGGCGCCGAAGCGCGATTCGGCATCATCCAGGGGATTGTCGCGGATGCCGCCGGAAATCTATTCGTCGCCGACGCCGGTCAGAAAACCATCAGAAAAATCACGGCGGCGGGTGACGTTTCGACGCTTGCGGGAGGTCGGAAAGGCACGGTCCGAGACGGCACGGGGTCGGACGTAACGTTCGGGTCGATGGTCGGAATGGCCATCGACGGGGCGGGGAATCTCTTGGTTTGGGATCTGACCAATTGGTGTTTCCGCAAGATTACGCCGTCGGGTGTCGTGACCACGCCCACCGCCTTCGGCAACAGCGGCTGCAACGACGGTCCGCTGGCCGCGGCCTCCTTCAACACGGTGTCCGGTCTGGCGACAGATCAGTCCGGCAACACCTTTGTCGCCGACACGGGCAACAACATCATCCGAAAAATCTCTTTCACCGGCAATGTTACCACCGTTGCCGGTTCAGCGCCGACGGCTATCGATTCCGCCTCTTCGAGCGCCTCGTTCGGCAAACTCATGGGGGTGGTGGTCGATCCCAGCGGGAATCTCTTCGTCGCCGACCGGAACAACCATGTGATCCGGAAAATTGCACCCGATGGCGTGGTGACCACCTTCGCCGGGCAGTGCGGAGTCAGCGGTGCGCTGGACGGCCCGACCAACCGGGCGACGTTGAACTGCCCGGAATATCTCGCCCTGGGTAAAAGCGGTAATCTTTACTTCACCGACGCTCAGGGCGGGACGATCAGGAAAATCACGCCGGCGGGCCTGGTTTCCACGGTCGCCGGATCGAGCGCAACCAGCGGCCAAGGCTATGTGGACGGCCAGGGCAGCGCGGCCAAATTTTTCATACTGAGGGGCATCGCAGTAGACGCCAACGAGGTGATTTATGCCGTCGACTCACTAAACGAATGCATCCGCCGGATTACTCCCACCGGTCTGGTTTCAACCTTCGCTGGCAAACCGATGCAGGCCGGCTATCAGGACGGAACCGGCGCGAACGCCCTTTTTCACTTCGCCTTGAGCGACCTCAAGATCGACTCGTCGGGCAATCTTTTTGTTACCGACACGCTTAATGCCGTCATCCGGAAAATTACGCCCGCGGGCGTCGTGACGACGTTTGCCGGGTATGCGGGCGGATCAAGGATCCCGGTGGATGGAGTCGGGACGTCAGCGACCTTTTGGGATCCGACGGGATTGGCGATCGACAGCGCGGACAATTTCTACGTCATCGAAAATACCAGCAACCTCGTTCGCAAGATCACTCCGAACGGGACGGTCACCACCATCGTTGGCGGAAAGAATTATGGGACATCGGGCTACCGTGATGGCACGGCTCCGGACGCCCTGTTTTATAACCCTTACTGCCTGGCCGCGGATCCCTCGGGCAACCTCTACGTGGGCGACAACGGCAACAGCGTGGTGCGCGTAATCCGGCCGACCGTGAAATTTGTAAGCTCGGGCCGGTTGATCAATTTATCGGTCCTCTCCTTGGACGGACCGGGTAGCCAGCTGCTAACTCTCGGCTTCGTTTCAGGCGGCTCGGGCGCCGTGGGTTCGGCGGGCATGCTGATCCGAGGCAGCGGCCCGGCATTGAGCCCGGCGCCCTTCAATGTAGCCAACGTGCTGGCCGATCCGACCCTGACCCTCTTCGACACCTCCGCGAAGGCCATCGCATCCAATGACAATTGGGGAGGCACTGCGGCCAATCAAACGGCGGTCAGCTCGGCGGCTGCGGCCACCGGGGCATTTGCCTACGCGAACGCGTCTGGCTTGGACGCTGCGCTGGTCGCCAGCCTGACCCCGGGAGCCTACACGGTCCAAGTGGCCGGAAAGAACGGCGCCACCGGTAATGTCTTGGCGGAAGTCTACGACATGACGCCTGAGAGTTCTTACGAGGCAACCTCCCCGAGGCTGGTCAATGTGTCGTGCTTGCAACAAGTGCCAGCGGGCGGCTTGCTGACCGCTGGATTCGTGGTGGGCGGTGGCACCTCGGTTCAGGTTCTGATCCGGGTTAGCGGCCCCACGCTGGCGGCCAGTCCGTTTAATTTAGGCGGAACCATACCCGATCCCAAACTGACGGTATTCAACAGCTCCTCGGCGGTGCTGGCGATGAACGCCGGCTGGGCGGGCAGCACCGTCATCACCGCGGCCAACCGCGCCGCCGGGGCCTTTGATTTTGCGAGTTCTTCCAGCAGGGATTCCGCGGTGCTTCTCATCCTTAGCCCGGGGGCCTACACTGTGCAGGCCAGCAGCGTCTCGGGTGCGGCGGGCGCGGCCTTGGTCGAAGTCTACGAGGTGCCGAACAATTAGCGGCTCCACGCCAGCACTGCACGACTATACCAGTCGATTAAAGCCCTCAGGTAAATGAAGCCGCCTTGGATCGTGGTTTAGGTGATGTCGATTACCCCCCCCTGAAAATCCAGTTTCCTTGGCGCCAGCAAAAGTCCGATGAGACGGGATGGCGCTCAAACCAACAACGAAAGGGCAACGACAGAGAATGAGCGAACGAAAGTCTCAACTGAAACCCTGCGGGAACCAACCCGCCCGGCAAAGCCTGACCAGCAGCCGGAAGCGAGCCTTGGCTGGCGTCCGAAATGGCGCCTTCAAGCTTACGCAGCGAACTGCAAAGCCGTGTGATTGAGCCCCGAAATGGATTATATCGGTGGAGCCTGCGTTGTAGGAAATACGTATGCATTATGGAGGCGCCATTACGGTCTGGTGCTGAAGTCCGCCCGGGGTCTGAGGGCAGGTCAGGAGGTCTGAGTCTAGGGTTTCTCGGGAAGATGGGAGAGCCTCCTGTCTCCTCGGAAATGACCGGAAAGTGGACCATCCGGTGAACCAAGGTCCTGAACCACGTCCGACGCCCCCGCAGTCGGTCGGTGGCGAAAACAGCCGGGGAGCCGAGGTATCGCGCACCGAGCGAAAAAGCGAAGGTGCAGAGACAAACAGAGGCAGTTTTAGCCGCCGCATAGTAGCCGATTGAAACGGGGAAAGCCGACCCACGGGAGCCCGGGAGTAGTGAAGGCAGCGGTCGGGATGCGGGCGTGTCGTCGGCAACGCGTGCGGGACCTGTGCCCGCGTCACGGTGTTCACCCTATGGCGACACATAAAAATGGGTTCGAATCCGCACTTCGAGGAACCGAATGCCTTAATTGGGCTCGTTCGGTTCTGTGGGGGGCCTCGTCCGGCCGTTCGGGTCGGACGGGCCTATCCCGGAAGCAGCCCCCGCCCCAAAATCGGATTTTGGCCGTGACGGAAAGAAACAGGGCCAACCTTTCACCCCAAAGCTTATCAAAGGATGTTTCTTAGGAGCTATTTTCCAAAGCCCGACCCCGTTCTGCTGCCCCGCTTCAACCGCCGCGACCCCAAACCCCAAGGCCCTTGTATCTTTTTGCGTGTTTCGATGTAGATGACTCCCACTTCCGGATCGATCCGTCCCGCCCGTCGCACGACATCGGGCGCCCGCGCGCCCATCGTGACCGTGCCAGGCCGTAGGAGATAGCGACGTTTGAAACTGATGGAATCCTCGTGGCCCTGCCGGCGGCTCTCTTAACGTCGGAACGGTTCGGCCCAGTCGGTCACACTGCACCAAAGTGCCATGTCGCCATGCTTGAAATCAAGCGGGCACTGGCGTTTGCTAGGGAGCATACCTCGTCGTTTTCCCCATGGCTCATTTTCACCGCATTCTATTCCGCTTTGTCCTCGTCGTCGCGGCTGCCGCCGCCTCGGCCGGGTCGGCAGCCACGGCGGGCACGGGCGGAGTCTTGGTCGAAATTTGCGAAAACGACATTCCACAAAATGGCGACTGGCCGGCGACAGCGGTGGGCGCGAGCGAAAGTTTTCGAGAAGATGCCTTCGGATTCTTCGAGTTGCCCCAGAAGTATGTCTCTACTGGCGTGCGTGCTGACCGCGCGTTTCCCACGCTCGTCCGCGCCTCGGCCACCGTTCGGCTCCCTCCGGGCAAGCATCGCCTCCTGCTCCGGTCGCGCGGCCCCGCCCGCCTGACTGTGGATGGCAAACCGGGGCTCGAAACCCCTTTTGACCAACCGCGCATCTTCACGACGTTGCGCGCGGTGGGCGGCGAGGTCCTGTTTAATGAGCAGGACAACTACCTGAACCTTGGGCCGGATTTCCGGCTCGCGCCGCCCGGCAATCGTGAAACCTGGAGCGCCATCGAGTTTTCCGGCGGCCCGGTCAGCGTGGTGCTGGAGACCCTGGTCGGCGGACGCGAGCCCAAGAGCAAGGTCCCCTTTCGCCCGGAATTGGGCGAAACCGTGGTCGCCGTGTCGCTGCAAGGCAGCGACGCGTGGTCCCTCCTCAGCCCGGGTCCGCGCACGTTTAGCTACACGGATGCAGGCTGGGCGGCCTACGAGGCGGAATGCCGGGCGCGGCTTGCGGAAACGAACCGCGCGGCCCGCGCCGCGGCCCGCGCCGCGCACGCAGCCTACTGGGATCGGCGCCGCGACGTCGCCAATGGCTGGCTCGCCGCCACCAAAGACGAACCGGTGCCCCGGCTCCCCGCCGGTTTCCCGACCCACAACGCCATCGACAATTTCATCGGCGCCCGCATCGCCCGGGTGGCGGTCGAATATTCGCCGGCGAAACAGCAGGGAACCGTCAACTTTCACCGCGACATCAAGCCCATCCTCGATGCGCAGTGCTACAACTGCCATCAAGGAAGCAAGGTGAAAGGCGGCCTGCGACTCGACCTGAGGGAAGGGGCCCTGCTCGGTGGGGAGGGAGACGGTCCGGCCATCGTGCCGCACAAGCCCGGGGAAAGTGCGCTCCTCCAGCGCATCGCCAGCCAGGATCCCGAGGAAAGAATGCCTGCCAAAGGCGATCCGCTGCCCGCGGCCGATATCGCCCTGCTCCGCAACTGGATCGCGGAAGGCGCGCCCTGGCCGCAATTCGCGAAGCAAAGTTTCGCTCTGACCGCCCCGGCTGACGACCTGACTTTCCTGCGTCGAGTGACGCTGGATACAGTGGGAGTGGTGCCTTCCGAATCCGAGATCGCCGCGTTTCTTGCCGACCGGTCGCCGGGCCGGCGGACCACGGTGGTTGATCGGCTCCTGCGGGACCCGCGCTGGGCCGACAATTGGATGGGCTACTGGATGGACGTGCTCGCGGAGAATCCGAATCTCATCAACCCCACCCTCAATAACACCGGGCCGTTCCGTTGGTGGCTCCACGAGTCCCTGCTCGACAACAAGCCGCTCGATCTCTTCGCGACCGAATTAATCCGGATGGAAGGGAGCTCGCATTTCGGAGGATCCGCCGGTTTCGGTATCGCCTCGCAGAACGATGTCCCCGCCGCCGCGAAAGGGGTGATTCTCAGCTCGGCTCTGCTCGGCATCGAAATGAAATGCGCCCGCTGTCACGATTCTCCCACGCATGTTTCCAAGCAAAAGGAGCTTTTCGAATTTGCCGCGATGCTCGACCAAAAGCCGGTCAAGGTGCCGTCGACCAGCAGCGTGCCCATGGATCATCTGACTGCCGGCGGCCGGCGGCCGCTCATCGAAGTGACGCTCCTGCCCGGTTCGGAGGTGGCCCCGGCCTGGCCGTTCACGCAGCTCTGCGACGAGTCGACCGTCGCTTCCCTCGTCGAACAGCCGGGCAACACCCGGGACCGGATTGCAACCCTGATTACCGCCCCGCAAAATGAGCGGTTTGCCCAAGTCATGGTGAACCGGATCTGGGAACGATTCATGGGGCGCGGAATCGTCGAGTCGCCGGGTGACTGGGAAAAATCCTCCATCTCTCATCCCGATCTGCTGCGCTGGCTT
>CAMDOF010000239.1 GCA_945903465.1 Opitutus sp. GAS368
ACGTCCCGCCGAGCCGACCGTCAAAGATATCCCCCAACTTTACCCACCCGGGAGCGAGATTGTCATTCAGGTCACCAAAGGGCCGATCGGCACCAAGGGACCCCGCACGACGACCAATCTTTCCATCCCCGGTCGCTACCTGATTCTCACGCCCTTCAGCGATGGCTGCGGCATTTCGCGGAAGATCGAAGATCCTTTGGAGCGTAAACGCCTCAAAACCCTCATTAACGAGCTCACCTTGCCCGAAGGCGTGGGCGTCATTGTGCGCACTGCCGGCGAAGGTAAAAAAGCCCGCTACTTCGTCCGCGATCTGCACATCCTGATCAAGACGTGGGAAGATATTCAGGCGAAAATGAGAAACGAGCGGGCCCCCGCGTGCCTCTATATGGAGCCGGACCTCATCGAGCGGACCGTCCGCGACTTTCTCACCGAGGAAGTCGACCGCGTCCTCATCGACCGGAAGGAAGACCACGAACGCACCCAAAAACTCGTCGGCCAGATCTCCAAGCGCGGCGCGGGTAAAATCGCCCTTTACAAAGACAGCATCCCCATCTTCGAGCGGTTTAACATCGAGCGCCAGATCGAGCAGACTGGGCAACGCAAGGTGCCCCTCCCCAGCGGCGGAGAAATCATCATCGACGAAACCGAGGCCCTCATCGCCGTCGACGTCAACACGGGCTCGCACAAAAATCGAGGTGGCGACGAAAAGAACGTCATCTACGCCGTCAACCTCGAAGCCGCCGCCGAAATTGCCCGCCAGATCCGCCTCCGCAATCTTGGAGGCCTGATCATTATGGACTTCATCGACATGAAAGAGCGCCGCCACCGCAACGCCGTTTATGAACGGATGGTTGAGCTGATGGCTTCCGACAAGGCGAAGAATCATATTCTGCCCATCTCGCAGCTCGGCATCATGCAAATGACCCGTCAGCGCCAGCAGGAGTCGTTATCGTCGAACCTTTACACTGACTGCCCGTACTGCCGCGGCCGCGGCATCGTAAAATCCGCGACCACGATGTCGGTCGAGTTGCAACGCAAACTTAGCTCCGTGGTCAGGCGGCTCCAACTCCGCAATGACCAAAAAGAATACTCCCTGCGGGTCCTCGTGCACCCGAGCATTCTTGAACGTCTCCGCAGCGAAGACGCCGATCTGCTCGTGCGGATGGAGAAGCTCTTCAACGTGAAATTGGCCTTCCGGGCCGACCAAAATTACCACGTCGAAAACTTCAAAATCATCAACGCGCTCACTGGCGAAGAATACCGCTAATTTTTGTAAGCCATCAAGATGAACTAAGCTGACTTTCAGGGCTCATGGGCTTCTTGCACCCATCTCGGCAACCGCCGAGGTGGGTGGAAATCGCTAACCCAAGGAGCGAAAGCACTGCACCCGCCAACCGTGCCTAGCAGGGCGGCTGGTTCCCGCTCCTTGGCCGTAGAGTTGCGGCGTGGCTGGCAGAAAAAAATTCCCTCGCCGCCAGTCGGACTTGTGGAACCAAGACCTCTGGAAACGATTCTTGGAGCGTTTTGTGTGCATAGAGAGTCGAACCTTTAGCCATAAACGCCTTCCAGCGGCTAAGTCCGCTCGGCTACTAACGACGCGACCCCGAGCCGATTTGACGAACGCCGCGGTTGGCCGGCCGCCCAGGTGATAACCCTTTCCCCTTAGATTTTTCCGAGGAACCGAGCCGCGAGCTCCGCGGATCCTTTAGGCGCAGAAATTTCCCTGACCGAAGAAGCCAGCGGAGAAAATGCCCGGCGATTCGGAAAGGAGCGCGCCGAGCCGAGTCGGGCAAAATCAGGTGGCCATGAACCTATCGGACGTGGGCTTAGAAAGAGCGAAAGGGATTGCGCATTTTAGACGTGGGGCGATCCTTCACCCCATGGCGACCCTCTCATCTTCTGGCAGTGGTTCAGCGGTTACTGCGCGGGGTGGCCAGCTGAAAAAAGGGAATGCGCTCACGGCACAGGCCCTTGCTCGGCAAAAATCCCTGGAGAAAAAAGCGAAGACCTATAAACTGCCCCTCGGAGAATTAGCTTTATTCACACAGCAAATAGCCTCGCTGCTCTCGGCGGGTCTTCCTTTGGTCCAATGCTTGGAGGCCCTGCAAGACCAGACCGAGGATATGCACTTTCGAATCGTTATCCGCGACGTTCGCCTCGACATCTCACAAGGCAACTCATTTTCATCCGCAGTCAAAAAGTTCCCCAAAGCCTTCAACACGCTTTTTATCTCGATGGTGGAAGCGGGCGAAGCGTCTGGTGGTTTGGCCGAGATTCTGATGAAGGTGGCGGGGTATTTCGAATCGACCGTCAAGTTAAACAAGAAAATCAAATCGGCGATGACCTACCCGATTGCGGTCATTGGGCTCTCGTTTGCGCTGGTGAACGTGCTGCTGATTTTCGTCATTCCCGTTTTTGCGGATATGTTCAAAGACTTTGGGTCAAAGCTGCCGGCGCCGACGCAAATCCTGATCGATCTAAGTGAATTTATGAAGGCGTGGTGGTGGGCCGTGGGGCTGGCTGGCTACGGTGCTTGGACGGTTTTCAATAAGCTCATCTCGACTCCGCAAGGCCGAAAGGCGAAAGACAATTTTTCCGTGAAAGCACCGATTTTTGGCAACCTTGTGCACAAGGTTGCCCTTTCGCGGTTCTGCCGCACCTACGCAACGCTGATTCGTTCAGGCGTGCCCATTTTAAGAACATTGGAGATTGTTTCCGCGGCGAGCGGGATGACCCAAGTGGAAGATGCGTGTGAGGAAATCGCGAAACACGTGAGCCAAGGCGGGCAAGTTTCTGAGGTGCTCGCGGGGAACCCCTTCTTTCCGCCGATGATGAAGCACATGGTAAAAGCGGGTGAGTCGACGGGCAACGTTGATGGCATGATGAACAAAGTCGCGGATTTTTACGACGTGGAGTGCGAGGCGACGGTAGCCGCGCTGACGTCGCTGATCGAACCCCTATTGATTGTCTTTCTGGGTGTGATCGTCGGTGGTATCGTGATGGCGATGTTTTTGCCGATCTTTCAAATGGGTGCGGTCGCTGGCGGCGTTAATTAAGCAATTTCAGCAGCTAACAAGTCCTCGCGATTTACCAGCGGGGCGAGCCCTTCTTAATCTCACCTGAATGCCCTCTGTCCTCATCGTCGATGATCTGATTTCTCTGCACGAGTTATTTGAAGCGGTGATTAATCCGATTGGCTTCACCACATCATTCGCGACAGACGGGGAGACGGCTCTCGTGCGCTACGCGGCGGAAAAATTTGATTTGGTGCTGGCGGATATTGATATGAGGCCGATGGACGGGCTCACCCTGCTCAAGGAATTGAAGCTCCGTGATCCGAGTGTGGTGGTGATCATCATGACCGCCTACGCCTCGACGGAGAGCGCCGTGCAAGCGTTAAAATACGGGGCTTTTGATTACATGCAAAAGCCCTTTCGGGTAGATGAATTGATCGCGACGCTGCGACGCGCCCTAGAATTTCGCAATTTTCAGCGGGAGCGGACCGCGCTGGCCGTCGCGCCTGATATAATCGCCGCGGATATTGAAGTTCGGCTGATCGGGCACGGGTTGAAGCTGCCCAAGCTGATGGCACAAGTGAAGAAATTGGCGGCGGGGCGGACGCCGGTGTTGCTAACTGGGGAGCAAGGAACCGGCCGGGCCGCGGTGGCGGAGATTTTCCATACGGCAAACTCTCCAGCGGGGGCGCCCCTGCTGCGAGTGGATTGCGCACTGAGCTCGGATGCTCATTTTCGCGAGGCGCTCTTGGGGACCAACGGCGATGGCGGAGCATGGATAAAAGAGGCCAAGGGTGGGACGCTCTTTCTCCAAAATCTGCACACTCTGAGTGAAGAGTTACAAAAAGAGTTAGTGAGTGTTTTGCGCAATACGGGGCATGGGTTTCGGCTGATTTGCACCACCAGCGAAGACTTGGAGAAGCTCGTCGACGCCGGTCGTTTTAACGACGAATTATTTTATCGCGTGGCCACGCTGCCGATTCACATCCCACCCTTGCGGGAGCGCTTAGACGACCTCCCTTTGCTCATAAAACATTTCTCGACGCGAGCGACAAATCTGCAGTTGGAACCTAGTTCGATCGAGTTTACCGAAGATGCCCTAGCGGTGATGAGGACTTATCATTGGCCAGGTAATCTCACGGAATTAAACCAAGTCGTCTCAAAAATCGCCGCGACCACCGAGACGCGGATCATCACTTCGCAACAGTTACCTCCGCGTTTACGAACCCTGCAACATTGGCCGACATTGGCCGAGTTTCTTACGGGCCAGGAGCAACAATACCTCGACCGCGTGATCTATGCCTGCCGTGGAGACAAGGCAGCGGCCGCGAAAATTTTAGGCGTGAGCATCGCGCGGTTGGGTTGATGGGCGAGATGAGCCGTTGGCGAGTATTTGTGCAACCCGTGTTCAACATTGCGATCGGCCAAACGGATCGAAGAGCAACCTGCCCAAGGCGCGCGCCGGCGGGAGGCGCTGGGGGTAAGGCCAGGGGAGACCGCCTCGGCGCAAAAACCCTCGGGTTCGTCGGGGAAAAAACCGGGCGAATCGCGGGGCTTTTTTTGATGAACTGGTGGGTGCCGGTCGCAAGCGCCTGGGGGGGCGAGGCACCAGCGATCGCTGCGCCACGAAATGTGCTCTTCATCGCGATTGACGATCTGGGCAACGTCTTAGGAAAAAACGTGCCGCGCACGCCGCACCTTGACCAGCTCGCCGCGACCGGAGTGCGTTTCGATCGCGCCTACTGCCAGATTCCCCTGTGCAATCCCAGCCGAGCCTCGGTGCTGACCGGACGGCGGCCGGCGAGCACCACCGTCTTTGATCTGGATCGCCATTTTCGCGCGGCACTACCGGAAGTGATCACGTTGCCTCAGCTGTTTAGAAACCAGCGGTGGGACGTGGTCCGGGTTGGAAAGCTTTACCACTATGACGTGCCGGACGGTATCGGAACCAACGGGCTGGACGATGCGCTCTCGTGGGACCAGGTGATTAATCCCAAGGGCCGTGATGTGGCCGACGCTCGGCTCATCACCAATCCCACACCGAACAAAAAAATCAGCGCCGCGCTCAGTTGGCTAGCAGCGGAAGGCACGGATGACGAGCAGACGGATGGGATGATTGCGACGGAGGCCATCGCGCAATTGGCCGCGCGGCGAACGAGACCCTTTTTTCTTGGCGTCGGCTTTTTCCGGCCGCACACCCCGTTTGTCGCTCCGCAAAAATATTTCGATCTTTATCCACCTGAATCAATCGTGCTCGCGACTGCGCCACCCGAAGACCGCGCAGATATTCCGGCGGCCGCTTTGGCGCATAATAACGCCCTACCCAATTATGGCTTGGACGAGTCCACGTGCCGAGCCGCGTTGCGCGCTTATTACGCGAGTGTCTCATTTGTCGACGCGCAAGTGGGTAGACTCTTAGCCGCGCTCGAAAGACTAGGACTGGCGGAGAACACGATTGTAGTGGTCTGGAGCGATCACGGCTATCACCTCGGCGAACATCTCGGCATGTGGCAGAAGCGATCGCTTTTTGAAGAATCCGCGCGGGCGCCTCTACTGATTAGAGCGCCGGGCGCAAAAGGCAACGGACACGGGTGTCGGCAAGTGGTCGAGTTTGTGGATATTTATCCGACGGTGGCAGACCTTTGCGGGGTAGCGCCGCCCTCGGAAATCGAGGGGCGCAGTCTACGGCCGTTGCTGGAAAATCCTGAGCGGGCATGGCGTGGCAACGCGGTAACGCAAATCCTGCGGCCCGCTGACGAGCGCCGACCGGAGCCGGTGATGGGACGCACGGTGCGAACCGATCGATGGCGCTACACCGAGTGGAATGAAGGCCGCGCCGGTCGCGAGCTCTACGATCACGCGAACGATCCCCAAGAGTGGATTAATTTAGCGGGGAGCCCGATCGCGCCCACCGTGCTGCCGGGCTTGCAGAGCCTCCTGCGCGCGAAAGCAGCCGGTCATCCGCCCACGACGCCGTTCTCTCCCGCCCGGCTCTGATCAAGCCTGTTTATCAAAACGTGTTCATCCAAAAATCAGGAGCGCCCACAGCGCTTTTTAGACAAACCCACCTGCCGATGGCGGCCCACCTCCCCACCTGATACCACCCTGCCGCGTTTTCCCCCTGCTGGCCACCGTTCTCGCCACTGCCAGCGCGCTCGTCGCGGCAACGCCACCGCCCACCTCAACCGGAAAAGCAGCTCAGCCTAACATCATCGTGCTGCTCTGCGACGACCTCGGTTACGGCGACCTGGGCTGTTTCGCAAATCCCTACATCCATACACCGCACCTTGATCAACTCGCCCGCGACGGCGTCAAATTCACCGACAGCTACTCCTCCTCTGCCAGCGGCGATCGTGAAATCGTGCATTTCTGGCGATTTTGATCTCACCTTCGCCCGAGTGAGTATTTTCTTGGAAACTTCATCAAAAAACTCTTCTTAAACTTTTCTTCCTGCATGACATGCGCTTAAGGCACCAAGCGTTCACCAGGCTCCGGTGATTTCCTGATCGCCAGAAATAGACGGTGTTCGCGCCGCCGGTCATTCCTACTCGCCGGTCTGCTCACCTTCGCGCGCAGGCCTCATGACTGGCCGCAATCCCAACCGCCTCGGGATCCGCGATTGGATTCCACCGCAACGCGGCATCTTCATGCGTCCTTCGGAAATTACTGTAGCCCAGCTTCTCAAAAAAGCCGGCGAACGCAAGTTGCACGCCGGCAAGTGGCATCTCAACAGCCGTACAGATGGTAGCGTGGCCGCGCACCCCCGGCGAGGCTGGTTTCGATCATTGGCTCCATACGTAAAATAACGCGGCACCCAGCCACCTCAATCCCCGCAATTTTATCCGAAACGGCGCCCCCGCCGGCCCGCTCAACGGCCCTTCCTCCCATCTCGTCGTGGCTAAGGCGACACGCTGGCTCGATACCACCCGAGCAAATGAAAATTCCCGCAACGCCACTCCCGCCCCATTTTTTCTCATTCTCTGGTTTCACGAAATCCACGAACCTGTCGCCGCCGCTGAGGAATTTCCCACACCCTATCTGCTAGAAAAAACCCCGACCGCCGCCACTATACGGGGGCCGCCACCCAGATGGACACAGCCGCCGGCAAACTCCTCCAGTACCTCGACGACCACGGTCTTCGCGAAAACACCTTTGTTTTTTTACCCGCGACAACGGCCCCGAAACCCTCGATCGCTACAAGGGCGCGCAACGCAGCCACGGTTCACCCCGGTCCAATCCGCGGAATGAAGCTCCCTATCACCGAAGCGGGCTACCGAGTGCCCGGCATCATCCGTTGGCCCGGCCACGCCCAGCCCAGAACCACCAGCGCCGAACCGATCGGCAACCTCGATTCCTTGCCCACCGCCTGCACCCTTGCTGGCATCGCACCCTCGGCCGACCAGGCGCGCTCGACGGCGCCAATCTCCGGCCTCTCTTCATGAGCCAAGCCATCAAGCGCCCCCGCCCGCTGTATTGGCAATACGACTTCGCATCAGTACCCCATGGTCACTCGCCCTCCGCGACGGCCCCTGGAAACTTCTCGCCACAGCCGCCCTCGACCACTTCGAACTCTACCATCTCGCCACCGACATCGCCGAAAAACAAAACGTCGCGACGCAACACCCGGAACGCGTGAAAGCCATGGTCGCCACGATAAAGACCATCCGTTCTGAAATCACCGCCGAGGGCGCCCGATCCGGCAACCCACCAGCTCGACAAACGGTCACCAAAAAATCCTAGTCCGCCTATTTTACCCATCCGAATGGATGCTGAAACCCCGCGCGCTCCGGTGGAACCGCTCTCGAGCGCAGAGCCCTCACCGAGCACGTTGGTTGCCGCCACTCCCTGAGGAGACGCGCCGGCTAGGAGCGCGGTAGAGATCATGTTTCCATCATTTTTCCGATGAATCTGTAAATTATTCGGGGAATCCATTCAATCGGCCGGCCCAGAGTACAGCGCGCGAGATGAGATGTTCCCGTCCAGGAGTATTCTCCGGATGCGGACTAGAAATGAAAACGCGGCCGCGGCCAAACGGACTGAGCACTTGGGCGGGCGAGTCCACCATCAGACCCGCAGGCGAACCGTGCTCCGCGACCTCGGAACGGAAGCGCGCAACCGCTGCCTACGGCGGCAGATCTGAGCGGTCCCCAGCTTGATGCTGGGTCCATTTTGATACCGAATCTTAAAAATGCCTCTGACTTCGCCGAAGAGAGGACGGCCCTCGGGAGTAATTTCAAAGTCCACGCCGGCTGTAATCGAAAATGAAGCCACCCACAGGAAGCGGGGAAAAAAAGGGGAAGAGGCGGCAACATTACGGATGAAGCGGCAAGTCGCTTGTCAGAAATGATTTGAATTTCGGCTAAACAATCTTGCTCCGTTCGTCAGCGCTTATTGGGCAGAACCCACCTGATTTATCCACCGCCACCGCTGAATTCATCAAGCGCCGTGAGCGCCATCCGCAACTTTACGACCACTTCGCCGCCTTGCTTGACGAAACGGAAAACCACGCGGATGCACTCCATACCGGTGATCAACCCGAGGACGCTATCGTCAAACGGATCCGGCACATTGGCCAGCGAGCCTTGACCTATTGGGCCGAGGAACGCCACGCGACCGTGCAACCCGTCACCACCGGCGAGTTACGCCCAACGGGTAAAAAAAACCGTTGGCAAACGACGCCCGGCTGGGTTGAGCTCACCGAACAGCTCGGGTGCAGCAGGACGCAGACGCCGCGCCCATTTTGTCAGGCCGACCGCATCCGCAATCGCGGCAGCTCCCGGCGCTTGGAACGAGCCATGACCGACTTCGGCGCGGACGAATCCTTCGCGTCCGCGGCCGAAAAAGTTTAGGCACACTAAGGGGTGAGCGTTGCGATCGGCCGCGTGCGCACCGTCACCCTGCGCCACGCCAACGCCCTGACCGTGCGCGCGCCGACGCCCTGGCCGCGAGCGCGCCGACGCCCTGGCC
>CAMDOF010000240.1 GCA_945903465.1 Opitutus sp. GAS368
GATTGTGGACGGCGAGCGCGGCGGCAAATGCAAGCGGTCGCGCGGGTCTCTGGCTGCACCCGGAGGATCTGGCAGCCGAAGAAGGCGAACTGGGCGGCGAAACAGTCGCGGCCGTCAACGCGGCCTGGCCGAGCGGCATCGCGACGCGCGCGGGCTGGAGCGAGCTGGTGACGCACTGGACCCAGCGGGCGCTGGACGACGGCGCGGTCCGCGCGGGTGTCCACTTCGGCGCTGAGGTGACGCAGGGTGCGACGGATGATCTCGCCGCCGAGCTGGTGGGTTGGGCCCGGTATAAAAACTTGCGACGAATCGTCGCCTACCGGCCCTTCATCGGGCCGTGGCTCGACGAAGGACTGGCCGTGGAGCGTGCGCTAGGCGCGGCAGGAGTAGCCCTTACTTGGCGTCGGCGAGCGTGGGACACGCAGCTTTTCCCGCACGCTGGACGCGGGTATTTTCCGTTTTGGGAGGGGGTCAAAAATGTCTTGAACCGCCCCTCGTAGAGTGAGTGCTCTCCTTTCAGACCAGACCTGGTGACTTTCCGGTTTTTCCAACGGAGAGTGGGAACGGGACTTGTAACCAGTAGTGACGGTGAGCAGAAGGAAGGCAGTGTATGTCAGGCACCCGCCGGTGTAACTTTTTATAACCATGTCATCTCTTACGATACTTTTACAAATAATTGTAGCGCTTGGTATTATGAATGTTTGGCTGCTGAGATCAAGCAGGGCCACGCCTTATCGCGGTGGTAGTGCGAAAACCATGCGGGAGGAGTTTGCCGCCTATGGTCTGCCTTACTGGTTCATGTGCCTGGTCGGCGTGCTGAAGATCAGTCTGGCGCTCGGCCTGCTAGGCGCGATCTGGTTTAAAAGTGCGGCGCAGCCGGCGGCGTTTGGCATGGGCGCGCTTATGGTCGGGGCACTCGTCATGCACATCAAAGTGAAGGACCCGGTGAAAAAGTCGCTACCCGCGCATGCCGTGCTCGCGATGTGTCTGGCGATCGCGATTCTTTGACGCTCAACCCGAAAACGCAGCCAGACTCAGGTAGGCGTTTAACAGCATATAGGAAAACGCAGGTGCCATTTGGAGCACGCTGTCTTTGATCCGAAATCGGACGATCACTCCGACGAGCATCATAAGGGCAAGCCCCGCGGCGGCCGAGCGCCCCATCCACGGTTCGCTGAGGCCGGCGAGCAATCCGATTGCGGCTAGCAACTGGAGGGAGCCGATCAGCACCCGGTGCGGACCGAGCTCATAGCGCTCAAATTCGCGCTTCATGTGCGCGGACCCCACACACGACATTCCGTATCCAAAAAATGAGACGGATGAGAAAAGGATGAGCGAAAGGTGAAGCACTTCCGAAACCTTACCCAACTCGCAACAAACAGGAACCAAGAACGACCTTTTCATTCAACAGACCCGGCGGCGCAGACTGGAGTCTTGGTCCGCCCACAGTTGAGGGAGTTGCCAACGTTCCGGAGGTTTTGACAGATGGGGCGCTTGCTACAGGGTGGGCGGTGCCCAATCCCACTTTCACAACCATGCGCCGGGTCGAGTTTCACGAAACTGACGCCGCCGGCATCATGCATTTTTCTAATTTCTATCGGTGGATGGAGGTGTGCGAACACGAGTGGTTTCGCTCCATGAGCCTTCCAATGATGAGCACCACGCCCGCAGGGACTCGCTTGGGCTGGCCGCGGCGCGAGGCTTCGTGTAGTTTTCTTCGCCCCCTGCGCTGCGGCGACCAGGTGCGCATCACAGCGTCCATTTCGGCGGTCGGGGACACGAGCGTGACCTATGATTTCGTCTTTCATAAGGACCGCGCCGGGAAGTGGACAGAGGTGGCCGCCGGCCGCATGAGCACGGTTCACGTGCGCCAAGACTCCACGGGCCGCATGGAGGCCGAGCCTATTCCGCCGCTCACGCGAGCGGCCCTCGGCCTTCACGCGTAGTCCAGATACGCAGGATCTCGCCTACGTCTCAATGGCCTCGGAAAAACGGATTCTACGCGACGACGTCGAACGGCTCAGTCGAGGCGAGCCGACCCGGCAACGCATCGGGAGCCGAGGCGTCCCGCATCGCCTGACCCAGCGTGAGCGCATCCTTTTCGATGCAGCCAAGAAGAACGGATTTTTGAAAATTCCGGCCAGTGGAGTTCGCCGAAACGTAATTCAAATTTACCGACTTTGGTGCGAAGCCTCCCATTTACCCTGCACCCTTACTCACACTGCTGACAGGAAACAGGATTTACCGGGCATCGGGTCGAGAGTGGTTTAACCCTAGATTCAGGATCTAAAACCGAGTAGGGTCGGCAGGGAGTTCCCGATGAGAATTAAACCGACCGTCGTTGTCAGTGCCTCTGGGAACTCCCCGCCCCTCGTCAAACCGTACAGGCGGTTTTCCCGCACACGGCTTTCCGTGGTCGTTCACCGCGCGCACTATCCAGGTCAACCTCTGCCAGTGGCGGGATGAAACTGATCTTCTTCCGGCGGTTTCAAAGTGAGGTCTGGTTTTGAGAGTATTCTTACGAAATTTCATCCAAAAAAAATTCTTCTTCGTCGGGTGGATTTTCTTCCCTCATGAACCGGATTGAAGGGTAACGGGCGAACGGAGCGATCCGACGGGGTCTGCCTGATAGATGTTAGTGGGCCGAGCCCACCTGCTCCCGCCGAACGCGATCTAGGAACCCGTTGCTCAAGGACTGGCACGAGTCGTCTTAAGAAAAGGGCGTTTCGCTGCACCTTTGTGATCTGACCAGAGTACCACGCCACCGCAGCGTCGAGACAGTCGCTACGCATTCTCCGCCGCCATTCGCGTTGCCGACAGTCGCCTCGCTAACATATAACCGGCAGACCCTCTGGAATTCCGCCGCTAAGCGACGACGTTTCAATCCGCGCCCCGCTCCGAAGAGTGTAGCGCGTCGATGACCGTCGCGAAGTCGAGCGCTTCATCAGCCGGATTCTGCCGCCCTACATTGCAATCAGCGGACTGACCCCGTCCGGATGCTCCCCCTGGGCTCCTTTTTGCCGCGCGCTTGAGCCTATTAACAGCCGCTTAACAAATCCGCGCGCGTCCGAAATAAAGGCTTAACGATACCCGTTTATATTCGGTTCCGACAGATCACATCGTCCGCACTTTGTTCATCCACCTACCAGAATTATCCATGAAATTTATCCGCCGCGTCACCATCCCTCGCCAAGCAATCCTCTGCCTCTGCCTCGGCGTCAGCACGGTCTCCGCCCAAACCCGTAACGACCGCGCCACCCCTGCACGAGCACCGCAAGTACCGACTCTCCCCGCTCCCACGGCCGCGGCTCCCACGGCCGCCGCTCCCACGGCCCCCGCTCCCACGGCCGCGGCTCCGATCAACGCCCCCGTTATCCTCGCCCCCAGGCCCCTCCCCGCCACGCCCAGCCCGGGCCCGCTGACTCCGACCGTATCGACTACGGCCACACCGACCGCACCCGCGCCTATCGTGATCCAACCTCGGCTCGGCGATGCCTTGCGCGGCCTAACTTTCGAACAGTCCGTACTCTTCACCGACGGGCAGGAAGAATTCAGCCACGTCGAGACGATCGAGGGCGGACTAGGGCCGATCTTCAACGATGTCTCGTGCGTCGCCTGCCACAACGCCGGCAGCACCGGCGGCGCTGGCCGCAGCACCGTCACTCACTTCGGTCGCACCACCAACGGGGTCTTTGATCCTCTCGAGTCGCTTGGGGGTTCCCTCTTGCAAGCGCGCGCCATCAATCCTGGCGTTCGCGAAACCATCCCTGCCATCGCCAATACCGTTGCGCGCCGCCTCACCACCGCGCTCTTTGGCGCCGGGCTCATCGAGGCGATTCCAGACAACACCATCGCCGCCGGACTCGTCCGCTCAAAGCCTCGCGGCATCGCCGGAAAAGTCTCCATCTTGAAAGACGTCGTCAGCGGCGAGAATCGCGTTGGTCGTTTCGGCTGGAAGTCCCAACAAGCCACCCTCCTCGCCTTCGCCGCGGATGCTTACCGCAACGAAATGGGCGTGACCAATCGTTTCTTTCCAACCGAAAACGCGCCCAACGGTAACGTTGCCCTGATCGCACGCTTCATGACCACCACCGGCCCGGAAGACGCGATTAATCCCGCCGACGGCAAAGCGGATATCGACCGCGCCGCCGATTATATGCGTCTCCTCGCCCCGCCCCCCACCAAAGTCCTTTCGGCCAACGCCGTCGCCGGCCAGCGTCTCTTCACCTCCCTCGACTGCGCCGCCTGCCACACGCCCCAGATGACGACGGGGCGTAACGCCATCGCCGCGCTCAGCGAAAAAACCGTGAATCTTTACTCGGATCTGCTCCTCCACGACATGGGTACACTCGGCGACGGCATTGCTCAAGGCACCGCGGGCCCCCGCGAGATGCGCACCGCGCCGCTTTGGGGTCTCAGCGCCCGCCCGCTCTGGCTCCACGACGGTCGCGCCCGCAGTATCGACGAGGCCATTCGGGGCCACGACGGCGAGGCCCGCGACTCCCGCGATCGCTACAACCAACTCAATGCCACCAGCCGGCGTCAATTGCTCGATTTCCTCGATTCAATTTAAAATCGCCGGGGTCGTTTCCGCACATCGGCCGGCAAACAATCCGCCCTGGCCTCGTCACTCAGGGCCACCATTCAGCCCGCATCGCTTGATGCGGGCTTTTGACGGTAACTGATCGACGAGCTTCGCCCTCGCGCTGCCCACCAAGACGCGGACGAGACCGACCGATCCCGGCACAACCGATCCAGCCGGACCCAGCCTCCGTTCGCCCCCCGCCACGCTCCGCCCGCCCCTTGCCCGGGCAGCATGGCGCAGCGCTCAACGAGCTCACCGTAAAAAGTAACGCGCACCGGTACCACGAGGCCCAAAGGCCACGTTGGTTGAGATCGCAGTCATTAAACCACCCCTCCTAAAACGGGGGAACGCGTGGGATGAGCGCCCTTTGAATTTAACGGCCCCGCCTCGCCTCCCTCCTGCCAAAGACTAGTCATGCTGGGGCGCTCTATCGCCAGAGGCGCCCCGCGATGGAGGAGGTATCGTTGGCTAAGATGCCGCCGCTGGGTTAGACGATATCGAAGCGGTCAGCGTTCATCACCTTGTGCCAAGCCGCCACGAAGTCGTGGACGAACTTCACCTGCGCATCACTCTCCGCGTAAACTTCGGCGATGGCGCGCAGTTGCGAGTTCGAACCAAACACGAGGTCAACTCGGGTCGCGGTCCATTTCACGTCGCCCGTGGCACGGTCACGGAGCTCAAACAATTCCTCGGCGGGCGAGGTCGGCTTCACCACGTGCCCCATGTCGAGTAGATTGACGAAGAAATCATTGGTGAGCGTCTCCGGGCGATTTGTGAAGACGCCGTGAGCAGACTTGCCGTGGTTTGCATTGAGCACGCGCAAACCGCCGACGAGGACCGTCATCTCAGGCGCGGTCAGACCGAGGAGTTGGGCCTTGTCCACCAAGAGCTGTTCCGCGGGCAGGGTGTAGCGGGTCTTCAGGTAATTGCGGAACCCGTCGGCCGTCGGCTCAAGCACGGCGAGAGACGCCGCGTCGGTCTGATCTTGCGCCGCGTCCGTACGACCGGGCGTGAACGGGACGGTTACATCGTGACCAGCCTTCTTCGCAGCGTGTTCGATGGCGGCGGCGCCACCGAGGACAATGAGGTCGGCGAGAGATACCTTTTTGCCACTGGTCTGGGCCGCGTTGAACGCTTGCTGGATGACTTCGAGGGCCTTCAGCACTTTAGCAAGACGGGCAGGCTGGTTGGCGTCCCAGTCTTTCTGCGGAGCGAGGCGAATGCGCGCACCATTCGCGCCGCCGCGTTTGTCTGAGCCGCGGAAGGTCGCGGCGGAAGCCCAAGCGGTCGAAACGAGTTCAGCCGTCGAAAGGCCCGCGGTGAGGATCGCGGCCTTGAGGGCGACGAGGTCCTTGACGTCAACCAGAGGATGATCGACGGCGGGAATCGGGTCTTGCCAGAGGAGATTTTCGGCCGGCACCTCCGAGCCGAGGTAAAGGGCCTTCGGGCCCATGTCGCGGTGGGTGAGCTTGAACCAAGCGCGCGCAAAGGCGTCGGCGAATTGATCGGGGTTCGCGAGGAAGCGACGGGAAATTTTCTCGTAGGCGGGATCGACGCGCAACGCGATATCGGTGGTCAGCATCGTCGGGCGGTGCTTCTTCGTCGCATCATACGCATCCGGCACCGTTGCCGCCGCGTCCTTGGCCACCCACTGATTCGCACCGGCGGGGCTCTTGATCAGTTCCCATTCATAGCGAAACAGGTTTTCGAAGTAATTGTTGCTCCACTGAGTCGGCGTGGTGGTCCAGATGACTTCAATACCGCTGGTGATGGTGTGGGCACCCTTGCCGCTCCCAAAGGCGTTAACCCAACCGAGGCCCTGCTCGGCCAGGCCGGCGGCCTCAGGCTCAGGTCCCACATGCGAGGCGGGGGCCGCGCCATGCGTCTTGCCGAAAGTATGTCCGCCGGCGATCAAGGCGACGGTCTCCTCATCGTTCATCGCCATGCGCGCGAAGGTTTCGCGAATGTCTCGCGCCGATCCGAGCGGGTCGGGATGACCATTCGGCCCCTCCGGATTCACGTAAATCAATCCCATTTGGACCGCCGCAAGCGGGTTCTCGAGATCGCGGTCCCCCGAATAACGCTTGTCACCCAACCACGTGCTCTCGGCCCCCCAATAGACATCTTCCTCTGGCTCCCACACATCGGCACGACCGCCGCCGAAGCCGAAGGTTTTAAAGCCCATCGACTCGAGCGCGCAGTTGCCCGTGAGAATCATCAGATCGGCCCAGGAGATTTTCTTGCCGTATTTTTGTTTGAGCGGCCAAAGCAGGCGACGCGCCTTGTCGAGGTTCGTGTTATCCGGCCAGCTGTTGAGCGGAGCAAAGCGCTGCTGGCCGGCCCCCGCACCGCCTCGACCATCAGCGGTGCGGTAAGTGCCCGCGCTGTGCCAAGCCATGCGAATGAAGAAAGGTCCATAATGGCCAAAGTCCGCCGGCCACCAGTCCTGAGAAGCCGTCATCAGCGCGAAGAGGTCCTTCTTCAGCGCCTGCAAATCGAGCTGCTTAAACTCTGCCGCGTAGTCAAAATCCGGCCCCATCGGATCGGACAACGCGGAATTCTGATGGAGCAATTTTAGATTAAGCTGATTCGGCCACCAGTCGCGGTTGGACCGGACACCCGCGTTCGTGGGCGCAGCGGTGGGCTTCGGCGTAGTGCCGTGCAAGTGAGGGAAAGGGCATTTGCCGCCGGTGCTGCCTGAAAGGTTTTCCATATTAAGATCGGATGATACGTTGTGGTTGGATCGAAAGATTTGCGGGGGCAACCTCGCGGATCGATCGAAAAATAAAAAATCCGAAAATAACAATCACCTTCGCAGCTGCAAGGGTCGCGCGCCGATTTTACTCCGCAATTCCTGCCGGCCCGCGAAAGGGCCTCGGTTGAGTGGCAGACTCGAGGCCTCTTCGGTTATAAATCGAGACGCAATCCTCTACAAATTAAACTCATCGACGGGGGCTGTCGCTCAGTTTGATAAAAGTTAAACAAAGGATCGCCGACCGCACAAATGAGCAAAATTTCCTCATCCGATTTGCCGTGCGCCGATTTTTCAAATTCGACAGGTGAACCCTGAACTTAACTCATGAGTAACCACCGCCGATCAAAGCCCTGGGTGGCCCTATTTGTGGCTGTGGCCATTCCGCTATTTTCCCAACCGGCGACGCCGCCCCGCCCCAACCCGCCGTCCGGCCATGGCGACGAGCGCCCCGGCCAGTGAAGACGCCGTTAAACTAAATCCGTTTGTCGTCAGCGAAAACGAGCGCGTCGGCGACGCCGCCAGCAGCACCCTCGCCGGCACCCGCATCAACACCGCGCTCCGCGACGTCGGCGCTGCCATCAGTATCATCACACCCGATTTTCTCCGGGATACCGCGGCGACCAACCTCGGAGAACTCCTCTCGCTCACCACCGCCACTGAGGTCGGCGGGGTCTCCGGCAACTTCGCCGGCGGCAGCGTTGCCACTCTTCACCCATTCGGCGAATAACGAATCCGCCATCGTCTCCGGCACCTTCGCCGGCGGCAGCGTTGCCACTGGCCGCCGCGATCAATCCGAAAGCCGCGAAAATCCTCTGGCCAACAACCGCGTGCGCGGGATCGGCGCGGCGACGACGACTTGCGACACCTTCATCACCGACATCCCGTTTGATGCTGATAATTCCTCCGGTGTCACCATCTGCCGCGGCCCGAACCCGCGGGCCCGCCGAAAATGACCGCCGCGCCGTGACTCACCCGCGCCACCCCGCGCGCCCTCGGCGCCGCCTGACCACACCGTCTCAGAACTTAAAATCGTTGCGCCAAGCCCACGAACGCGGCTCCGCAGTATAATACTGGCCGCGCGTCTCGCCGTAGAGGGTCCCACTGAAGGGCTGCGGGAGCACTTGAAAGGTATTCAGCACATTCGCGACGTTGATCTGCGTGGTCCAAATCACGCGACGAAACTTATAGGAATAAGCGAGCCACGCGGTCGTCGTCATCAGATCCGGTCGCCCATAGATAAGGCCGCGATCTGTGTAGAGCCAACGCCCGGGCACGTTGACCGCCGGCATCTCCGCCGCCGCCGCGTTATCCGTGCTTTTCTTAACTCCGAGCGCCCCCGCCTTATTAATCACGTAGGTCTCGATCGGCCAGCGGACCACTTGGTTGGCTTGTTGCAAGCGCAGTGAAACGAGCCCGCCGACGCGCACCCCTTTGAGCCAACCGTCGGAGAAATTATAACTGTTGGTAAAACTGACGGTGTAGCGGGGCACCCCGAGATTACGCATGCCGGC
>CAMDOF010000241.1 GCA_945903465.1 Opitutus sp. GAS368
CTGGCCCGGCGTAAACTGCGCGCCTGGTGCCGCTGGGTGCGCTGGGTCGCGGGCAAATCCGCGCCCGCGTTGTTCGCGGCCATGGTGAAAACCGCGAAGATGATCGAACGGCACCTCGAAGGCGTCATGGCGCACTGGCTACACGGCACCACCAACGCCTTTCTCGAAGGGCTCAACAGCGTCTTCTCTGCGGTCAAGCGGAAGGCCCGCGGCTTCCGCTCCACCAAGAATCTTATCTCCATGCTTTACTTCACCGCCGGGCGCCTCGATTTACCTGCTACCCACTGAAAACAGCGAAGAACCAGTTTTCATTAGTCGGAGCCATCAAGGGGAGGCGGCTTGGACTGCCCAAGATAAACTTTAATCGAACTCGCGAGAAAAAGGGGGCCGTGATATAAAAAACCGGAGCGCAAACGAATTATTGACGATAATATCCTTTAAACCAAGCGACAAACCGTCGCAGGCCTTCTTCTAAGGGCACACGGGGTGTAAATTGGATCGCCGCTTGGACCTGAGTTAGATCGGCACACGTTTCACGCATGTCCCCCGGTTGAGGCGGTAAGAGCTCAAGGAGTGCCTTTTTTCCAAGAAGCTCCTCAAGCGTGTGCACAAACTGAATCGTCTCGACGGGCCGATGATGGCCGAGATTAAAGATTCGCAAAGGTGGGGTCGGGGATGTGAGGGGAGGGTAGAGGAGGAGCTTTACCACGCCATCGACGATGTCGTCGATGTAGGTGAAATCACGAAGATTTCGCCCGGAATTAAAGAGCGGCAGAGGTTTCCCTTCGCAAATGGCGCGGGCGAATAACGTCGGTGCCATATCTGGGCGGCCCCAAGGGCCATAAACGGTAAAAAACCGCAGGCCCGTTACGTTGAGCCCGTAATTATGAGCATAGCTGAACGCCATGAGCTCATTCGCCTTTTTGGTCGCGCCGTAATAAGAAATCGGTTGATCCGTATTATCGCTCTCACGGAACGGTGATTTGGCGCCCGCGCCATAAACGCTGCTGCTGGAAGCGAACACTAAATGACGCGGCGGCGCCTGTCGGCACGCCTCCAGCACGCTCGCGAAACCCTCCAGATTGCTGCGCGTATAGACCGCCGGCTGTTCCATGCTAAATCGCACGCCAGGTTGTGCACCTAAATGGACCACATAATCCGGTTGAAAATGCGCGACGAGCCCCGCGAACTTAGGCGCATCCGCAAAGTCCGCCTGAAGGAATCTGAAGTGGTCTGAGCCGATGGCCACCAGTTGTTGGATCCGTGCCTGCTTCAGTGCTGGATCGTAATAGTCACTGAGATTATCAACCCCAAGCACTTCGCACCGCTTGGTCTCAGCAAGGCGACGGGCGACGTGATAGCCGATAAAACCGGCGGCACCGGATACGAGAACTTTCATTCGGCGATCGATACGGTATGGGGGAGCGTGGGGCTAGCGAAAAGTGACGCGGCATCGCAAGTTGCGGTTTGCGCATGAGGCTCTCCGAGAAATTTAAAGCTAAAAAGATCGCGACCGAGCCAGCGCAAGTGACCCTGCCGCTAAAAAATATTTAAAACAAATGAAGACGGTGCTTGATCGACGAATCGCTCGACCTATGGTGGACATCATTTCAGATTTTCAAACCTATTCAACCATGACGATCAAAGCCTATCTAAAACCCCAATGCGGCTGGTCCCATGGGGTTCGCGCCGTGTTGGGAAAACATGGGTTACCGTATGAGGACATCGACATCATTAATAACCGATCTAACTATGCGGAGATGGTCCAAAAGTCCGGTCAACCCCTCTCGCCATGCGTAGAAATCGATGGCGTGATGCTCGCTGATATTTCTGGTGAAGAAGTTGAGAGTTACTTGCTCACCAACGACCTAGTTAAGGCAAACGATGCCCCCGCTGGGGCCGCCACCAATGCGGGTTGCTCCAATGAGGAGCACGAAAAAATGGCGGCAAAAACGCTCCGCTTCTTCTAAAAAAACCGCGACGCGCGCTCCGCACCACCAAAGTACAGGGCCGCTCTCGCAAACGACGAGAACGGCCTTTTTTATGCAGTCCACGTAGCGCACGCACGGCCTTCCTCGCCATTTCCTGATCTTTCCGATTTTCACGCAATGAACCAACGCACCAGCGACTGTCCTACTCCTCATCTAAACCTTGTCCGCTCTCCTAGTCTGCCGGCCAAACAAGGCCTCTACGATCCATTTTTTGAGCATGAAGCCTGCGGTGTAGGTTTCGTCGTAGATATGCATGGTCGGAAGTCGCAGAAGATTTTGGCGAATGCGCTCCAAGTGCTTAGGAACCTAGACCATCGCGGAGCGAGTGGTGCCGAAATTAACACCGGGGATGGCGCGGGCGTCCTGATTCAGATGCCGCACAAGTTCTTGGCTGAAGCCTGTCAAGCCGCGCGTTTTTCCCTGCCCAAGCTAGGCCACTATGGCTGTGGTTTGGTCTTCCTCCCTCGAAACCCTTCGGTGCGCCGCAAAATTGAGGAAAAATTTGAAGCCGTCGTGCAGTCGGAAGGTCAAGTGTTCCTAGGCTGGCGGACGGTCAAAACCGACAATACGATGCTGGGCGATTCGGCTAAATCCGCCGAGCCATTCATGCGGCAGGTATTTATTGGGCGCGGCGCCAAGGTCACCGATGATCAGGCCTTCGAGCGGAAGCTCTACGTCATCCGGAAACGCGCGTACGCCGAAATCCGGACATCGACACTGCAGGGAGCGGAGTATTGGTATGTCGCGAGTTTATCTTTTAAGACACTCGTCTACAAGGGCATGCTCACGACCGATCAGGTAGATAAATATTTTCCAGAGCTAACCAGTCCTTTAATGGAGACGGCCTTGGCCTTGGTTCACTCTCGGTTTTCAACCAACACCTTTCCAAGTTGGGAACGCGCGCACCCTTATCGCTACCTCGCTCATAACGGGGAAATTAACACATTGCGCGGCAACATGAATTGGATGCACGCGCGGCAAGCCCTTTTTGCCAGCGAGGTCTTCGGTGAGGATATCAAGAAAATTCTCCCCATTATTAATCCGAATGGATCCGACTCGGCGATGTTCGACAATACCCTCGAGCTCCTCGTGCTGGCCGGCCGGCCGCTGGCTCACGCGATGATGATGATGATTCCAGAACCGTGGTCTAATCACGAGTCGATGGATGACGATCGCCGCGCGTTCTATCAGTACCACTCCTGCTTGATGGAGCCATGGGATGGACCGGCTTCAATCGCGTTTACGGATGGTAAACAAATGGGCGCGATTCTGGATCGAAATGGGCTGCGCCCCTCGCGTTTTTGTGTGACCAAAGATGGCTTGGTTATCATGGCTTCAGAGACTGGCGTGCTGGACATCCCGCCCGATCAGATCGTGCAAAAAGGTCGCTTACAGCCCGGTCGCATGTTCCTCGTCGACACCGAGCAGGGCCGCATCATTGAGGACGAAGAAATTAAGCGAGAAATCTCTAGAACCCAACCGTACCGGCAGTGGCTAAACGAGCATCTCGTGCATCTCAGTGATTTGCCGGAGGCTCCAAAAGTCGAGCAACCTGACCACGCGACGTTGTTACAACGACAGATTGCGTTTGGATATACATTTGAAGATGAGCGTGTGATCATCACCCCGATGGCCAAAGACGGGGTCGAGGCCATCGGTTCCATGGGAAACGATGCCGCCCTCGCGGTGCTGTCCAACAAGCCCCGCTTACTCTACGATTATTTCAAGCAACTGTTCGCGCAGGTCACGAATCCGCCGATCGATTCGATCCGTGAGGAAATTGTCACTTCCGCCGAAACTCGACTTGGGTCCGAAGGCAATCTCTTGAATCCGGAACCGAGCGCTTGCCGCCGGGTGGAGCTCAAATGGCCCGTGCTGACGAACGAAGAATTTGGAAAGATCCGGCGGACGCATCTTCCCGGCCTAAAAACAGGTGTGCTGCCGATACTCTTCCGTACCGCCCGCGGCGAGAAGGGCTTGGCGAAGTCGATGGAGGAGCTCTCCATTATGGCCCGCCGGATGATTGAGGAGGAAGAAACCAATGTGCTCATTCTGAGTGATCGCGGGGTAAATCGCGACTACGCACCGATTCCAGCGTTACTCGCGGTCTCCGGTCTTCATCATTATTTAATTAGAGAAGGACTCCGCACCCGCGTCTCCATCGTGCTCGAAACTGGCGAGGCTCGCGAGGTGCATCACTTCGCGTTGCTCATCGGCTACGGATGCAGCGTGGTTAATCCTTACGTCGCTTTCGAGACGATCGATGACATGATCCGCGAAGGTCTACTCACTGGCGTCGACCATAAAAAAGGGTGTCAGAATTTTGTAAAGGCGGCGTCAAAAGGCGTGGTCAAGGTTATGTCCAAAATGGGCATATCTGCTATCCAGAGCTATCGTGGGGCACAAGTTTTTGAAGCGCTCGGGCTCCGCCAAGATGTCGTGGATCATTACTTCACTTGGACGCCCTCACGCATCGGTGGCATTGGCTTGGACGTGATCGCTCAAGAAGTCCTGATCCGGCATCGGGCGGCCTATCCGGAGAGAGACGTTGACGGGCACGCCTTGCCAACAGGAGGCCTTTACCAATGGCGCGCGAGTGGGGAAGCCCATCTCTTTACACCTGAATCGGTGCACGCCTTACAAAAGGCCGTACGGCAAAACAGCCAAACCGCCTACCAACAGTACGCGAAACTGGTTAACGAACAAGGTAAAGCACTGTGCACGCTACGCAGTTTACTGGACTTTAAGGGCGGCCAAAATGCCATCTCGATCGACGAAGTTGAATCCGCGGAAAAGATCATGAAGCGCTTCAAGACAGGCGCGATGTCGTATGGCTCCATCTCCAAAGAAGCCCATGAAACCTTAGCCATCGCGATGAACCGCATCGGCGGCAAATCTAACACCGGCGAAGGTGGCGAAGACTCGGAACGTTTCACTTGGACGAACGCCCAAGGTGATTCAAAAAACTCCGCTATTAAACAAGTGGCATCCGGTCGATTTGGCGTCACGAGCGAATACCTCAATAGCGCGAAAGAGATCCAAATCAAAATGGCGCAAGGCGCCAAGCCAGGCGAAGGCGGCCAATTACCCGGCTCGAAAGTCTATCCCTGGGTCGCAAAAACCCGCGGAACCACGGCAGGCGTCGGACTGATCTCACCACCACCGCACCACGACATCTATTCCATCGAAGATCTCGCCGAACTGATCCACGATCTCAAGAACAGCAACCGAGAGGCTCGCATCAGTGTGAAGCTCGTTTCCGAGGTGGGCGTCGGCACCGTCGCGGCAGGCGTCGCCAAGGCTCACGCCGATGTTGTCTTAATTTCAGGATACGACGGCGGAACTGGCGCCTCGCCGCAGACGTCCTTGCAGCACGCCGGCCTGCCGTGGGAACTCGGTCTCGCCGAGACCCACCAAACCCTCGTGCTGAATAACCTCCGCTCCCGCATTACAGTTGAGACGGATGGTCAACTCAAGACGGGTCGAGATGTCATCATCGCGGCCCTGCTCGGTGCCGAAGAGTTCGGGTTCGCTACCGCGCCACTCGTGGCAACGGGCTGCATCATGATGCGCGTATGTCATCTCAACACCTGCCCAGCGGGTGTCGCCACTCAAGATCCCCAACTACGGGCTCGGTTTGCCGGAAAACCCGAACACGTGGTAAACTTCATGAAGTTTATCGCGCATGACATTCGCGAAATCATGGCCTCCTTGGGCTTCCGAACGATTGAAGAAATGGTCGGGCGGACGGACCGATTAGAAGCCCGCCAAGCGGTCGATCACTGGAAGGCCAAGGGTCTCGATTTCTCAAATATCCTTTATCAACCCGACGCTGGGGCTGAGGTCGGCCGTTTCTGCCAGATGAAACAAGATCACGGGATCGACCGATCGCTGGACGTCACGCGTCTCCTTGGTATTTGCAAACCCGCCATCGAGCGCGGTGAAAAAGTCATCGCGGAATTACCTATCCGCAACGTCAACCGTGTGACTGGCACCATCACTTCCGGCGAGATCACCAAGCGATACGGTGCCAAAGGCCTGCCAGAGGATACCATCCGCCTTAAGTTTACCGGCTCTGCCGGCCAGAGCTTTGGGGCGTTCGTGACGCGCGGCATGACGCTCGCCATCGAGGGTGATGCCAACGACTACTTTGGCAAAGGCCTCTCGGGCGGTAAACTGATCATTTATCCGTCGCCGCAATCGCCCTTTAAAGCCGAAGAGAATATGATCATCGGCAACGTGGCGCTTTACGGCGCTTCGGCTGGCGAAGTTTATATCCGCGGCATGGCCGGTGAGCGTTTCGCGGTGCGCAATTCCGGGGTGACCGCAGTCGTGGAGGCGATCGGTGATAACGGTTGCGAGTACATGACGGGTGGGAATGTGGTGGTGCTCGGGCGGGCTGGCCGGAATTTTGGCGCCGGTATGTCCGGTGGTATCGGCTACGTGCTCGACGAGGCGGGGGACTTCGCCAAACGCGTGAACTCGCAAATGGTCGCTATCGAAAAACTTGAGAGTGTGCAGGAAATTACCTCCCTTCGCGCGATCATTCAAAAGCACCTCGATTATACGAAGAGCGAGCGGGCCAAAACCATTTTGGCGCGGTGGGACGCCTTTGTCCCGCAGTTCGTCAAAGTCATGCCCAAGGACTATAAACGAATGCTTGCCTGTATCGAGCGAGCCCAAGCGCAGGGCCTCACTGGCGACGAGGCGATTATGGCGGCCTTTGAAGAAAACGCCCGCGACACGTCTCGCGTGGGCGGAAATTAACGTTTTGCGCTAAGCACCACCCAACACCTTCCACCCTCCGACTTTACGATCATGGGAAAGCCAACTGGATTCATCGATTATCTGCGCGAACTGCCCGTCGATCGCGCCCCCGCCACCCGGGTCAAAGACTGGAAAGAGTTTCACCACCACATGGAGGAGAAAAAACTCCGCACGCAGGGTGCGCGCTGCATGGACTGTGGCATTCCCTTCTGCCACTCAGGCAAAGTGGTCAGCGGGATGGCGAGTGGCTGCCCGATCAACAATCTCATCCCCGAGTGGAACGACCTGATTTACCGGGGCCTTTGGAAGGAGGCCTTGTATCGACTACACCAGACGAATAACTTCCCCGAGTTTACCGGTCGAGTCTGCCCTGCACCCTGCGAAGGCTCCTGTGTGCTCGGCATCACCGCACCTCCGGTTACAATCAAAAACATCGAATCCTCGATTATCGATAAGGGCTGGGAGGAAGGTTGGGTAATCCCCGAAGCTCCGAAGATACGAAGCAGCAAGAAAGTCGCCATCATCGGCTCAGGACCGGCTGGGCTTTCGGCGGCCGCGCAGCTCAATCGCGCTGGGCATACCGTTACCGTCTTTGAAAGGGCCGATCGGCCGGGCGGCCTGCTCATGTACGGCATACCAAACATGAAGTTGGATAAAAATGAAGTGGTTTTACGCCGCATCAAATTAATGGAGGACGAAGGGATCCGGTTCATTTGTAACGCCAACGTGGGCGATAATGTGGAGCCACAGATGTTCTTAAAGGAATACGACGCCACGGTCATTTGCACGGGCGCAACGCAACCCCGCGACCTTCCCATCGAGGGGCGCCAGCTCAAGGGCGTCCACTTCGCCATGGAGTTCCTCACCGCCAATACCAAGGCCGTGTTAAACGGCGGAGCCGAACACGGGCCGATTCAAGCGGCAGGCCGCGACGTTGTGATCATAGGCGGTGGCGACACCGGTACGGACTGCGTCGGCACCTCCATGCGCCATGGTTGCAAAAGCCTGGTGCAAATTGAAATTCTCCCAAAACCTCCCGCGGAAAGAGCGGCCGACAATCCTTGGCCGGAATGGCCTAAGGTTTACAAAATGGATTATGGTCAGGAAGAAGCCGCGGCAAGATTCGGCGACGATCCACGCATCTATCTCACCACGGTCAAAAAATTTGTCGGCGATGAGCAGGGTAACGTCCAAGCGCTCGTCACGGTTGAGATCACTTGGGAAAAGAACGAGAAAGGTCAGTTTATTCCAAAAGAAAGGCCCGGCACGGAAAAAACTCGCCCGGCCCAACTGGTCTTACTTGCGATGGGTTTTCTCGGGCCAGAGCAGTCCTTGATTAAGGAAATCAACCTTGAGACCGACGCCCGCTCAAATATCAAAGCCGAGCACGAAAGATATACGACCAGCCTCAAAGGTATTTTCGCCGCGGGCGATTGTCGGCGCGGTCAAAGTTTAGTGGTATGGGCAATTAACGAGGGTCGTGGCGCCGCCCGCGAATGCGATCGATACCTGATGGGCTCAACCAATCTCCCATAAGACCGAGTTTATAACCCATCGCGGTTGAAACTTGGGCTTAAACCCACGGGCAAGATGCCCGTGCTAACTCGGAAGCCGAAGTCTCGAGCTCAGCGGCCCTCGGTTTTCGGTGATCTCCCATAACTTTCATAACCCGGCGGAGCGTACGCCCTCGCCCTACCTTCGCATATCTAGTCCTATAATAGTTGGTTTTTAGCCGGTGTGTACGGCTGTACTAATCATAGTTGAAGTAAGAGATGGAAGCCACTTGGCCAGTTCAAATATTTCCACCGCTTTCTGCTGTGCTCGGGAGAGATCTGGGGGAAGCAAAATGGTTGGGCGCCGGCCCATCTTGCCGGTGCTGGTGCGGACGAGCGTCGCATTGATATTGGCCAGGTCGCGCATCATCGCTGGTGCGGATTGCTTTGTCTTCAGGGCTATCTTGGCCAGTGCGACAAGCATGAGGCCGAGCACGGTCGCGAAGGTGTGCAACCGGAGCGAGGAATCGGCCCACTGGAAGGAGGGACC
>CAMDOF010000242.1 GCA_945903465.1 Opitutus sp. GAS368
CGTTCCGCCCATGGAACCGGCCGCGCGCGGAGCGCACGGCCCACCTTCGGACTGAATTCCTACGGCTTATTCAAATTCTCCCGAGTCAGGTCTTTTGGGCTGGTCGGTCTGGCGTGTGCCATCGGCGCGCAGGCGATGTTCGCGGCCGATACCGCAAACGCTGCGCGGCCGAAGCAGGACGCCAAGGGCAATCCCCGCTATGGGGCGATGGGGCGTGTTACGAACTACGACGAAGCAAAGGTCGGGACTTATTCGCTGCCTGATCCGCTTGTGATGAACAACGGGAAGCCGGTGATGGATGCGGCTACGTGGAGCAAGGTGCGGCGGGAAACCAAGGGGTCTGGTTTTAAGTTTTTCAGTGGCTGGTGGGAGGGGGAGAGCGATCCCGTCGTCAGGATGGAAGGTACAAACGAACTGGCGATCGCGACTGAAAGTCCCACCTGCAGCTGGACCGTTAGCATGCCGAAGCCAGGGCATGGCCGGTTTCATCTCCGGGTCTCAGTCAACTGAAAGGCTTAAAGCCTGACCCCCTCCGCTGATATAGTCGACCGGACGCGTTCGCGGTAAGCGAACCCAATCCATGTCGGCGGCGCTCAACACTTCGCTCTGAGCTCTTGACTGCATGGTCGCCGCTAAGCGGTGAAATCCCTCATTTCCGTACCTGCCGTGCAGCCACCCTTCGTCAAGGAGCTGCCGCCCGCGCTCCTATTTCGCCTTCTTCTTTGCCGCCGCCGGTTTCGGTGCGACCACGGACGGCGCGGGAAACGCCGCGCGGGTCTTCTCCCAATCGGCCTGCACCTCGGGTTTCACCGACCACACCGCGACATTGTCGAGTTCCACCGTTCCGCCCATCGGACCGGCGAGTCCAAAACCGTCCTTTGGGCCGGCGAAGGACGCATGTTTGCCGTAGAGGGTCGGGCCGCCCGCAAATTGGATCACAAATTCCTCGCCCTTGATTTCGGCCAAGGCGCGGTACCAGCGGCCCGATTCGATTTTGAAATCGGGCGCGGTGGCGAGCTGCACCGCGCCGGCTGCCGCATTCAAGTTTGCTCCGCCCCCGGCCCAGGTGACCCGCGCCATATGGTGGCCGAACTCGACAAACGGCACGATCGCGGTCGGTTGCCCACCGATGAAGCGCACGTCGAACTGAATCGCGAACTCCTGCGGGCAGGCGGGAATTGAAATCCGCGGCTCATATCCCTGATGATCTTTCTTCTTCGCCTGAAACTCCGCCGAGGACGGCAGGCCGCGGAGCACACCATCGGCGATGCCCCAGCGGGTGCCCTGCCTCGGCTGATACACGCCCTTCGCGAGCGGTTTGGGCGTCGTGTAGTCATCGTGGAGCACGACCCGATCCGGGACGGCGAGCAGCGGTTGCAGCGCGGGAAAATCGGCCGCGGGAAGCGACGCGGCGCCAAGAAGCGCGAAGACGGCAACGAGGAGGAAAGGCCGGCGAGGTGTTGGCATGGAATTGAAATGATCGCGGCACGGGCCTTCACACCGGCTCCAGTCCCTGCATCGTGCCCGTGCTCGTGGCGAATTTTTCCGCCTCCAAACCGCAAAGGAAAAAGGGGTCATGGTTTGACTCTTGACAGATTGGGGCAGCAAAACGGGGAAGCCGGGCGGGGTCTGGCTTTGGGGTTTGGGGTCGAGCGATGAACGCGTCCCCTGCATTTCTTCAGGCGTTCGCTCATGCGGTCCACGCCGGATTAATTGTGCTTCGCGCACTTCGTGACGGCGACGCTTCGCCTCCGAACACCCTCACCGCCGCCCGAGGAATTCCTCGGGCGGTCAGGCCAATGTCCTTCGCGATCTGCCGCAGGAGCGGTGGGGCGATACCGGGCCAATGCACCATCGCTCATTCGCCAGATTGGGTTCCAAATTCCGATGCAGTGCCAGCCAGTCGCCGCGGCATCAATCACTTCTCTGCTGCCGGCCGCCGAATTCACGGCGCTGTTTCGCGTCACCAACGGCAGGCTTGCGACCCGAGGGGGGAAAACTAGGGTAGACGCATGAGCCAACTGCAGCGTATCACCTTCAACCCGAACCAATGCGGTGGTCGGCCGTGCATTCGAGGCATGCGCATCCGCGTCAAGGATGTGTTGGATATGCTGGCCAGTGGTGCGGCGGAGACGGAGATTCTCGAGAGTTATCCGTATCTTGAGCGCGAGGACATTCAAGCGGCGCTGGAATACGCGGCGCGGCAGGTCGATCATGCTGTCCTGTCGCTGGCGAAGTGAAATTCTTGGTTGATGCCCAGTTGCCGCCGGCCCTGGCCGGTTGGCTCAAGGAAGCCGGTCACGAGGCCGGCCACGTCGAGGACGTTGGGCTCCGTGCAGCCGAAGACGGCGCGATTTGGGCTCACGCCCTGAAAACCGACGCCATCATCGTCACGAAAGACGAAGACTTTGCGGCGCGATCCGCCCAGACAGAAAATGCGCCGACCATTGTATGGCTGCGCGTGGGCAACACGACCAACCGCTCGCTGCGCCTGTGGTTCGACCCCCGCCTCGCGGGCATCGTGCAACTCGCGACGCAGCATCACCGCTTGATCGAAGTGATTTGAAATGGTCGCAGGAGCGACACCGCAAACTGTCGCACCTGAATACAGGATTGGCCGCAGCACCAGATTCCGCGCCGGTATCGACTCACCCAATCGAATCGAGCAAACGGCGTCCGGCTTTGGGGTTTGGGGGTCAAGCGGTGAACGCGCCTCCCGTTTTTCGTCGCCCGCTCGCCCATGCGCCCGCGCCTCCGATTCGGGCAACGCGCAGTTTCCTTTTTTGAATCACCTCAACCAAAGCTGGCCCGTCGGGTAGAACCGGAAGGGGTTGAGTGTTACACGGACCGTGACTCAACGATCAGTTCCTCCAGTCCGCCAAGCCCGTAGCGGGGCGCAGACGCTCCGCACCTCGTCCAATTCCAAATCGGGATTGCGGACCAGTAATTCGATGATGTCCGCTTTGGACTTGTGCCCGCCGGCATAGAGTTTGAGCGCGATCAGGTGGTGAATCGGCACAATTTTTAGCGGACTGTCTGCACGCACGACCACGATCACTCGATCAAGGTCAGGTATCGGGGTTTGGGGTCGAGCGGTGAACGCGTCTTGGTTTCCCTTCCGGCGCTCGCCCGAGCCACACCGAATAGCGGTCTGCCGCCACACCCTTCGAACGCGATTCCCGGCCCCGGCCCATCCTTACCGCGCCCAAAAAATTCCTCCGTGGTCAGGGCTTTTGGGGTTGGGGCATACTGCGAGGCCGCGACGCAGCGGATGCCGAGCGCACCCCACGACAGCGGACTTGCCGGCACGAAGCGCGCAGCTAAGGTGACCGGATGAGCACGCTGGAAATGATCGTCGAAGAGCTAAAAACCCTGCCGCCGCCAAAGCTGGAGGAAGCGGCTGCGTTGATCCACGGCTTGCGAGAGCACCCGCGTGCGGATCGGCTGGCGGCGTTGCGACGCAGTGCCGGTATTTTGAGCCCGGCCGACGGCGAAGAGTTGGAGCGGATCATCGAGGAAAACTGCGAAAGAATCGATCCGCGTGAGTGGTGACATCGTGCTGGACACTTCGGTGGTAATCGCGGCGTTGCGCGGCGTGCCCGGAATCGAGACCCGGCTCTATCAGGCTGAGCGGCTCTGGCTCCCGTTGATTGCGCTGGGAGAACTCGAACTTGGCGTAGAGTTAGCGAGCAATCCCTCAGGACAACGCGCGGCGCTCGACGCGTTTTTGCCCGCCGTAACGGTGCTGCCGCTAACGACTGGAACCACGCGGCACTACGCGCGATTGCGCGGAGCTATCGCTCGGGCCGGAGCGCCGATACCGGAAAACGACCTGTGGATCGCTGCGCTCGCGGTCGAACACGACTGGACCGTCGCCACGCGCGATGCCCATTTTAAGCGTGTGCCCGGCTTGAGCGTGCTCGACTGGCGGTAGCCGTTTCCCCTTTGCCCGTTATGTCCGCCCGCCCGTCGCGCCGCCTCTCCGTGGAACCAAACGAAGTCCGGCTTTTGGGGTTTGGGTTCGAGCGGTAAGTGCGTCCCGAATTTTCTTTAAGTAGCCCGCGCGCGCCACGCCGATCTGCGCCACGCCGCCACACCCTGCGAAAGCGATGCTCGCCTCGGCCCATCCTTACCGCGCCCGAAAAATTCCTCCGTGGTCAGGCCCATGGCTTCGCGCGCTTGCGCAGCGGGACTCGCGCGCTTGGTGGCCACCCATCGCCACTCAGAACACCTCGATCAGTGTCTCGCCTGCTTGGAGTCGCTCCAATAGTTCCGGCCACAACGGGACGAGTTTGGCCCGCAGTTCGACCTTCTTTAAGTTGCCAATCCGCAGCCACAACACCGCTGGTGCGGGTTCACGCAGCCGCGACCACTCGGCGAATTCTTCATCTTTCGTCACAAAGGAGCGAACGAGGAGCGAACGGGGTCAGAGTAGCAACCGGGATCCGGCTTTGGGGCCTGGGATCAAGCGGTGAACGCGTTCCCCATTTTCCGTCACCCGCTCTCCCATGCGCCCGCCCCCCCGATACGGGTGACGCGCGCGTTCCCTGCATGAATCACCTCAACCCGAGCCGTTCCTTGGAGCAGAACCGGAAGGAGTCGAGTGTTACACGGCCCGTGACTCGGCGATCAGTTCTTCAAGGCCGCCCAGTCCGTAGCGGGCGCAGACGCTCCGCGCCTCGTCTAATTCCAAATCGGGATTGCGGACCAGCAATTCGATGATGTCCGATGAAATACCTGCCTGATACCCACGCGGTTCTCTGGATCGCCGAGTCCTCCCCGCGTCTCTCCGCGAAGATCCGGACGCTCGCGGGAAAATGCGTCGAACAAGACCTCGCCGCAGGCAAGCTAGACCCACTCGCAGAGCAGGCACAGGCCCAGTACGACGCAGCCCGGACGAAGCCGCTCGCTGGCAGTCAGCGGTCACTCCTGAATTTTGGCAGGCTTACTCAGCGCTGCCACCGGACGTAAAGAAGGCCGCGCGCAAGACCTACCCACTCTAGCCCCAAGCGCCGCGCCACGATCCGGGATAGTTTCGACGCCAGGGAAAGTTCTGGTGGGCGAAAGTGACGCTCGGTTACTGAGCGCTCACCGTGTCCGTGCCCGTTGGCTATCTCTCGCTTTGGACGGGCGCACAGGGCGGCTACGAGCGGATGTTGGGTGAGTAGGAACGAGCTGGCGTGCCATGTCGGGAATCTCGATCGCGGCCACCCGTCGAAGCAATCCCACCGAGATTCCCAAATTGGGGAGACATCAGACTTGAAACATCGCTCCCCGAAACCTGACCGTTCGAGTGCCCCCCGTGCTGCGGCGGCGCCACGCCGCACAGCTCAGTCAGCATCGAAACACTTCAGCCCTGCGACGCGCTGTGCCCGAGGCGATGCGCTCGTCCACCGAACCCTACCCTGGCCAAGGCGTGACCAGCGGCAGCGTTTGCCGTCGATGGCGCCGGTAAACGCCAAAATCCCGGTCAAGCGTCCAAATCACGCAGTCGGAGTGGATTTCCGACATTCTCACGAGGCAGGCGTCGGCAAACGACATTGGCCTATCGCGATAATGTCGCATCAGATCGCCCACCGCCCGATATTCGCCCTGCAAATCGAATTCGCTCCGCAGAAACCCGGCCTCGACCAGCGCGAACACCTTATCCGCCTCCTGCCCATCCCGCTTCAGGAGAAAGCAGGCTTCCGAGATTACCGCATCGCAGGTCAGCACGGCAGACGGCGCGCTCTGCGATTGTTCCGTCGCCCAGCTATTCTGGCGATCGTTCGGCGACAGCAACGCAACCAGCGGGCCGGCGTCCACGATCCACGTCTTCACTGACCGTAACCCTCCAGGTATTTTGAGTTGGTGGACAAGTCGGGTGAGCCGCCCTTACACGAGCCGATCAGGTGCTTGATCACGTCGTAACCGGTCTTCGCTTTTTCCGGCTCCGGGGTCACGCCGTAGGCGCGGAGGGCCCGGCGCACGATGGCGCCTTGCGACATTTTCTCCGCACGCGCGCGCTGCCGCAACGCCTTGATTTCAGCCTTGGAGATGCGGATGGAAAGGGTCTCGACTTGCACATCGGTCACGCAAGACAAACGTGACATGCTTGCAAGACAAACACCACACCCGCGAAAACGCCGTGTAGCCCGATCGCCAATGCCAGTCGGCAAAGGATCGAGCGAACGGGGTCTGGCTTTGGGGGTTTGGGGGTTTGGGGGTTTGGGGGTTTGGGGGTTTGGGGGTGAAGCGGTGAACACGTCCCCCATTTTCCGTCACACAATCTCCCATGCACCCGCGCCCGCAATTCGGGTATCGCGCTTTTTCCCGTCGTAAATCACGTTAACTAAATCCGTCCCTTGGGGCAGAACCGAACGGAGTTGAGTGCTAAACGGACCGCGACTCGGTGATCAGTTCCTCCAGCCCGCCAAGTCCGTAGCGGGCACAGACGCGCCGCACCTCGTCCAATTCCAAATCGGAATTGCGGACCAGCAATTCGATGATGTCCGCCTTGGACTTGTGGCCGCCGGCATCGAGTTTGAGCGCGATCAGGTGGTGAATCGGCACAATTTTTAGCGGACTGTCTGCACGCACGACTAGCCTTGAGAGCCGCACGGCATCTTCGATCACCGCCGGAAAACGGCCGGAAAAACTAAAGATCTGTACCAGGTCAAAACTGCCGCTGACGTCGGTGACGCCTCGTTCGGCCAATGTCCTTGACGATCTGGCGCAGCAACGGGGGCTGGAGACCTGGGGCCATTGGGCCACCGCTGGCTCATCGGATTAAATTCCAAATTCCGATGCTGGCGCCAGTCGTCGCGGCATCCATGAATTCCCTGCGGCGTCACCAAAGGCAGACTTGCGACCCGACGAACGGGCCCTAGCGTGAGGGTATGAGCCAGATGCAGCGAATCACCTTCAATCCGAACCAATGCGGTGGTCGGCCGTGCATCCGCGGCATGCGCATCCGCGTGAAAGATGTGTTGGACATGCTGGCCAGTGGTGCGTCGGAGGCGGAGATCCTGGAAAGCTATCCTTACTTGGAACGTGAAGACATTCAGGCGGCATTGGAATACGCGGCGCGTCAGGTCGATCATGCCGTCCTGTCGCTGGCGAAGTGAAATTCCTGATTGATGCCCAGTTGCCGCCTGCCCTTGCAGGGTGGCTGCGTGAAGCGGGTCATCAAGCCAGCCACGTCGAAGACGCCGGACTCCGCGACGCCGAGGATGGAGCAATTTGGGCTCACGCTTTAAAGACGGGCGCGATCATCGTCACGAAGGACGAAGACTTTGCCGCGCGATCAATCCAGACGGAAAGTGCCCCGATGATTGTATGGCTCCGCGTGGGCAACACGACCAACCGCGTGCTGCGCCTGTGGTTCGAAGCCCACCTCGTGGGAATCGTGCAACTGGCCGGACAGCAGCACCGCTTGATCGAAGTGATTTGAAATGGTCGGCTGCAGCGACACCGCAAACTGTCGCGCCTAAATACAGGATTGGCCGCAGCAACGGATTCCGCGCCGGTATCGACGCTCCCAATCGAATCAAGCAAACGGGGTCCGGCTTTGGGGCTTGGGGTCAAACGGTGAACGCGCCCCTCATTTTCCGCCGCCTGTTCTCCCAGCGCCCGCGCCCCCGGTTCGGGTAACGCTTTCTTCGCCCCGCACGGATCACCACAACCAAAGCCGTCCTTTGGGGTAGAACCGAACGAGGTTTGAGTGTTACACGGAACGCGACGCGATGATCAATTCTTCCAGGCTGCCAAGCCCGTAGCGGGCGCAAACGCTCCGCACCTCGTCCAATTCCACATCCGGATTGCGGACCAGTAATTCGATGATGTCGGCTTTGGACTTGTGCCCGCCGGCCTAGGGGACCCGATCGGGGTCTGGCTTTGTGGTTTGGGGCGAGCGGTAACCGCGTCCCCTTTTTCCCGTCAGCCTGCCCGTGCGTGCACACGCACCGCACGCCATCGGCCGGCAAGTCACGGCGAGCCTGTTTCAATGCGAAACTACCGGCCCGGTTGCCCTTTACTCGGCACCGACCGCAGCGAGATGCTCCAAGAAGTCTATCGGCGTGATCGCCGGAACGGACGAACCCACAAAATCCGCCACGTTTCGGGTAACGATGAAATCGCTGCGCGTAACCTCCGCCGTGACCGCGACGACCGCATCTTCAAAGTCGCTCAAAGGCAATTGGCGGGCACGTTGAAAATTCGCCTTGTCCACCGGGTGAATCGCAAAATCGGCGAGCAATCCGTCCAGCGTTTGGTTGGCCAGAGCTGTCCCGGAATATTTTTCGAGAATATAATGAAGCGTGGTCACGGCGTTTCCAGGCAGCACGGCGGCGAATTCTCACCGGCGGACGCGATGCACGACTTCCTCTGACGCGTGATAGTGGGGCAGACGATTCTGCGCCACGTCCAGCAGGACATTCAAATCCACCGTCACTTTCATCGATGCTTCGCAGCGAGGTGCTCGCGATGGTCCGTGCGGGCGTCCAAGCCCGCTGGCACCGCTCCCGTGAACTTCAAATTCTCCGGATGAGGCGCAAGCGGTGCGCGCTGCAACCGCCGCGCGTAGCCCGCGAACAAATCCGCAATGCTGACCGCGTGCTTCTTGGCGTAGGCATCCAAGAATTGCACATCATCTTCCGGTAATTGAACCGTTAGAGC
>CAMDOF010000243.1 GCA_945903465.1 Opitutus sp. GAS368
CACCGTCCCCTGTGCGGAAGGGGCGTCCCCTGACGCGGAGCCGCACAGGGGACTGTGCGGACCACTATGTCGGACCCCTTTGGTCACCGCGCCAGAGGTGATCGGTGTGGAGCGCGTCACGATATTCGCGGAAGATTGATTCATGATAAATGGGAGGAGCGCGCGGTATGACAGAGGAATGGGGACAGAGGAATAATGCCCCAATCCTCCGGCCTGGTTGGGGCTTGGGCTTAAACCGCCAATCTTTTTGGCAGAAAGATGGGGTCAGAAAAATTCTTCAACCTCTAACCGGGATTTTCTGCCCCCCATTTTTTTGCCAAACTGCCTTGGGTATGCTCGGCGTTTTTGCGGTGTCTCGGCGGTGTCAAAGGCTGGGGCGCCTGAACGGAAGGTTGCACCGCAGAGACGGGACACCACGCTGAGGTCGGAGAAAGCATGAATCTATTTTGCACCACGCTTGGCCCGGAGATTATGGGATCACGGCCGCCATCATTGATAAAAAAACGGCATCCGTTTTCAGGAAATAGCCCGACGCAGAACACAAATGCTGAGAAGAGAAGTCCTCATCTTTTACCGCACATTTTTTTGCCGGATAAGAAGTCAGCGAATGGTTGGGAAGGTAAGATGGTTGGGAAGGTAACCTGGCTGTGAGTGATATTGGCCCAATGAATGACGCCGGTGGTCTTTAGGAAATCGGGGGAAGGGCCGGCAAAAAGATGGGCGGTAAAAAATGCTGGAGCGCGTCGGAATATCCGCGTGACCACGCTGGAGGCGTGGAGAAGGGATGAGTCGATTTTGCCCCACACTTGGCCCGGAAATGATGGGAGGGTAGCCGCCAGCATGGGAAAAAACGGCATCTATTTTCAGGAAGCAGCCCAGCGTGGACCATGATTGGGTCGCGACCCCTTCGCCTTGGTGCCCACTAGCAACCCGAGCAAAGTCAAAAATGGCCTGATCCTTGATCGCCTGGCGGGGATGCGGCGGCGCGTGGTCAGTGAGCGCGTGATCAGAAACTCACCGTGGTGGTCACGCCCAGCTTGCGCGGAGAGTTGAGCCATTGCGCGTAGCGGAGCGTGCCGATAGTTGAGCGGACGAGGTAGACGACTTCATTCGCATCCATCAGATTGGAAACATTGATCTGCAGAGTGGTGCGAATTTTTCCGATTGGCTTGAGTCGGTAGACGGCGAACAGGTCCTGCAGGAGGCGGTCGGGAAAATAATACATCTTCCGTTTGTTCGCGTCGGCGGCGTCGGTGAACATGTAGCCGCGTTGGTTGTCGCGCAGGCTGCTGCTGAGGCGGACGACGAGCCCGCGGAACATCCCTGCATCGAACTGATACCGGTTGATGAGGCTGTAGCTCCGCTCAGCGTAACCGATGGTTTTCTCACCGGCGCGGCGGACGACGAGGGCACCACCGGAGGGCGAGATGAAGCCGAGTTGATGCTCGGCGAGCGGTAATCCGGTCACGCCAGTGCCGACGCCGGGCGTGAGGAGGCCGAGCAATTCCGCGTTAAGAATCTGGCCTGACTCGATATCCAATTGCGCCACGTGAGGACTGTTTGGATCCTTCATCATGGCGACAGAGAGGGGGATCTTGGCCGAGGCGGGGTTGCGCGGATCGGAAGGTACGAGGAGGGGCGTGACGGCTCCGCCCGCCGCGGCGCGAATGCCAACGACGGTCTGGCCGTTGACGGTGGTGGTGTTGAACTGGTCGTTGTAAAACTGCGGCAGATCGACGTTGGTGCGTTCACTGCCGTTGGCGGTGGCGAAGTTCACGCGGACTTCCCAACCCTTGAGCGGGCGCCCGGAGAGCGAAAGATTATAGCCGTCGGAGGTTTTGCTGAAGGTATAGGCGGCCCCGCCGTTGCGCCCGTTGATGCCGTTTGGATCGATGTCGTCGCGGTTAGGGACGCTGGCGGTGAAATTGAGGGCCTCGGACTTATAGTAATTGAGATTGCCCGAGATGCGGTCCTCCCACAGCCCGAACTTGAGACCGATGTCTTTGCTCACGCCCTTGCCGGGGGGAAGCGGCTGATTGTAGACGTCGCGGGTGGTGTCGAAATTGAGCTTCGCATTGGTGCCGAAGTTGAACGCGACCCGCACGCCCTTCAGCGGAGTGTCGACGACGGCGCCGGCCGTCAGGCTGTCGTAGCTGATAGGACCACGCTTGAGGCCAATGTTGGGCCGGCCCTCTTCGCGGCGGTCGCGGGCGAACGATTCCGTACACTTGCGGACGCCGATGGCGAGCTGCGCGGAGACGGTGCACTCAGAAATACCGAGGCGCACGGCGATGACTTTTTGGGACAATCCGTAGACTTTACGCAAGGTCATGACCTCGCGGCAGCGCGCGGGCAGGGACTGGATGGCGAGGGTCAAGCGTTCGAGTTTTTCGCGGCGGTCGATGGTTTCAGGAATGCCATCGCTCTCATCCAAGACGTCCAAGGACTCGAAAGGCACTAAGGTATCTTCGCCGGAGACGTGGCGGTGACGCAGAACATCGAGCGCGAGGTTGCGGGCGGTGGCGAAAAGAAAAGCCTTGGGCGAGCGCATCGCGGCGCCGGCGGCGCGGGCGCGCAAGACGCGGGCGAAGGACTCCTGCACGAGATCGTCGATCTCGACGCCGCGGGGAAACCGGCTGCGCAACCACGCGCGCAGGAGTGGTTCGTGCATGATCACGTGGTCGTTGAACCAACGGTGCTCGGGGATGGTGAAGCGTCGGCGGGGCGCAAGGGAGTCAGGAACTGGATGACAGAAACGGAGCATTGGCTGTCGCTAAGTGCGAAACTCGCAAGCTTCGGGTTGAGCGCCCGCAGTCGTAAACAAGAGTCGTGAAGCCGCCCCAACGTGAGCAACTCGGGGCGGTGTCGCCCAAACGCGGGCTGATTGAACCCCGATAAAAAAACCAGACCGAAGGCGCCGATGGCGGCTTGCCGCCAGGCCGGTGGCGGGCGAACCGCGGATGAAAACGTCGGGGTAGAACCGGCGGCACCCCACCCGCTCTCCAGCGGGCGAAGCAACCGAACTTGGGCAGGAAGCCGTCGGTAACGGAGGCTACGCGCTTCGTGCCGCCACCCCGTCGCAACCAGCCAGCGAGAGCTTCGCCTCGACCGGCCCAGGGCGTCGACCCAGAAAACTCAACGGCGGCGTCCTTAAATATTTACGAAAAAAGGGCGGCGAACCCACTCCGCCCCATGATTGCGTGGCGCGCCCAGCAAGCTCGAGCTGACCCGCCTTAGTTCACCGGGACCACGTTGACCGCGTCGATGTGCACATTGCCGTCGGCGCCCTCGGCATTCACCTCGACCGCTCCCGGTTTGGCGGCCGAGAAACGAAAAACACCCAGCGACACCCATTGATTGCCGATCGGGGCCGGTTTGGTCTGATTGAGCGTGCCGTTCTTTTCGCCCTCGGCGCTGCGCACCTTGTAAGCCGTGTTGCTCGCGCGATTCTCGTGGGGGGCCGTCGCAAACCGCACTTCGTAGCGGCCGTCGGCCGGCACCGTAAATTCAAAAAGCGCCTTGGTGCCGGCGCCCCGCCCGAATTGATAATCCGCGCCGACGTGGGCGAGATTGGCACCGCTCGTCCAGCGGCCAGTGAGCTTTGCCGCCGTGTTGTCGACCACCACGCCCTTGAGCGTAGCGAGACTGACGCCACCGCCAGCGGTGCCACGCCCGCCGCTGTCATCAACTGGGCTCGGGGCGGGACCGGAGATATCGAAGGTACCATCCAAGCCACGGCGGGCCCGGCCGGGGAGCTTGAGGAGGGCATCGAGCTCCGACCAATACAGCGTGTAAACATCGCGGGGGGTGCCGTTATGCTTGATCGCGACGGCGGCGGCCTTGCCCACCACTTCACCCATCATGCCGATCGTCTTCATCACGCGGACTGTCCCGAGCGCCTGATCGCTTACGCTGATGTTGCGTCCAGCCATAAACATATTCGTCAGGTTGGCTGAATAAAGACAGCGATAGGGAACCGGGTAGCCGAAGTCCCGATCGATCCGCCGATCATGCTCCGCCACGGAGATGAAAGGATTTTCAGGAAATTTCACCGCGTATTCTTTCTTAGCGAAGTGGAGGTCGATGCTCCAGGTGCTCGGTACACAGCCGTCCGTGAACTCGCGTTTCGTGATAATATCTTCGTGCGTCAGCATGACGTCACCCACGATGCGGCGCGATTCGCGGGTGCCGCCGATGTAGGCCACCCAGTCCAGTTTCGCTTTGCCATGCTCCGCCTGACCATCGCGATTCTTCATCGCATTAAACGCTCCAAAGACCGCCCGCAAATTCCAATCGCGGATGAGCTCGAGGTCGTTGATCGGGTGTTTATTAAAACCACTCTCCCAGAACCACTCACCCTTGCCCTGCTTTTCCATGTCGGCCTTGCCCATTTTCGGGTAAGGAAAATCATCCATCTTAAGATCGAGGGCCCATGGGGTCAGCGGAAAATTCTGTGGAGTCACCGCATTACTCCAGACCCACATATTGCTCATACCCAGTAGATCCTTCAGCTCGATCTCGTATTTCGCACCAGCAAGATGGGCCAGGCTGCCGTGGCCCGTGCAGTCAACGAAGAGCTTGCCGCGGAATTTTTTCTCCCGGCTATTTGTCGTGTTGAGAGAGGTCACACTCACGATGCGGCTATCCTTGGTTTCAGAGGCATAAACGTGCTCGTTAAGAAAAAGCGAAATATTCTTTTCCGAGCGGACCAGCGCCTCTTTTTTGGCGTCACCAAATTCCTCATACGTCCCTGGGGAATTCTTGGCCTTGTCCGCGAACTCCTCGATCATTTCACCGATAAAAGGATACTTGCCGCGCCGGACGAGCCCCATGGACCAGACGCGCACCTCCGAACTGCCATTACCACCCAGCACGGAACGATTTTGAATAAGCGCAACTTTCAATCCTTGGCGGGCCGCGGAGAGGGCGCTGCCCAAGCCGCCGTAACCGCCCCCGACGACCACGAGATCGAACTCGCCCATATCAGCTGGCGCCTCTGGCAAACCCAGCGTGCGCTTGCGCCATGCCGAAAGCGGCGCGGTGTCGTCGGGGGGAATTTCTTGGGGGTCGGTCGTAAAATAAACGGCATCGCAACGCCCGTCAAAGCCCGTCAGATCGTGGAGCGCGAGCTCGACTGAGCGCTCGGCAATGTCTATGGCGCCACCAGACTGCCAGGCCCACGCCGCGCCCTTGGTGCCAAACGTTTCCGCCAGCACGCGCCCAGCGATCTTCACTTGGAAGCGGCCGGGGGCGCCGGGCGCCTTCCACTCGGCGACCCAATCCTTGGTGCGAACCCAGACTTGATAACGACCTGGGGCCGGCAGCGTCACCGTGGTCGTCGCATCTTTGACGGGCTCACCGAGCCCGTGCGCGAGCAGGTACGGCGAGCCCATGATTTCGATAAACTGCGTATCGAGCGACCAGCCGCCGGGCTGGGCAAAGCTCTCAGCCTCCACGAGGAGGCGATCCGCAGCGCTCGCGGACAATGCGAGCGCCCAACTCAGGGCGAGCGAAGAAAAGGTGCGTTGCATCATATAAAAACGAGCAGGGTGGTTAAAAATCAGATGTTATTCGTAGCGCAACCAAGCGGTGGCCGACGTGGCGGTATCGGCGGTCACCCGCAGCCAGTACCCTTGGTACGCAACCGGGAAAATATGCTCAATCTTTTGAGCCGCCGGCACCTTCAACGTCTGGTAAACTACCCAGAGTCCCGTACCCGTGAGGTCGACTTCCACCTTAAACTCGACGGACCCGGCGGCGGCGTGCGAAAGCCAGAGGGTCTTTTTCTCGTATCCGGTCAGCAGATACGGATCCGAGGGTTCGCCAGCCTTGATCACGGTGTCCTGCCACGGCCCCCCCTCCCCGATCGGCCGACCCAGACGCCAAAGGTCGTCAATCGCGCCGACCCACACGGCCACCCGGTTGTCCTCCGAACGGATAATATGCCGGTTATGAGCCGGGGCATCCGCCGCGATCCCTGACATCACGAGCAGCCCGCGCCAGCTCGCGTAATCGTGAATCCGCCACTCGTGCGACGCAATCGGACGCACCTTGGCGATGCCACCCGCATTTTCGGCGGGCAACTCAAAAAAGGTTCCGGCGCAGTGCAAGACATCGCGCTCTGTCGCAACTTCCCGCACCGCTCGCTCGGCGCCAAACGGTCCGTTGGCAACATAATCGCGCCGGGCCTTCGGCAGCCGAAACCGCTGCCCAGCTTCATCCGTATAAACGACCGAGGCGGCGTCGAGCGTCACCGCTTCCCGCGGAATCGCCACGTGGGCCTCCATCCAAGCGGCCGCACCCGGCTCAGCGCTCAGACGCAACGTCATCTCGGGTCCCATTTCGTAAAATCCCGCCGCTTCCGTCTTGCCCGCGACCAGGCGAGTCGCCGCGAAACCCAGCGTTTTTTTACCAGCCCCGCGCGCGTGGAGTAGACCGCCACTCGCCGCCTTGACCGCATTCTCCGCCAAGCCAGCAAAGCGCGGTTCCGACCGGACCGGGCGCCGATCGACGTTCCGCATCGCAAAGGACGCCGTGGCGTGGCGAAGACCCTGCGCCGATTTTATGCGCACCCATGCGCCTTTTTCCGCGGCCGAGAAGGCCGTCCAAGCGTACCCCGTGGCCGGCACGACCACTTGGCGCAATTCCGCCCAGCGGTTATCGCCGGCCCGATCAACCTCGAGCGTAAAGGTCACCGCGACGCCCGCATCGTGCGCCAAGTGGAGGAGACGTTCATCAAATCCCGAAAAAAGAAACGGATCCGAAGCCACCTTCGCCGGCGCGGGCTCATTGAGCCAAACCGCCCCGCGCCCCAGCGCCGGGCCCAGCCGGTCCAGCTGCGCTGGCTCGATAAACCATAGATTTGACTGCGACTGCCCTGGCGCCGCCAATTGACCCTTCGCGCGCCGCTTGTTCAGAAACTCGCTCTGAGCAGTATCGTCGCACCCCATCACCAGACGATCACCCCAACGGGTAAAATCACCAATCACTTTGAGATAATTCGAACGCGGGGCCACCCCGGCGGAATGCGCGACACCAAAGTTGGCCGGGAAGCGCCAGAACGCTCCGTGCATCGTCATGAGCAGGTCCTGTTCGCCGATTTCGCGGATCCGCGGCCACTCCGTATTCCAGCCGTGCGCACCATCGTAAGCATGGCTCGATTTAGGCAGGCGGTAAGCGGACCACTTTCCCCCGTCGAGGACCATTAGAATAAGTGAACGGTAGTCCCAGCCGATCGACCACACGGGGTCAGTCGCCGGATGCTCATTACCGGTGAGACCACCCGGACCAGTCACCTCGGTAAACTGATTGCGCCGCACGGCCGTCCATTGCGAGGCCACCCCGTCCCAAGATGAAAGCGAACCGCTGGGAATCTCCGGTTGGCGGAGGGCGGCCGGCCCATGTTCCCCGTTGTTCGCGTAGATCAGCCGACCCTGCCCCGAAAAAAGCCCTTTGCCGTGGTAGCCGGGTAAATCAGCTTTCCGTCCGCCCGGGAGCTGTTCGTCGCGAAATAATTCCGTCACGGCGAGCGTGCGCACATCCACCTCATAAAAACCCTCCTCCATCGACGCATAATAAACTCGGTTCTCCGGGTCCACCAGATGACGCGCCGTCCCCGTCGGCCGGCCATACATTTGCTCATACGGAATGACCCGCACGCGGCGTTGGCGATCGATCACGTAGGGTCCGATAAAGAGCTGCTGCGATTCGCGGTGGATGAAGCGGTTCGCCGGGGTCCCGCCAATACTTTCAGGCCGGATGATCGCCTGAAGGTCCGGCGTGATTTCATAGAGCTTGTCCGTCGAACCTTTGGGCTTGTGCGGCGCATACGTGATAACCCAAAGGCGATCGGCCCAAGGGACGACGGCACCCGTACCACACTCACTTTCTTGGTTAAAGTAAGCGAGGTGCGGATACACGCCACTGATCTCAAACGCGGGCGGGGTTACCGCTCCGAGGATCGGCGACGCCAAAAGCGCGAGAAGCGCCAGAAGCCGTTGAAAATTTTTGGGAATCAAATGGGGGCCTCGCCCCGCTTAAATTCGCGGGTGAAAGGCTGTTTTAATCATGGCGGAGCCTTCGCAAATAAATCAACTGCTCTTAAAGTGAATCCGTTCACTAAAAGCCCGGGCCCCAAAGTCAGGTATCGCCAGTGACTCGGCCGCAACCAAGCGCCCGGGCCCGTGAAAACGTGGCCAGCCGGCGCGGTTGCTGGAGAGCCACCGCCCGCCGACGCGTTTTGGCACCGCTTGGAGGCAACAGGTTTCTCGGGCAACCCGCGATTTTCCGAACCCGCGATTTTCCGAAGCTGCTTCGTGGGAGCCTCCCCACCAAAACAAGTTTTGGCCCCGACGGGAAGAAACAGCTTTCCAGGCCCACCAACGACTTGAATAAGCTGTTTCATGGGAGCGCGAGAGGGTGGGTGGTGGGGGAGCGAAGCACGCCTTCGTGGCCACCATCGGCGACAGGAGTGTCGCTGGTCCGTCGGATGGGCGACACTCTTGTCGCCCCTGGTGCATGGGAGCCCACCCACCAAAACAAGTTTTGGCACCGACGGGAAGAAACAGCTTTCTTTTCCCACCAACGACTTGCGATGGCTGTTTCTTAGCCGGCTGAGCGGGCGTGCC
>CAMDOF010000244.1 GCA_945903465.1 Opitutus sp. GAS368
CCGCGACACCGTCATCTATCAGGATCCGAAATTCTACGCGTCCTTTCCCTCGGTCGTGCGGCGACCGGATGGCGAAGTGATCGTGGCATTTCGGCGCGCGCCGTCGCGCGTCGCGTTGGGCGAAAAGGCGAATTCCCACGTCGATCCGAACAGCTATCTGGTGAACGTGCGCTCACGCGACGGCGGCGCGACGTGGAGCACCGTGCCCGACCTAATCTACGCGCACCCGACTGGCGGATCGCAGGATCCGTGTCTGCTGCAGTTGCGCGACGGCACGCTCCTCTGCGCGAGCTACGGCTGGCAATTTCTCCAACCCGACGTCGTCGCGAAGCTCAAAGAGCCGTATTTTCAGAACAAGCCTGGCGTGATCTTCCTCGGCGGCTATCTCGTACGTTCCACCGATGGCGGGAAGATCTGGCAGGGCCCGATCTACCCGCCTCACATCGCACCCGAGATCAACCATGATCCCTACGGCAATCTCGTGCCTGCCTACAACCGCGGCGCGCTGTGCGAAGGAAAGAGCGGTCGGATATTCTGGGCGACGGCCGCCAACGATACGCTCGAATCGCGCAAGACCTCGGTGCACTTGATCGTCTCCGACGACAAGGGCCAGACATGGCGCTACGCGGCGCCGGTGGCGGTCGACGCGAAGGTCATGTTCAACGAAGCCTCGATTTACGAAACGCCGAAGGGCGACCTTGTGGCGTTTCTGCGCACGGCGAAATTCGACGACCACGCGTGCCTTGCGCGCTCGACCGATGGCGGGAAGACGTTTCAGACGTGGCTGGACATGGGCTGGCAGGGTCACCCGCTGCAGGCGTTGCGGCTGCGCGACAACCGCGTGTTGCTCGTCTACGGCTACCGGCACAAGCCCTTCGGCGTGCGCGCGCGCATCTTGAATGCCGAGTGCACCGATTTCACCACCGCGCCGGAAATGATCCTGCGCGACGACGGCGGCACGACTGATCTTGGCTATCCGTGGGCCGCGCCGCTCGACGGCAAGCGCGTGCTCGTCACCTACTATTTCAATCTCGCGAACGGCCCGCGGCACATCGCGGGGACGGTGCTCGAGATCGATTGAGTGGGGGCGGTGACCTGGATTGAGGTGGAGTGGGACCTGTCGGCGTCGCCCCGCGCCGTGCGTTTCCATGTCTCGATCGAGACATAGAAACGCCTGGGGCGAAGTGGGGCTTTGGGGGGAAGGGGCGCTGGGGAAGATTGCGGGCGCGACTTGTCAGCCTCGTGCGGCTCCGCTTTCACCCCCGCGACGGCAACCGCAGGCAGTTCGCCCAGGTGCAGAGCATCGAGGATCAGACGCGTTGGCCCCGTCATGCTTTCAGAACTCACGCCGTCGACCAAGCGCGTCGGGGACACCCCATTCCCTCTCACAACACTGACTTGGCAGCGTTCGGTGATTTTCCGGTGCGCGTAGCCCGCCGTCCAAAGCCCCACGAGAACTCCAGTCGCAGGTACTCGGTGCCACCCGCGCGCACGCCGGCCTACATCGTCTCGGCCATGGCGGTGGACTTCAGCAGCTGCGCCACGTCGATCATCAGCTCGGCGTCTGCGATGAGTCGCTCGACATCCTCACTCTGGTAGCCGGTCCAGTATTTCAAGTCGTGCAGAAAACCCGCGGAATAAATGCTGATGGCCTTCCACTCGTTGACCCAGCCGGTGCAGCCATCGCTCTTGAAGGGTAGCGGCGGCGGGTCGCGTTCGATCTTCGTCCAGAGCGCGGCCAGGCCATAGTGTTCGCAGACCTTTTTAATCGTGGGGAGATCCACGACTTCACCGTTGGCGGGGAGATTCATTAAACTCCTCTCCCCGCGAATCCAGTTTCCTAGCAATATGATTGCCCTCCAACGGCAAGCCGCGCCTCGATTCGCACTCAAAATCCCCTTGCCGCCGCCGCTCCAAAGTAACCCGCCTCATCCGAACCCGCCGCCCTCTCAAAATCGATTCTTTTACCCCGACTTCATCCCAATCCCACCATGCCCCTCCGCTTACCCCCCCCGGAAATCCAGTTTCCTAGCAAAAATATCCCGCGCCGATCGCCGACCCGCTCGCGTGGATTCCGCACCCGGTCGACTCGTCCGCGATCTCGCTGCTCCGGCTGTTCGACACCAAGATGGGGCCGCTCAACGACTCGCTGGTACACCTCGGCTTCCGCCGCCCTGAACTCTTCCCGGTGCTGCTCGTCAACCGCGGAATCAAACCGCAGGCCTCGGTCGTCAGCGTGACGCGCGCCTTCGAATTTTCCCCTCTCACCGGCTCCGTCAATCCCGCCGGACGGCCAGCTCTGCATCGCCGGCCTCGGCCGTTTGCGCTACACTGGGGCCCCCTCGGTCGCGCCGCGCGACGTCTTGCCGATGGACCAGGGCGTGCGGCTGCGCTTCGACGTCGAACTTTCGCCGGAGCAGGCGACCGACCCGAAAACTATTCCCTCGCCAGCTGGCAGTACCAGCGCACCGACAAATACGGTTCCCCGCAGGTCAAGGCCGATGGCACCCCCAGCAAGGACTGGCTCGGGGCAAGCAGCGCGTATTCAACGCCTCCATCTCGAAGACGTGGGATCGCACCAGCGAGCGCGGTCACTTACATCAAAACAAAAGTCCGTGGGCAGTCCCCGATGGTCGACTACTCACAGAATAGTCACGGCGAACCCAGCGCGATCGACCACAAGTTCAATCTTGACGAGGACATGGGGCCGATTGAAACCAACCCTCCGGCAAATGAACTCCGAATAATTTCAATGATCCCCCTGCTCAGAATCTCGCTATTCTTACTCTGCTGCACGCTTTTTTCCCCTCTCGGCGCCGGCCCTCGGCCTGCGGTGTTCAACGTCCTCGACTACGGCGCTGGGCCCGACGGTAAGACGTCTCTCCGCGAAACCGTTTCCTCTCCCAAAGATTCCGAGATTCACCTTACCCGTTCTTTTCCCACCAAGCCCCCGTGTCGCGAACAAATTGCCCGCTAACAAAACCTGAACCAAGCATATGAACCCTGTCCAACTCCTCCGAAATCTCGGCCGCGCGTGCCTCGCCCTCGCCGCCTTGTGCCTCGTGCCACTCGCACCGGCGCAGTCCGCCTCCACCGGCACCATTGAAGGCCGCGTGCTCAACGTGACCACGAGCCAATACATCAACAACGCGCGCGTGACGCTCGAGGGCACCAAGATCGAGACATTCACCAGCCAATCCGGAGAATATCGTCTGATCAACGTTCCTCCGGGCGTCGCGAAAATCAAAGTGCTCTTCTCCGGAATGCCGCCGCAGGACGAGACCGTCACCGTCGGGGCCGGCCAGACCGTGCAGCAGGACTTCTATCTCGTCTTCTCCAAGACCAACGCGAACCAAGCCGCCAAAGACATGGGAGACTCCGTCAAGCTCGATGCCTTCACCGTTGCCACGTCACGCGAAACCAACGCGACCAATATCGCCACCAACGAGCAACGTTTCGCCGCCAACATCAAGAACGTCGTCTCTTCCGACGCGTTCGGCGATGTCACCGAAGGCAACGTCGGCGAGTTCGTGAAATACCTCCCAGGCGTAACCGTCGACTACGTCGCCGCCGACGTCCGCACGATCTCTGTGCGCGGCTTTGCGGACAACTTCACCAACGTCACGTCCGACGGTGCCCGCATGGCCAGCTCGGCCTCGGGCAGCACCATCCGCACGTTCGAGCTCGAGCAGGTCTCCATCAACAACATCTCCCGCGTCGAGGTGACCAAGGTTCCGACTCCTGACCAAGCTGCCGATAGCCTCGGTGGCTCGGTAAACATGGTCAGTCGCAGCGCCTTCGAATCCAGCGGCATCCAGTTCAAATACAAGTTCTACACCAGCTTCAACAGCGAGGACTACCAAGTCTTCAAATCGACGGCCGGCCCGGGCAACAAGAAGACTCCCAAGGTCCTCCCCGGCTTTGATTTCAACTACATCGCACCGCTCTCGACGACCTTCGGTCTCGTCATCAATGGCCTCAGTTCAAATCAGTTTAACGAACAGCACCGCTCCCAGCCCACGTGGCGCTTCGTCGGCGCCGGCGCCACTGTCACCAATCCCTACCTCCGTCAGTATCAAGTGCAGGACGGCCCGAAGAATACCTTCCGCGACTCCTTTAGTATCAAGGCAGACTGGAAACCCGCTCGCTACCACGTCCTCTCGGTCGGTGCGCAGGTAAACTACTACCACTCGTTCTTCGCAAATCGTAACACCAACTTCGACGTCGGCAGCAGCGAGGTACCCACTCCCGCCACCGGTATCCCGCTCACCTTCGGCCCCTCGTTCACCTATGGCGCCACCGGTCGCGGCACCGTCACACAAGGCAGCTCGTTCCGCGACAAATACGGCGCGACGCGCGCCGCGAATCTCAACCACACCTACAAGGGTCGCGAATGGGAAATTGGCTCCGGCCTCAACGCCTCCATCTCGAAGACGTGGTATCGCACCAGCGAGCGCGGTCACTTCGCCGGCGTGAACACCATCCTCCAGGGCGTCTCGCGCGTCAATTACGACGGCATCACCTATCCCGCTCCCGCGAAGTTCACCGCCCTCGATTCCGCCGGCACGCCGATCGACTACAACAATCCCGCGAACTACCGCCTCAACACGCTCGGCAACACGCCCGTCGACGCCCGCGACGAATTTCGCGCTGGCCGCCTCAACGCGAAGCACGCGATCCCGTTCCTGCCTTTCGAGGCCACCCTCAAGGTCGGCGGCCTCATCCAAAAACAGAAGCGCGACATCAAGAGTTACAACGAAAGTTCCACCTTCGTCGGCAAGGATGGCATCGCCAACACCGCCGATGACAGCCTCACCCCCTACGTCGACACCGGCTACCTCGGCCAGGATAACGGCTATGGCTTCACCCGCCTCCCCTTCGCCGACGCCTACAAAATCTGGGAAGAGACGAAGACCTCCCCGTCCTATTTTAGCACGACCCCCGCGCAGGCCGTCACCAACGAGACCAACCGCATCAACGGCTCCCTTCAGTTCTCCGAAATGGTCTCCGCCGCCTACATGCAGTTTGAGAGTCGTCTCCTCAACAACCGCCTCGGTCTCGTCGGCGGCGTGCGCTTCGAGAAGACCGACGACACCGGCCGCGGCCCGCTCATCGATCCCGACGCGCCCTTTGTCCGCGGCGCCGATGGCAAGTTCACCCTCGTGAACGGAGCCCGCGTCCGCAAAGCCGAGGCCGGTGCCGCCGGTTCGCTCCAAGAGCTCGCCCTCACCCGCAAGGAACGCGCCGCCTACGCCGAGCGCACCTACGACGGCTACTACCCCAGCCTCCACGCGACGTTCAACGTCACCGAAAATATTCTCCTCCGCGCCGCCTTTGCCAAAACCTTCGGCCGGCCCGATCTCGGTTCGATCATCCCGAACACGACGATCGACGAGAACGACAATCCCAATCCCCCCGTCGGCTCCTCCCCCGGCAGCATCACCTACACAAACTCCGGCCTGAAGCCCTACTCCGCGAAGAACTACGATTTCTCCCTCGAGTATTATTTCCCCTCGGGCGGCCTGATCTCCGCCGGCGTGTTCCGCAAGGATCTCACCGACTTCTTCGGCTCCATCAACACCGTCGCCACGCCCGCGATCTTGGATCAGCTCGGCCTCGACCAGCGCTATGTCGGCTGGACCGTCAACAGCCGCCTCAACATCGGCAGCGCGCGCATCGACGGCGCGGAGTTCAACTACATGCAACCGCTCAAGGCCATCGCCGCCCTCGGCAACTGGGGCAAGTATTTCAACTTCTCCGCCAGCGGCTCCGTCCTCCACCTCCAGGGTGCGAACGGCGCCGACTTCAACCGTTTCATCCCGAAGAGCGGCAGCATGGGCCTCACGTTCAGCCGAAAGCCCCTGGTTCTGATGGTGAAATACAACTATCGTGGCCGGCAGCGCAACTCCGCCCAGACCGGCACCGCGCCCAACGCTTTTGAGTATTACGATTCCCGATACAACATTGACCTCAACGCCGAATACTCCTTTAGAAAGCGCGTCACCGTATTCGCCAACGCCCGCAATGTCCTCAATACCCCGCAAGATCTCGAGCGCTACAGTCCGGCGACTCCCGGCTACTCTCACACCTTCCGCAGCGAAGAGTTTGGCGTGCAGTTCGCCGTCGGCGTGAAGGGCTCGTTCTAAGCGACCGCCACCACGCCGCCTACGCGGCACGCAAACGCTACCGGCCCCGCGGAATTACGCCCGCGGGGCTTTTTATTTTTGGCGGAAAATCTCTCTCCCTTAACCCCCGGCCGCGTCCCCTGATACGCACTCGCTCTCCTCTGTTCCCGAACCAGCAACCGGACCAAACGCGCGTCCTTCGCTCGCGGATCCTGCTTGCAGATTGATTGCGAGGAGTCGGTCGGACTCAGCCGAAAGCTCTTTCGCGGGCATCGTGAGAACTCAAAGCCTTGGATCACGCGGAGGCGCGGAGCTCGCGGAGCAATCCCGCCCCCTCCGCGGTCTCCGCGCCTCCGCGGGAGTAAGGGCGCTTGCTGCGCTCCGCGTATTCGGATGCTCGATACCCCTCCGCGGTCTCCGCGCCTCCGCGGGAGTAAGGGCTGGGGTGTGCGCCAGGAGACTCTATTTCATGCGCCCATCGTCCGAGGTCGGCCACGGCGGCTCGGCGCCGTTGGCTATGCCGACTTGTTCGGCGGTCGGGAACATTCGACCACGACGGAGATGAGCCGAGCGATCTTGTGATGAAAAATCCCGGATTTCTTCTTTCCGTGGATGGTCGGAACTGAGGCAGGGTGCACCGCAGAGACGGCGGAATTCGCAGAGCGCCAAGTCAGCGCAATCTCTGCGTGCTCGGACTTCTCTGCGGTGCCAATGGATTCCATGACAAATCTCTTTTGGTCGACGGTTGCGCTTTGCTGGAGAAACTTCTTTGGCCGAACAGCGTAATCAGCCCTTGCTCAGTGCGGCCCTTGCCGGGTGCGATGTTGGCTGGCGGGCCGGGATGAGCAGATCGTCCGCTCATGCTGCGGCGCACGCTTTTAGAAAACAGCCACGGTTTCTTCGAGTCGGGGCCAAAATCTGATTTTGGGGCGGGGCTTGCGAGGAAACTGGATGGGCTTCCTCCCTGCTTTTTGATCAGGGCACTCTCGACAGAAAATTTTTGGGCATAAAAATTTCCGACCGCCTCTCGCCGCCGGAGCGTTTATTCCTGAGAAACACCCTTGGTTAAGCGTTGGGGTGAAAGGTGGGCTCGGTTATTTTCGGTCACGGCCAGATTTCGATTTTCGGGCGGGGGCGGCTAGGAAACTGGATTTGTGGGGGAGGGGTTGGTCCGGGGGCCTGACCGGGCTGCGCAAGGCGATGGGAAGGACCGGGCGAATCCGGTGGAAGGAAAATCAGCGGACTGGAAGCTCGCGATCGCCGCCGAACGGAAACGCCGCCGCACGGTGACCAACCGCGGGCTGGCCGAAACCATGCAGATGGGGAATCTCCACGAAGCCCGCCGCCAGGTCGCCGCCTGGCAGCGAAAACCCCGCAAGCGGAGTCAAGCCCTGCTCGTCACAACCCCAAACCCCAAGGCCTTGTAGCTTGAACGGTAAGGATTGGTGGCGGCTTCCGAGAATGGGTGACAAACTCGTCGGAGGAAGCCGCCACCAATTCGGGTGTGCGGTCGCCTTTCTGCGTCAGACCGAAAAATCCTGTTGCTGACCCTGTTGCCTTTTCTCCCCATGGGCCCCGCACGATCACTGGCCTGACCGTTTCCGCCACGCTCGTCACCAGAACGTAGTCCGTCGGGGATCAAGCTTGCTCCAAAGCGGATCGGCCGGCTCGGCCTCAGCGGAAACGACGTCCTCCCGAACTGGAATTACACTCTTCTCCCCAACCAAAATCAGGTAACTGCTCAGGGTGGAAAAAGCTGTCGGCGAACGCGCAAGTTACGCGAAGAAAGCCGAATTTTATGCTGAACTCGGACTGCGGAGGGAGGGTAGCCTTCGTCCAAGGTGGAAAGCATGGTGATTCAAGGCTGGGAGTTGGGTGGGGGGGCCTCGCGTTGATCCGGACTTTGCCGACCGAGCCTAGCGAGTGGGGCCGGACGCGGCTGTCGGCGAAAGTGGTCCGCACAGCCTCGCAGCGTCACCGCGCAGAACTATCGGCAAAGGCCGGACGCGGCTGTCGGCGAAAGTGGTCCGCACAGTCCCCTGTGCGGAAGGGGCGTCTCCTGGCTCGGACCCGCACAGGGGACCGTGCGGACCACTATGTCGGACCCCTTTAGTCACCGTGCCAGAGGTGATAGGTGCTCGTGATGGCCGGGAATCGACCTGAGCAGTTACAAAATCAGAACTGATTTTTGCAGGCGGCCTCAGAACGATCCCCGCAGACCGATCGCCATCTGGATCCCGTATTCCTGTTCCGCATACAGCCTCGCGTGGCTGGGCGTCTGGTCGCCGTAGCGGAGAAAACGGTAGGGCAGGTTGAAGATGTTTGTGGCGCTGGCCACGAAGGAGAGGCTCTTCGTGAACTGATACGAGCTGTTCACCTCGAGGACCGTGCGGGCCTCGATGTATTCGTAGCCGTTGGGGCCGTAGGCGGCCAGGGGGGCGCGCTTGTCGAGACCGCG
>CAMDOF010000245.1 GCA_945903465.1 Opitutus sp. GAS368
CGCCCGCCCTGCCCCGCACGCTCTCCCCCGCGGCCTTCCCCTGAGCGACCACCCCCGCGCGCCCTCCCCACCCCGCGCGCCCTCCCCACCCCGCGCGCCCTCCCTTGCGCGACCTCCCCCGCGCGACCTCTCCCGACCTCCCCCGGCCCGCCCTGCCCGCCATCGTTTTCCGGCCGGCCCAACTCCGTAAACGGCGATGAGTTTGAGCCCCTGCAAGGGCGTCCCCAAGTTTGCCCCGCCCAACCTCAGACCGGCACTCCGCTCCACGCCTTTTCCAAAATCAGTGCCACCGCGGAGGCCTTGCGCACACTCGGCGCCTGCGCAGCCGGGAAAGAGGCGGAGTCCTTCAAATTCGATCCAGCCATCCTGACGGCGCGGCGTTCGGTGCGGATCGCCAACCAAAACAAATTTGGTCGGACCCTCGCTGGTTCCCGAGGATAAACCCAGCGACAGCCATGCTCCGATTCCTCTGCGATCGCGGGAGGATAATTCATTTCGTCAGCGCGGTGGAGGGGCAGGCGGCAAGTGGGCGCAACGGATTTCGGCGAGGCGGAGTTCGGCGGCTTGGAGGGAGCGGAGGGTTTCGATCTGGCGCAGAGTGGCGGGGTCGTCGGCGCGGATGATGCGGGGGGCGCGGAGGGTTTGCAGGGCGGCGGCGAGGGCTTCGTCGGCGATGGCGTGGAGGTTGGGATCGGCGGGGGTGGCCCCGGGGGTTTTTTCCGGGTCCAGATTTTCCAGCAGGAACTCGGCGAGGAAGTGGGGTTGGCGGACGCGATAGAGTTGCGCGCCGAAATGGTAGAGGCGCGCGGCGAGCGGGCGGAAGTGGGGCAGGCCGCGTTGCTCCCATTGGCGGACGAGCGCGAGGCCGTCGTCGATGAGGTCGCCGGCTTCTTCGGTCAGATCACGGGCGAGCGCGGGGTCGGCTACGGCGAAGATGAGATGGCCGAGGGCGTCGCAGCGGGCGCGGCGCGCGAGCAGGGAAATCTCGGCGGCGGCAGGGTGTTGGGACGGCAAATCTTCGCGGGAGATAAGGTCGAGCGCGTGCGTCGCGGCCTCGCGCGCGGCGGGGTAGCGGTGGGCGAGGGCGGGCGAATCGAGGAGCGTGTTGGCGAGATTCGTCCACGCGCCGGCGAGATTGAGGCGATGGTTAAAAACGGCTTCGGGGGTGGTGGCGCCGGAGGGGTCGAGCGGGAGCGTCTGAAGGACGGCGATGGCGGAGCGGTGGGAGTCGCCGGCGGCGGCGAGTGAATCCGGCGTGCCCTGACGGTGGAGGGCGTGGCCGCGATTGATCCACGCGGCGCCGCAGGTGTTTTGGGCAGCGGGTTGCGCGGCGAAGTCGGGCGAGGCGAGGAGGGAAATCGCGGCGTCGTAGGCGAGGATGGCGGCGGTGAACGCGGCGGGCGTGGCGAGTTGCTGGAGGGTATTGCCGTGATTGAGATGGGCGAGGGCGAGGTCGCGCCGGAGGGCAAGATCGGTCGTGGGGCGAGCGCGCAGGAGGGTGATGGCGCACTCGTAAGCGCGCCCGGCTTCGGCGAGCGCTTTGGGCGTGGCCTGTTCGGCGAGGGCTTGGGCGCGGGCGAGCCACGCGGCGGCTTCGGGAGGTGTGGCGGAGTCGGGCGACGGCATGAAGGGCCGTGACGGTTGGCAAAGAGGGCGCGGCGTCAATCATGAGTCGAAGGCCGCGCTGATTTAGGAGAGGCGTCGAGACCGTTCAGCCCGGAAAAGGCAGTTGAAACGCGGAGCGCGCGGAGGGCCGAGCCAGCGAGCGCAGGCTGATCACTGACCGAGTTCGCGGTAAGTTCATCCTCTGCCATCGTTCGAACGATCCACTCGTGACCGTAGTTCGCGACCCTACCATGACGCTGTTTGAAAAACAGGCATCCGTGGTTTGGGCCAGACCGTGCCGATGGAAGCAAAAGACCGTGCGCGCGAGAAAGACCGTGCGCGCGTGAAAGACCGTGCGCGCGAGAAAGACCGTGCGCGCGTGAAACTCGTTTACCTCATTGCCGACCAGGCCGCGAAACCACCCAAGGATCGTGGAAGCATTTCAGCGCCGATCCGGTGTAAAGAGACGGGACGGCCACGAGCCAGGTCGGCGGCAAAATGGTCGTCACGGGGGCATTGATCTTTTTAAGCCAAACCGACTTCTCTCCGGCGATCGCGAAATACGCTGGCTCGGCGCACGTCTTCGCCATGCGCTCCGCCACCACTCCCGAGGACAAGATCGTCGGCGCTTGATGCGCGCTTTCGCCATCACCCCATCGCGCTTTTTTCGAAGCATGGCATGACCGCTCACGGCTCATACCACCCGGTCGATGCCGACAAGGGTGCCGGAAAAAATCTGATTTACTTTCTCACCCACGCGAGCCGTGCGGCGGCGTAAATTTTTGGGCCGCGTTCCGCGCGGATCCCGTTTGCAGCGCCGCGAAAGCATCTGCGGAGAAGGCGGCGGGAGGATCACTCACGGCGCCGGACGGCGTGAAATCGCCATTCCTATCACCGACGGATTTTTCGCCGACGAAGTCAGGGGCGTTTCGTCAGCATGGTCGGGCGCTATTTTAGCGCGCGAATTTTTTTATCGAGGGCCGCCGCTTGGGCGGTCGCTTCGGCGAGCGGTAGTCCGGCCGGTACGCCGGGCCGAGTATGCACCGTGGATGTCAGCCAGGCGTGGGCGAGAAGTTTGCGGCGCTGACCAATCAATTTGAGCCGTTCATTTTCAGGGTTCGTGGCCAACTGGCCAAGCAGTTCGTTTTCGTCTGGCCGCAGGCCCCACGCGGCGAGGATGGCGCGGGCGATGACGGCATGGCCGAGGGCATCCGGGTGCACGCCGTCCTTGGAATAAGTAAACGTCGCATTCGTTTTCCGAAGATGGGCCAGGGAGACGGCCATGAGGCTATGGGCGTCGACGACATCCCAACCGTGTTCGCGTTGCCTGACCAACCACGAGGCGTAGCGGTCAAGCACATCGTTGTAGCCGCCGTAGGGCTTCGGGTAGGCGTCGAGGCCCGCGGGCAAAACTTTCGCCGCGATCGGCATGGGGTCAAACACGGGCGGGGTCACGTGGATGATCGTGGCGTGAGCTGCGAGCACGGCCTCGTGGAGGCGGATCATGCCATCGCGAAATTTGGCGAAACGCTCGTCCGCGAAGGGAAAATAGATCCCATCGTTCATGCCGTAACAGGCGAGCACGACGTCGGGTTTCGTCTGGGTGAGCACGCGGGCGAGACGCTCGTGGAGATCGGGGCGGGGAAATTTTCCGCCGGCGTGGCCCTCTTCGGAGAGGCCGGACACCGTTTCGCTGGAAATCCCCAGCACGAGAAATTCGCCCCGCCAGCCTGGCAAACGGGTACGGATCACGGCTTCGATGAAGTCTACGTAGGTGCCGCCGTAGGTGATGCTGTCACCGAGGACCACGATGCGTTTAGCGGCGGCGAGGGTGGCCGGGAGTGCGATCTGCTCGGCGCCGATCGCGACAGAAAAGAGCACGGAAACGAGCGAGAGGAGGAGCGTAGTGAGCCGCATGGAGGCAGGGTTGACCACCGTTGGCCGGGATCAAGCCGGATTAAACCACTCGCTTGTACGGCCGGCGTTCGTCACCGGGCCGCCTCGGGACGCAGCTGAAAACCACCGGGCCGGCCGATGAGCGGCAGTTACCCTTGTAGAATGATCAGCGACCCAGCGTGGCGCGGAAGTGGAAACGCCAGCGTCGACGTGCCACCGGTGACGGCGACCGTCGCGGGCGCAGGCCCCAGCGTCGCGTGCTGCGCATCGAAGACGCGATCGTCAATCGTCCGAGCGTAAACGGATTTTGCGGCGACGTCCTCGCGGTCGGCGTTGGTGCTGCCCGGTTTCAGTGCGGGCGGGCCGACGCCGGTCACGAGCAGACTGTCCGCGCGGAAATACGTCTGCGGATCACCGAGCCGGCCGATGGCGCGCAGGGTTTTTCCGTCCTTCATGTAAGTGGAGTTCGGCTCGTCGCCGCCGAAAAAGCGGTAGATGGGCTTCAGCTCGCCTTGCGATTTGGCGGCATCGACGCGGATGGGTACCGGGAAACTCGCGGCAGGCTCGGCCGCGGGCGACGGGGCGCGATGCCGGTCTCCCCAGCCGTGAACAACGCGGACCGGGCCAGGCGCGAAGGGTGCCTGCGGTGGGGTCCGCGAACCGGACAAGCGGACGGTGGAAACGCGACAACCGACCTCGCGGCGGACAGTCGAGCGCGCACGGTGCGGGTCGAATTCACCCATTCGTCACCCAAGGGACACGGCCTCGTCACGGCGCGCAGCGACTCTGGTAGTGCTAATACTATGACGTTCTCCTCACTGGTTTTTTTCGCGTCGCGCCGCACCCCGCGACCCTCCCTCGCCTTGGCCGCAACTGCGCTCCTCGCGCTGGGGCTCCTCGCTGCTCCGCTCCCCGCTCAATCCACCGCCGCCGGTGCCGTCGCCGGCCGTGTGTCCGATGCCGCCACCGGCAAATCGCTGCAGGGGGCCGTCGTCAAAGTCCTTGGCACCACCGCCGTCGCCTATACCGATGCCGAGGGCCGCTTCACGTTGCCGGGACTCGCGGCTGGCAGCTACCGGGTGGAAGTAGACTATGTCGGCCTCGACGCTTACACGACCAACGTCGCTGTTTCCGGTGGGCTGACCGCGAGCGTGAATGCCCTGTTGGAAAGTAAAGTGATGAAGATGGAGTCATTCACCGTCGCCGAGTCGGTGCGCGGCCAGGCTCTTGCGATCAACCAACAGAAAACGGCCAGCGGTATCGTGAACATCGTTTCCGAGGAGACCTTCAGCACCAATCTCGGAGGCAATATTGGCTTCACCCTCCAGCAACTCCCCGGCCTCAGCGTTGACGAGGGCGAGGACGGCGAGCCATCCGGCGTCAACATCCGCGGTCTCGAAGCCAAATACAATTCGGTGCAGGTCGACGGCAACCGCATGCCCACTTCCGGCAACTCGCGCGCCTTCTCCATCGGCCAGCTCAACGCCGAGAGCGTGAGCAACATCGAGGTCATTAAGGCCGCCACGCCCGACCGCGACGGCGACGCCCTCGGCGGCATCATTAACGTCGTCTCCCGCTCCGCCTTCCAGCGCGAAGGTCGCTCCGTCGAGTTGAACCTCGGCGGCCTCTACTACGACATGCGCGAGAAATGGAACTACAACGCCGCGCTCAACTACCTCGACATCTTCTCGGTCGGCGGCGGTCAGAAAAACCTCGGCGTCGGCTTCAGCCTCGCTTGGTCCGAAAACTCCCGCGACTACGACAACCTCGACAAGGACTACGCCTACCTCCGTCCGCAGAACGAGCCCGCCCTGGGCCTCACCGCGCCCCTTTACTTCCACACCAACGCGGCCCCGCAGACCAACTACCGCGAGACGAGCTCGCGCAGCGTGAACCTCGCGCTCGACTACCGCCTCAGCGCCGCGACCTCCGTCTACCTGCGCCCGTTCTTCCGTCACAACGACACCGACGCCGAGAAACCGCGCGCCCGCTACTACATCAACGCCAACCATAATTTCGCCGCCGCCACCGGCACCAAGACCATCGCCCAAGCCACCTACAACACCGGCCGCAGCCTGCCCACCACGCTCAACGAAATGCGTTACCAAAACGACCTGAGCGAAACCGACAACGACGTCTACGGTTCCTCTTTCGGCGGCCGCCACGAGATGGATAACACCACCGTCCTGTTCGATCTTTTTCTCTCCACTAACGAATCGAACCGCGACCGTTCCCTCGCCTACGTCGTCCGCAACCAGGGTTTCAGTTTCGCGTATGACATGACCAACCGTTCGAACCCGATCTACACGATCCTCAATGGCAAGGATCCCAACGACGTCACCAGCATCAACCGCGGCGATCTCACGCTTAATCCGCGCGACGGCGCCGAGAAGGCCTCAAGCGCAAAAGTCGACGTCGAGCACAAGTTCTCCTCCGACCGGCTGACCGGTTCGTTCAAGGTCGGCGCCAAATTCCGCTCCAACGTCAAGGAGCAGGACCAAGCCTCAATCGTTTACCAGACCGGCACCAACGCCAGCGGCTTCCCCTACGCGAGCCTCCTGCAGCGCACCGACTACAAGACCTTTGGTTCTCTGCCGATTTACCAGTATCCCGATCTCAACAAGGTCGAAGCCCTGCTGCGCTCGAGCCCGAACCTCTTCGTCTCCACCCCCGCCACCGTGTTGCTCAACGATGTGCTGAACGACTACCGCGCGCAGGAGGACGTCGCCGCCGCTTACGGCATGGGGACGTTTCGCTTCGGCCGCACGACGCTGATCACCGGTCTCCGTGCCGAGCAAAATACCTTCAAAGCGCGCACGTATCGCTACAACAGCAACGCTCCGGCCGCCCCCACCACCGTCAACGCCAAGCGTGATTACACGATGTGGCTCCCGGGACTCCACCTCCGCCACGAGTTGGGCAAGAACCTCATTCTCCGCGAAAGCTACAACCGCAGCTACAGCCGTCCCGACGTCAACAACCTCGTCGCCGGCCTCAATCTTGACACCAACACCGGCAATATCTCCGGCGGCAACCCGAACCTCACGCCTTCCACCTCGGACAACTACGACGTCCAACTCGAATACTACACCCCGAAGGGCGGCCTCTACTCGGCCGGTGTCTTCTACAAAAAGCTCAAGGGTTTTTACTATTCAACGACCCTCCGGTTCACCAACACCGACGCCAATGGCTATCCCATTCCCGACGCCAACGGCCCCCGCATTTACACGTCGACCGACAACGCCCTCGGCGCGCTCAACTACGGCCTCGAGTTGATCGCCCGCCAGAAACTCCTCTTTTTTCCCAAACCCTTCAACGGCCTCGGGGTCTCCCTCTCCGCGACGATTACCAAGAGCGACGGCAAATATCCCGGACGCTTGAGCGAGAGTCTCCCCACCTACGGTTTCAGCGATCGCATCTACAATGCCTCCGTCGACTACGCCGGCGGCGGGTTCCGCGGGCGTCTCGCCTACACTTACCGCTCCGACTTCCTCGAAGGCCTCGATGTCGACAACACCTTCGATGACTACTTCGGCGCCTACAAATCCCTCAACTGGGACTCCAGCTACCAAGTCACGAAAAATACGCGCGTGTTCTTCAACGTGAACAACCTTACCAACGAGCCCCAGATTTCTTATCAGGGCTACAAGCACCCCGACAATCCCGAGGACATCACCACCTACGGCTGGCGAGCGACCACCGGCGTCTCAATCCGATTCTGATCCCGTTTCATGCCGGGCCGGTCCTCAGGGACCGGCCCATTCTTTTGTCCGCATCTTCCATCGCCACGTCCTGTGCCATGCGCCACCGCCTTCGCTTCTACCTCGTCGCGTTTCTCCTCACCACCGGGCTGCTGCCCGGTGCCACCACCATTTTGCGCGGCCCTTATCTGCAAAGCGCTACACCGACGAGCCTAGTCGTCCGCTGGCGCACCGACGCGACGGAGGGTTCCCACGTCCGCTACGGGCTCGCGAAAGACGCGCTCACTTCCTCGGCCAACGCCTTCGGTTTCGCATCGGAGCACATCGTGCAGCTCAGCGGACTTCAGCCGGCCACCCGCTACTTCTACTCGGTCGGCGGTGCCCGACAAGACACCGACGGCGACGGCAAGCCGCTCAAATCCCCCGTGTATTCCTTCACCACGCCGCCACCCACCGGGCCGGCCAGTCCGACGCGTGTTTGGGTGCTCGGCGATCCCGGCACCAAGGGCGCCGGCCAGCTCGCCGTGCGCGATGCGTTTCACAAATTCAACGGGGCCCGCGCCACCGACCTCTGGCTCATGCTCGGTGACAACGCCTACCCCGATGGCACCGACGCCGATTACCAAAAAGCGCTCTTCGAGGTCTATCCCGAGACGCTGAGGTCCTCGCCGCTCTGGCCGACGCTCGGCAACCATGACGGCCACAGCGCCAATTCCGTCACGCAGTCCGGCGTCTACTACGACATCTTCACGCTGCCCACGCGGGGCCAGGCCGGTGGCGTCGCTTCGGGCACGGAGGCGTACTACTCGTTCGACTACGCGAACATTCACTTCGTGTGCCTCGACTCCGAGGACTCGCCGCGCGCGGCCGACGGCGCGATGGCGCAGTGGCTCAAGACGGACCTCGCCGCCACGGCGCGCGACTGGATCATCGCGTTCTTCCATCACCCGCCCTATTCGAAGGGCACGCACGATTCCGACCGCGAGGGCCGCCTCGTCGACATGCGGCAGAATTTTCTCCCGATCCTCGAGGCCGGCGGCGTCGACGTGGTGCTCACGGGCCACTCGCACGTCTATGAACGCTCCTTCTTCGTCGACGGCCACTACGGGAAGAGCGCGGACTTCGATCCTGCCCTCCACGTGAAACAGCCGGGCAACGGCCGTGCTGACGGCGATGGCGTTTATCGCAAACCCCGTGGCCGCGCCCCCCACGCCGGCGAAGTCTCCGTCGTCAGCGGCAGCGCGGGCTCCGCCGGCTCCAAGACCAAACCCCCGGCGCTCGACCATCGCGCGATGTGCGTCTCGTTCAACGAACTCGGTTCCGTCGTCCTCGATATCGACGGACTCCGC
>CAMDOF010000246.1 GCA_945903465.1 Opitutus sp. GAS368
CTTGCTCCTCGCTCAATCCGGCGGCCTTGCTCCTCGCTCAATCCGGCGGCAGGAGTGCCGCCGATCCGTACTTGGTCGAGGCACTCGCGCACGAAAACGGATCGGCGGCACTCTTGCCGGCGGCCTTACTCCTCGCTCAATCCGCCGGCCTTACTCCTCGCTCAATCCGGCGGCGGAGTGCCGCCGATCCGTACTTGGTCGAGGCACTCGCGCACGAAGGGGGCTTCGTAGACCGCAAAATGATCTTCTGCGATTTTCGCTTTTTCGGGATTTCGGCGGATGTAACGGGCGCAGCGCCAGAAGTGATCCGCGTCGCGCACGAGTCGATCGAAGTAGTCCTTCATCCAGAACTCGCCGGTGCGACCGTGCAATTGATTCGCCTGGCGGGCCGAAATCCCTTTCCAGCTGCGCACGATGGAGGCGATGGTGTGCTCAGCGATCGGCGAAAACAGCAGGTGGACATGATTGGGCATCACGACCCAAGCATGGGTTTCGTAGCGCGAGCCCTCGCCATGGCTGAGCGTGTCGGTCAGGACTTGACGGATGGCACGGTCCCGCAGCGCGCATGAACCCGTGCCTTGATCGAGCCAGGCGTCGATCTTGGCGGTAAACAGCTCATCGTGCGCGCGCTCTTGCTCCCGGGTATGCGGAGCAGGATTCCGCGACAGCCACGAGCGGCGCTCGGTGGCCCATGTGTAGAGCAATTCGTGCGGGACGGAATCGGCGAGACGGAAGGTGACGAAGCAGGCGACGCCGGTTTGCTCCCAGTGGTGAAGGCGATTGTGACCATGCTCGATGGTCGAACGCGGCTGAAAAAAGCGCAGATCCGCGGTCGAGTGGGACATTGAGCGCGGGGGCATGGCGGCAGCGTTGACGGATCGGCGGCACTCTTGCCGCCGGTTCCCGTGGTCAGGAATTTAAGGCGGCGGCAGGAGTGCCGCCGATCCGCTGGCTGGCAGTGAGGACGCAGAGGTCAGGGCGCTGGGATCGATGTTCTCGACGGCGACGTTCCAGCCGTCGCGGGCGAACGTGTATTGCGGTTCGGAGGACGCGCCGCGTTGGCCGGGGGTGAATGGCAGGGTTAGATCGATGAGGCGGGGAGAAGCCATGGTCGAACGATGCGTTGGGGCGTGGGCGGCGGCAGGAGTGCCGCCGATCCAGGATTGGGTGCGGCTTCGTCAAGGTAGGCATTCACCGTAATCGAGTTGGCGGCAGGAGTGCCGCCGATCCGGGATTGGGTGCGGCTACGGTTTTGGCAGCACAGTTTGCGTGGAGTCGCGCGGGAGCGCGGGTAGGTCGATCGGCTGGGCGTAGCGCGCGAGTTCCTTCGTGAGGACCCGGATATTTTTCCAGCGAATGAGATTCATTTCCTGCTCCGCACTACCGCTGGTCGGGAAGGAGTGGATCTTGAAGGCGATCGGCCCGCGCGTGTAGGTGTCATCGAGGAGGTGGGCGGTCGGGATACCATTAACCCAGATCTTGATCACGCCGCCGATGGCTTCGATGCGAAAGCAGGCCCATTCATTGAACTTGTAGGCGGTGCGGCCGCGGTCGTTAGCGGCGAGGGTTTGGAGCCAAAGCCAGTTCTTGCCGTAGTCGTCGAAGATGCCGCCGGTCCACTGGCGGGTGAGCGACGGATCCACTTTCATTTGATAGCCTTGGAGTCGCACGCTTGCGGTCGCGGGCGTGTCGATGCAACGGAACAGCACGCCGGTGTTGAAGCCGCCGGTCTGGTAGCATTCGACTTCGAGAATGAAGTCGCCGAATTTCTCCTCGGTGCAGAAAAACGTGTGCTCACGCGTGCCGCGAATCATGTGGCCCACAAGTTCGCCGTTTTCGACCACCGCGGAGGCCTTCGGCGTGGGGCCGACGATTTTCCAGCCGGTGAGATCGCGGCCGTTGAAGAGTTCACGCCACGGCGGAGTCGAGTCGGCGCTGATGGCGGTGATCGTACTGGCGAACAAGAGGGCGACGCTGCGAATGAGAGGAATCATGGAGAGGGGAAAAGCTAGCTGAGGGCTTGGCAGACGAGGTTGCCCATTTGAGCGGTCGATATCTTCCCGCCGAGATCAGCGGTGCGGTGATCGGAGTTGTCGAGGACCCGCGTGACGGCATCGGTGATCGAGCGGGCACCGCGGAGCGTCTCAGGGCGGTCGAGCCACTCGAGCATCATCGCGACGGAGAGGTTCGTCGCGATCGGATTGGCGATGCCCTTGCCTGCCATCGTGGGTGCGGTGCCGTGCGCCGGTTGGAACAGACCGTAGGTCTCGCCGACGTCGGCGGAGGGCGCCATTCCCATGCCGCCGATGATGCCAGCACCAAGGTCGGAGAGGATGTCGCCAAACATATTTTCCGTGACCATCGCATCCAAGGACTCCGGGCGTTGCACCATAAACAAGGCCATCGCGTCGACGTAGACACGATCGGTGCTGACGGTGGGAAACTCGCCGGCGACTTCATCAAAGATTTTCCGGAAAAAGGCCATCGAGGGGAGGACGTTGGCCTTGTCGACGAGGGTGCAGTGCTTGCGACGATTGAGGGCGAGCTTGAAGGCCTCTCGGCAGACGCGCTCGGCGCCACGGCGCGTGATCTTCATGGTGTCGGTTTCGAAGTCCCGGTTAGGGGGCCGCGGCGTCAGACGATCGGAGAAGAGGCCCTCGCAGTTTTCCCGGATGATGACAAAGTCGATCGGGCGGCCCTTGGCTCCCCCGTAGCCTTTGAGGGGCGTGTGCGACTCGTGGAAGAGGTGAATGGGCCGCACGCCGTTGAAGAGATCGAGTTGCTCACGAAGATCGATCTGGGGCGTGCCGCGTTTATTGTCCACGCATTTGAGCCGTTGAAGAGATCGAGTTGCTCACGAAGATCGATCTGGCGCGTCATCTCAACACCGTTGGGCCCGCGCACGGAAGGCAGGCCCATCGCGCCGAGGAGAATGCCGTCGGCCTCGCGAATACGATCGAGGGTGGTGGGCGGGAGCGGATGGCCGCGGCGCAGGAATTCACCGGCGCCGACGGCGTGTTCGACAAGATCGAAGCGGACGTCGGAGAGCCGGGCTCCGACGGCGCGGAGAACGCTCATGCCCTCCGCCCACTCCGCACCCTCCGCGCCAACTTCCGCTGGCCTGACTATTAGACCCGCCACTGACTTCACTTCACGATGCACCCGCCACTCCCGCCACCTGGACCCCGCACCTACGGCGCGCCGCCCCCTCCGCCCCTCACCGGACCTGCGAACTCCGCGAGCATCACCGCGATATCGTCCAGTTCGTCGCGCACGCTGCGGCTCGCGGGCTGACCGGTATTCCGGTTCAGCATCACGCTAAATCCGAGGGGCTCCCCCGCGGCTGTCGTCACGTAGCCGGATAAGCTGTGCGCGTAACGAAGAGACCCCGTCTTCGCACGCACATTGCCCGCCGCGGCCGTACCTTGCATCCGTCGCCGCAAAGAGCCATCCACCCCGGCTATCGGCAACGACGCCCGGAATTCCGCACTCGCCGGGTGCTTCGCCATCAACACCAGCAGGGCCACCGTCGCATTCGCCGTCGTCAGGTTGTTCCGCGATAGCCCCGAGCCCTCTTCGAAACGCATTTCACCAGACGGTAAACCCGACTTCTTCCAGAATTCCTCCAAAGCGATCACCGCCAGTTCTTCGCTGGTCTGCCACGCCGGTGAGGCTGGCGTCCGACCAAGCTCACCGATGTATCCAAAAATCAAATCCGTCTCCAGGTTCTGCGATGGTTTCATGAACGCGGTCACCATCTCATGCAGCGGCGGCGAGGCCACCTCCGCCAACTTGACCGCACTCGCAGTCACCACGGATGCTTCCGGCCAGCGGACACTCCGCGCCTCTCCCTCCACCCGAATTCCACGCCGACGCAAAGCTTCTTTCAAGCCGCGGGCATACCACGCCGCCGGGCGCGGCACCGTCACTTCCACCAGGACGGGGTCCGCCCCGAGCGGCACCTCGCCAAAAAGATGCACCGTCCGTTCACCAAAAATCCGCTGCGCCACCACCCGCTTCTCGCCACCCGCGGCTACCGTCAGCACCCGCAGATCAACCGCCAAATCCGCCCACGGCTGCAACCACGTAACCAATCCCGGCGCTCCCACCTGCTGACCGGGCCCGACTCGCAGCTCCGCATAATTATCTTCCAAAGTGATCGCCGAAATCTCCGCCCCATAGTCGTCGTTCAAGTCATCCACCGTCCAGCCGGCTCCATTCGGCACTCCATGGAAAAAAGTCGCATCTGCCACCACATCTCCAGTCACCTCGCGCACGCCCGCTCCTATCAAAGCCGCCACCACGGGTTCAAAAGCATCCCAGAAATTTTTACTCGCACCGCGCGTCCGCCAACTCGGATCCCCCCGCCCGCTCACCACCACGTCACCGTGCACCCTCCCGTGCACGTCCGGCTTCGCCGCCGCGTAAAGGGGGGTTATCATCCGAAAATCTCGCCCTAACCGATCGAACGCGAGCGCCGCCGTGTAAAGTTTGCTATTCGACGCGGGGCTCAACAACCGGTCCGCATGATGCTCGTAAAACGTGCGCCCCGAGGCCAGCGACACCACTTTGATACCCCATAGCGCCGGCGCGAACCGAGCCTGCGTCACGTGCGCTTCAATCCGCGCACCCAGCTCCGCGACCGTACTCATTTTTGACGGCATCGCCGGATCGGCCGCCGTTAACCTTAGACCCAGCACGAGGTAAATAATACCGGCACCGACGCGATACAATGAGGGCGGATATTTCATAAAAAGACTTCACCCAGAAACTGCCGCGAATCGGCCACCGAGTGCAACCCTGCCGAACCCACCGGGCCGAACCCACCGGACTGCTCCCCGCCGTCTCCCCCCGCCCCGCAGCCAGCCGCCTCGCCTGACTTTTTACCACCAAAACGCCATCCCGCAGGATTCTCCTCGCCATTCGAAACGGCTTTTCACTCGATGCCCGTCCTCCCCATGAACGGTTACTTCAATCTCGGTGACTGGATCGTCATCCTTACCTATCTCGTCGGTATCATCGGTCTCGGCGTGTGGTTCGGCAAAGATCAACACAATACCCGCGACTACTTTCTCGGCAGCCGCAATATCCCGTGGTGGGGCATCGGCGTCTCCATCGTCGCCGCCGAGACCAGCGCGCTCACCATCATCGGCGTCCCCGCCATCGCCTTCGGTGGCAATATCATGTTCATCCAGATGATCGTGGGCTACGTGATCGCCCGCATCATCCTCGCGGTCGTCATGGTCCCCCACTACCTGAGCGGGGAGATCTACTCACCCTACCAACTCCTCGAGACCCATCTCGGCGCGGGCCCCCGCCGTCTCGCCGCTGCTTTTTTTCTCTTCTTGGAAACCATGGCCGCCGGCGTCCGCGTCTTCGTCGCCTGCATTCCTATCCGCCTGCTGCTTGGCGAACAGGTCTGCAGTCTCGGCGGCCACGTCGATCCCATCCTCGGCGCGATTCTCATCTTCGTCGGCCTGTCCTTGGTTTATACCTACATCGGCGGCGTCAAGGCCGTCATCTGGACTGATGCCGTCCAATTCGGGCTTTTCCTCGCTGGCGGGCTCTTTGCCTTGTTCTACATTCCGTCCCTCATCGAGGGGGGCTGGTCCGCCGCCATCGCCAAGGCCGCGGAGGCCGGCAAACTCACCTGGCTAAATACCCACTTCACGTTCTCCGCGCCCATCAATATCTGGATGGGTGTCATCGGCGGGACCGTCATGGTCCTCTCTACCCACGGCGCCGAACAACTCATCGTCCAACGCGTGCTCGCCTGCCGCTCCGTCGCCGATGGCCGGAAAGCCCTCGCCCTGAGTGCCGTGCTCATCTTCCCACTCTTCCTCATCTTCCTCCTCGTCGGCGTCATGCTTTGGGTCTTCTACGAGGGCACCGGCCACCCGTTTCAAATTCCCCTCCCCGAGGGTCGGCCCGGGATCAAATCAATCGATTTCATCTTCCCCATCTTCATGATGACCGAGGTCCCTCACATTTTAAAGGGCTTCCTCATCGTCGCGATCCTCTCCGCCGCCATGTCGTCAATCAGCTCGGCGATCACTTCCCTCGCCTCCGTCTCCACCATGGACTTCATCAAGCCGTGGCTGCGCGGCCGCAGCGAGGAATTCTACCTGCGCTGGAGTAAATGTTCGACCGTGATCTGGGCCGCCGTCCTCGTCTTCACCGCTTGGTTGACCCGCGAGGTGACCTTCGTCCTCAACGCCGCGTTCTCCCTGCGCGGGCTCACCGCCGGCGCTCTCCTCGGCGGATTGATCCTCGCCCTGTTCTGGAAGCGCGTCGGTCCGCGCGCCGCCATGGTCGGCATGACTTTCTCCGTCATCGTCATGAATTTTATCTACTGGCCGGCCAATCTTCCCGCCCTCAAAGATGCGTGGCTGCGCACTTTTGGCGGCGAGGTCTTCTGGCCGTGGTTCACTCTTATCGGCACCGTCGTCACCATCAGTGTCGCCGGCCTCGTCCGCGCGCTCTGGCCGGAAAGCGTCCCCAAGCCCACCACCGCGCACAAAACGTAACGCCCGCCCTTTCGAGCGCATTCTCCGTCGCTTCTCTTATCGGGCCCACGCCAGCCGTCCCCCGCCCACCCCTCCCGCCGTTTAAATTTAAGCCAGGCTTGATCCCCAACGCCTGACCGTGGAGCCGTTGCTCGGCCGCGTCGCCGCGACCATCAGAGCGTCCACCGCCCCCCCGTCGTCGGCGTCCCCGACCAGGAAAATTCCCGCCTGCCCGGGACGTTCGCATCAGCCCCCGCTCGAGCTGGCGTGGTCAGGCCCCTCCCGCGACTGCGCCGTTGGTCTGTATCCAAATAAAAATGACGCCTCGTGCCACCCTCCCGCGGACCGCGCTCCGCGCCCGCCCAGCCCGTCAGCCCAGCTCGCTCCCGCGCTGCAGCCGGGGGGCTCGCCGAAAGTTTCCCCCTTCCACGCCGTCGCGAAGACCCACCCTCCCGCTGCCGTCGGCTCGTTGCCGTGAAAGCAAAAGCCCGCTGCCTTCACCGCACCATCGGTCGGACCCGCACCACCGCCGGCGTGCGCACACCCGGGCGAATTTCCCCCGAGGGGATCACCACCGCGTCATCCCAGCGCACCGCCCACGTCGTCACTTGCGGGGCATAAGGCGCCTCACCCGCCACTCGCCACGTATCTTTTACCGTATCGTAGGCCCAGACCTCGCGACCGAAGCCGGGATGCTGTTCATAGATTTGCCGCTTCGCCTGCAAGGCCGCCCCCACCGCTTCGTCCAGGGCGCCCCGTTCTGTCGCGCCCGACTCCGCCCACCGCCGACGCAGCGCCTCAATCTCCAAGTCATACGCCTCCAATTTAAGAAAGAGCGCCCCGCGGTCTCCTCCCATCACGAGCACTTCCCGCTCTCCCCAGGCCGCCGCCGTCCCCGCCATCACGCTGACCCCGTCGCCCCCGCCCACTTTACCCAAAACCCGCCAAGCCCGCCGCGCCGGCTCGTAGACGTAGGCGTCCGTCAGAATTTCGCTTCGCCGCCCAGCTTGCTGCACCCGGCCACTAAAAAGAAAAAAACTCTCTCCCGCCGCTGTCCGCTGGGCCGCGGCCACCGGCACCACCCGCCCCACCCCCGGCCAACTCGGTTCCTCCTTCCATTTAAACTCCCCCGCTCGCCCCCGCGCCGCCAAATCAAGCGACCAAAATACCTTCGAGGGCACCGCTCCTTTCATCTCATGCTGGCCGCCAGCGAGATAAAACGTGCGCCCGACCAACGCTCCGGCCATCAGCGCCAAAGGTTGCGGCAATGGGGGCAACACCGTCAGTCGCACCGTCTGCGCCACCCCATCCCACGCGAGCATAAACACGTCCGCATAGCAGCGATCCCCATCCGACCCGCCGGCACAGATCACCCCTTCGGGCGTGCTCACACTCACTCCATACGCGAGCCGCCGCGGCAATTTAAACGTCCCCTCCCGCACCCAGGCCCACGTCCCGTCGCCCCGCTTTGCCAACACCGCAATGTCATCCCACCATACTTTCACCCCTCCTTCCCACGGCATCTTTTCCGGAAAATTCGCCCCGCCCGCGACCACCAACGCACCCGCGTGGACTCCCACAAACGGGCTCGCCACTCCCGGTTGCCTGACCTGCGCCCCCCACGGGGGCAACGCCGGCAATTCATCCCAACGCAGTTCACTCGCCGCGACCTTCAAGGCCGGATCCATCTTCAGTAACATGCAAAAAAAACCTACGCTCCTTGGGGATATTTTCATCGGTTATTTCACTGAGGATGGGCGTTCCCTTCTGTACCGCAATCGCGTAACGGCTCAGGTCGATCCCCGCCATCACGAGCACCGATCACCCCTGGTGCGGTGACCCCAGGGGTCCGACATAGGGGTCCGCACATAGTGGTCCGCACATAGGGGTCCGCACATAGGGGTCCGCACATAGGGGTCCGCACATAGTGGTCCGCACAGTCCCCTGTGCGGCATTGAGCCAGGAGACACCCCTTCCGCACAGGGG
>CAMDOF010000247.1 GCA_945903465.1 Opitutus sp. GAS368
AATACAACCTGCGGCTCGCGGACCAAAAAAAGGAACTCGCCGCGGCGCGAGCCCGCGGGGACGCCGCCGAGCTGCGGCAGCTGCAGGCCGAGCATGCGCGGGAGAACGAAAATTTTTTCAGCCCGCACCTGCTGGGTTTGGAAATGGGCGGATCTCAAACCGCGCCGGAAACCGATCCGCGTTGGCAATCGTTACCGCGGGATTTTCTCCGGGCCTCGGAGATTCCGCTGCCGCTGGCGCTGGGACATTTCCTGCGCCAGTTCGGGCAGTCGGATCGGCGCGAGATCGACGCCTTCAATCGCGACCCCAACACCACGCACGCGCTGGCGCTTATGAATGGCGAACTCGTCGCGCGTGTCCTCGCGCCCGATTCGTTTCTGCGGCGGCAGCTCGCTTCAGACGAGGCAAGCGGGGACCGAATGATCTCGCTCATCTATCGCGCCATTTTCGTGCGGGCCGCGACCACGGGAGAACGTGCGGCCTTGGCGGACCTCACCGCATCCAGCCTGACGCCGGCGGAAGACATGATCTGGGCGCTGCTGAACTCACCGGAATTTCTCTTCCAACAATAACGCCCGGTCTATCCCTCGCATGCAATCAACGCTGAATGACTTCACCCGCCGTGCCTTCGTGGAGCGCTTCGTCAAAACGTTCCTTGGCGTGAATCTACTCCCGGGCCTTGGTCGTCTGCGCGCCGCGGGGGCGTCCTCCCGCGCGAAGGCGAAGAGCGTCATTTTTCTCTATCTGCGCGGCGGGCTCTCGCATATCGACACGTTTGATCCCAAGCCGGGCCGGCCCGAGATGGGCGGGGTTCAGGCCATTGGGACGAGCGCGGATGGCGTGCAAGTCTCCGAGTGGTTTCCGCGGATGGCCCGGCAGATGCATCATGTTTCGCTGGTGCGCTCCATGACCTCCACCCTGGGTATCCACGAACTCGGTACCTACTCGGCGCATACCAGCCATTTCATGACGCCCACCATCCGGCACCCGGCGCTCGGCTCTTGGGCCGTGAAGCTGCTCGGTTCGGAGAACCGGCTGCTGCCGGGCAATATTCTCATCAATGGGAGTCCGCAGCATCCGGGCAGCGGCTATTTTCCCGCACATCTCGCGCCTTTGCCCATCGTGGATCCGGGCGCCGGCCTGCAGAACTCCGCCCGGGCCACGTCCGTGAGCGAGGCGGATTTCAACCGCCGCACCGCGCTGGCGCGCGCCATCGGCAGCCACTTCGTGCAGCAGACTCCGCACCGCGACGCGGCGGCTTATCTCAAGATCCAGCAGGAGGCCGCCACGCTGATGAAGAGCGAAGATCTGAAGGTCTTCGACATCACGCGCGAAGATGCGAAGACGCAGGCGGCGTTTGGTTCGCATACGTTCGGCAAGGGCTGCCTGTTGGCGCGCCGTCTCGTCGAGGCGGGCGTGCGGTTCATCGAAGTGGAGGACGACCAAAATTGGGACACGCACAACGATCAGATCAAAGCCATGCGCCTCCTGACGCCCACGGCGGATCAAACGATGGCCGCCCTCCTCGAGGATCTCCATCAGCGCGGTCTACTCGCCAGCACACTCGTCGTTATGGCGACGGAGTTCGGCCGCTCGCCCCAGATCAGCACCGTCACCGCCGGGCGCGGCCATCACCCCGGTGTTTTCACTTGGTGGCTCGCCGGCGGAGGCGCGAAAGGCGGCTACGTCCACGGCCGGTCCGATGCGATCGGCGAACACGTCGCGGAGAACCCCGTCACCATGCCCGATTTCAACGCGACCATCGCGATGGCCCTCGGCCTGGACATCGGCCACATCGAACACTCGCCCTCGGGCCGACCCTTCACCGTGGCGGATAAGGGCAAGCCCGTGCCGGCGCTTTTTGTGTAGCCGTCCGCCCGTGCCGTATGCTTGGCCGCGCGACCGCCTCCACCAACAATCCTGTTTCCCTATGCACTTGAAATTCCCCTCCGGTTGTCCCTTCCCCCTCGTCGCCGCGATCCGGCTGACTTTCATTTCGCTCGTGATACCCGTCGGTCTTTTCGCTCAGGCGTCCCGACCGTCCTCGGCGTCGGCGGTCGATGAAACTGTTTCGCTGCCGGAGTTCCGCGTCGAGACGAACCGAGACAACGCCTACCTCGCGACCGAGACGACCTCGGGCACGCGCATGGCCCAGAAGATAATCGACCTGCCGTATTCTGTGCAATCGCTGCCCAGTGAGTTCTTCAACGACTTCATGCTTTTTGATTTTGACGAGCTCAACGGCTACGTCAGCAACGTGAAGCCCGCCGATGCCGCCGGCGCCGGCAACGGCGGTTCGACCTTGCGCGGTTTTGGTGGCGGGCAATTCCGCAACGGCTTTTCGATCATCCAGCAGCCCGACTCGAACAACGTCGATCGTGTGGAGGTTTTGAAAGGACCCTCCAGCAGCGTCTTTGGTGCGACCGGCCCGGGCGGCGTGATCAATTTCATCACCAAGAAGCCGAAGGGCAAACGCGAGTCGTCTCTCGATTATATCTTCGGCGACAACCACTACATGCGCATCAACGGCAGCACCACGGGTCCGCTCACCAAGAATCTGTTCTATCGGGTCGACGGCACCTACTACGACTTCAACCGACCGACCGATTTCTGGTATAACCGCACTTTGGACATCAGCGGCGGCCTCGTCTACAAGCTCGGCGCCAAGACCACGATCAGCGCGGAGTTTACCTTCACGCAACGCAACGCCAACCCGTTCGTCGTTTTCACCCGCTACGTCGACAAGGCCAACCGCACGCAGGGCCTCGTGTACACGATCCCCGAGGATCAGTATCCCGGGCTGGGCGAGCGCCTCACGCGCTTCAACCAGTCCGGTCCCTACAACCGCTACCAGCGCTACAACAATTCCTCCTACTTTACATTTCAGCATCGGTTCAACGAGTCGTGGTCGTTGCAGGCCAATCTCTCCAACACAAACCGCCAATTCCGCCGCTTTGGCCCGACGAGCCTCGGCAACTGGAGCCTGATTACCAACAACTGGACCGGCCCGCGCTCGCCGTATCATCAAAGATTCAACTACGAGCAGGATGGTGCGCAGGTCGATTTCGCGGGCAAATACCGCACGGGTGACGTTGAGCACCAAAGCCACGTCGGTTTCGACGCGATTTATTTGGGACAGAAGATGAAGTCGTGGAACCTGACCGATCCCGCCAAGATTCAAGCGATGCTCCCGCCTGGTATCAGCCTCGCCGCGTGGCAAAGGCCGAGCCCTTATGACAATGATTTTCTGATTCGTGCCGGCCAGCCGGCCTTCGATAGCGCGTGGCCCCTGGTCGACTCGGCGACGAACAATCTCTATACGGAAGCAGCAGGATTATTCTACAATCATACGCTTTCCCTGCTCAACCAGCGCCTGGTGATTATGGCCACCGGTCGCGGCGAGCGCTACGGCATCAAACGGCAGCAGCCGCTCAGTCCGCGACTGACGCTCCGCGAAGCCACCTCCGATAACAATTACGCCACCTACAGCACCGGCGTCAGCTACAAGATCGCCGGCGAGAAACTGGTGGCTTATAGCAGCTATGGCAGCGGGTTTAGTCCCAGCCCAAATGTCGACCCCAACACGGGTGATGTGTATGGCAATACCACGTCAAAAGGCGGCGAAATTGGCGTGAAGGGCATTCTTCTCAGCGGGTCGTTTTCGTACTCCGCCGCCGCCTTTGACGTCCGGCGGGACAACGAGGCCGTTTCCAATCCAGACAATCCGGGCGGCAGCAATCCGCTGCTCCCCTCGCTCGCGCCCGGCGGCAGCACCCGGTCGCGCGGCATCGGCATCGACGTCAGTGGCCGACTGACGAGGAACCTCTCGCTCATCGGCAACATGGGCTGGCTCGACGCGCGCACCGTGCAAAATCTCGCCGCCCCGACCACCGTCGGCCAGCGAGTCAGCAACAGCGGCCCCGCGCGGAAAGGCAGCGTCGCCGCCACTTACGCCTTCTCCAACGGCTGGCGCAAAGGCCTGCGCGTCGGACTGACATATTACCAGTCCACCGAAAATATCCGCATCTACGGCACCGCCACCTCCACGACCGTCTATCTGCCCGCGAACAGCTATTGGGGTGGCATGATGGCCTATTCGTGGAAAATCCGTGGTAACAAGACACTCAGCCTGCACCTCGCCGCAACCGACCTGTTCAGCCAGCAAATCCTGACTGAAAACGCCTTCTGGCCCACCGGGATCCAGTGGAAGCTGGGCACGGGGCTGCGGTTCTGAGCACCAGCGGCGCGATGATGCGGCTCCATCCCCTGCGGCTGGTCTGGTTTGCGGCCACGCTGCCGACCGCATTCAGCACTCAGGGCCCAGCCATGCGCCGCCGCCCGCTACCCGATCGAACCCGCGACCGATGGCGCGGCCACCGCCCTGGCGTCTTCACCTGGCGGCTGGCCGGTGGGGGCGCGAAAGGCGGCTACGTCCACGGCGAGTTCGACGCCATCGGCGAACACGTTGCGGAGAGCCCCGTCATCGTGCCCGCTTTCAACGCGACCATCGCGATGGCCCTCGGCCTGGACATCGGCCCCATCGAACACTCGCCCTCGGGCCGACCCTTCACCGTGGCGGATAAGGGCAAGCCCATGCCGGCGCTTTTTGCGTAGCGAGCCGCCCACGCCCACGGTCTCGCTGCACATTTTTCACCCACGCCGCTTCGTTTGCCCATGCAACCCCAAACACCTGCCCGTCCATTTCTCTCCGCGCCTCGATGCCCGCCCAACCTGCATCTGGCAACCGATCGCACTCACCGCTCGTCCGTTTTCTCCCGGGGAAGCGGGTTCCGTGCCGTGGGCCTGTTCGGGAGCTTACTCGCAACCTTCGCGTTCGCCCAGATCTGTCGAGCGCAGCCCGTCCCCGCGCCCAGGGGCACCGTGGAGGGGACAGTTGTTCACCAGGCGAGCGGGCGGCCCCTCGGCCGGGCAAAAGTGGTCATCGCGGAAACGGCGCAGGAGGTCCTGACCGACGACGAGGGCCGGTTCGTTTTTCCCGAGGCTCCGGTGGGTACGGTGCGATTGGAGATATCCTACCTCGGCTTCGTGTCGCAGACGGCGACGCTAGCAGTGCCGCCGAAGGGAACCGCCGGCCACGAATTCCGGCTCTCGCGCGAGGGCGCGCCTGCCGCCCGCCAGGAAGTCGGCGTGGTCCTGCTTGCGAAATTCGAAGTGGTGGCCGACCAAACCATGAGCGCTCAGGCCCTGGCCATGAACGAGCAGCGCCACGCCGCGAACATCAAAAACGTCGTCGCCTTCGACGAACTCGGCGACCGCGGCTTCGAGAACATCGGCAATTATGTGCGCTTCCTGCCAGGCGTGGCCATCATCGAGGACGGCGATAACCCGGGCAAAATCGCCCTCGGCGGCTTTCCGGCCGAGATGTCCAGCATCCAACTCGACGGGGCCAACCTCGCCGGCACGGGTATCGGCCCGGGAAGCAGCCGCACGATGGCACTGCAGGAAGTGCCGATGATGAACATCGAGCGGGTCGAGGTCTCCAAAGTTCCCACGCCGGATATGCCGGCGGCGGGTCTGGGTGGCTCGTTGAATCTCGTCACCAAGACGCTGCTGGGCCTCAAGCGCCCCACCGCGAGCTACCAAGCCTATATGAATTTCAACAACCGGAACGGTCTGACGTTCGACGGCGGAGCCCGGCAGCCGACGGGAGCGCTCTCGCCCCGCCGCGCTGAGCCGTCCGTCAACGCCAGCCTCGCCTTCCCCGTGGGGAAACGGCTGGCGATTAGCCTCGGGGTTTCGCGTTCCTGGAAACAGCGCCCGACCGACGACACGCCGTCCGAGGTCGCTTTCTGGAATTTGAAGTCGACCTATCCGACCGGCCTGCCGAAAGATTTCGCCTTTGCGATCGGCCAGTGGAAGCAGGAGGCCGACATCACGCGCACGGAGAATTTTCAGGTAAACGTGGACGGGCGGATCGCCCGCCACGACACCCTCAGCGTGGGCCTCCAGCGCCGGATCATCGCCAGCGAGAAAGCCACCAGTTTTTTCACGGCGCGGATCAATGCTTCCTACGATGCCCTCGGCGACGCGAGGTATGCCCAATCCCGCGGCAACACCGGCACGATGGAAATGGGGAGCAACAATCCGCTGAACTACGAGTCCACGACGACCAACGATCAGGCGAGCGTGCAGTATCGACATCGCGGTAGCGAGTGGCGCATCGACGGGCAGGGCGCCTCTTCCCGGTCAGTTCGCGAGCGCAGCAGTCTGGGCAAGGGCTACTTCGCCGGCGCCTTTGCGCGCATCGTCAACCTCAACATGCGCGGCGACGGCATTAATGAGGGGAACAGCATTTTGCCGCGCACTCTTTCGCTCAAGGATGCGGCCGGCCGGAGCATCAACTGGTTCGATGGGGACACTTACAGTCTGCAAAATACGACCGAGGAGTACGCGGTGTATCAGACCGCTCTGGCCTCCGGGCGCGTGGATGTGGCCCGCGCGTTTGGCGATAGGTTCTCCGTCAAGACCGGGGTGTCGTTCAACCGGATGGACAAGGACGACATCCGGCCCAACACGGCGTATACCTTTGTCGGCCGGGATCGGATTACCGCCGTCTCAGCCTATGATCTGATCGACGACAGCATCGGGGTGAAGATGAACGGAAACCCCATTCGCTGGATCAGCCCGGTGAAGGCTTACAAACTCTTCGTCGATCACCCGGACTGGTTCACCCTCAACTCCAGCGCGGTCCAGAACGCGGTCTCAAGCTCCAAACGGATGCTCGAGGATATCTCGGCCGCCTACCTGCGGTTCGACCGGAAGCTGCTGCAGAACCGGGCCAACCTCACCGGCGGGCTGCGCTACGAAAAAACCGCTCTCGACGGTTGGAGCCTGCTCAAGGATTCCTTCGCCATCTACCGGCGCGACAGCAACGGCAACCTGCTCCGGGATAACGCGGGCGCGTTGGTGCGCAAGACCACGGACGCCACGGAACTGATCAAGCTCCAGTTCATCGAGCGCGGCAGTCACGAGAAGCGTGACTACGCTGGCCTGTATCCAAGTCTCAATTTCAACTACGCGTTCAGCGACAATCTCGTGGCCCGCGCCGCCTACGCGCGCACGCTCGGACGCCCCGACGTGAGCTACGTGGTCGCCGGCGTCACCCTGCCGGTCCCGACCGACACGAATCCGACCAGCGCCCGCACCATCGTGGTGGGCAACCCCGGCCTGGAGCCGTGGACCGCGGACAGTTTTCATCTTTCACTCGATTCCTATCAGCTCAAGGGCGGGTTCGGTTCGATCGGAGTCTATCAGAAGAACGTGACGAACTTCTTCGCGCAACGCGGCACGCCCGCGACGAAGCCCCTGCTGCAGAGCTACCACATCGCCGACAGCGATATCGAATATATGCTGGCCGACAATTATGTGCTCAAGCGCTGGGAAAACGTCGGTGCCGCCCGGCTCGCCGGTGTCGAAGCGAGCTACCGGCAGGATCTGTGGTTCGTGCCGTCCTGGTTGCAGCTGACACAGGTGTGGGTGAACTATACCCATCTGCAGGTCAGCGGTGCCAACGAGGAGGATTTTGTCGGGTTCACGCCGGACGTCCTTTCCTTTGGCGTGAACTACATTCGGTCCCGCTTATCCCTGCGGCTGACTGGGTCCTACCAGGCCGAAACGAGGAAATCTTACATCCTCGTAATTCCCGGCACCTCGGCCGAGGGGTTTATTCCTCAGCGAACCTACGAGTATCAGGCCGCGGCCACCCAATACGGCGTGAGTGCCGAGTATGCCTTCAGCAAGCGCGTCTCGCTCTATCTGAACTGGAGCAATGTTTTCGCCAAGGACCTGCTCGTGTACCGCCGCGCTCCGGACACGCCGAAATACGCGCAAAACGCGCAGCGTTATGGGGTGCCCTCCTTCATCATGCTGGGGGTGCGCGGGCGGTTCTGAGGCGCCGGCCTGACGCCCCGCTCAATCCTTTCGAAGCGGATCTACGCCACCTTGAAATGAAGCCATGAAGCAGACCCTTGCCGAAGCCCTGCTGGCCACACCAGGGCCCGCGCTGCCCGCCGCCGCCGTCGACGAGCTTTCCCGCTCCGAATCCATCGCCACCGATTTTTCGCGCTGTCCGCCAGCTGTGAACTCCCCTCTGTTCATCAGTGCCGCGTGGTCGCGGGCCGGCGCGGCCAGGGCAGTGCACGGATCCACCTCACCGCCGATTCTCCCCCGCAGCGCTCGTCGTGAAGATCATCCGCCCACCCTTCAATTCGTTTTCTCTCCAACCTGAATTTCCATGCCCCGCATCCCGCATCTCCGCTGGTGGATTATCGCCCTGATCTTCGGCGCGTCCGTCCTCAACTACGTCGACCGCCAGGCGCTCTCGATCCTCGCGCCGACCATCCAAAAGGACCTCGCGCTCTCCAACGAGGACTACGCGTCCG
>CAMDOF010000248.1 GCA_945903465.1 Opitutus sp. GAS368
TACCCGCGGCGATCTCTTGGGCGAAGTGACGGGCCGTCGCTGGATTGGAAGTGAAGACGGTGGCGGCGAGGCCGTAGGGTGAGTCGTTAGCCACGCGCAGGGCTTCCGCGGCATCGCGGACGGCGATGATGGCCGCGACCGGACCGAACATTTCCTCCGCAAAGGCGGGCATGCCCGGGCGCACCTGCGTCAGCACAGTCGGTGCGTAGAAAAAGCCGGGACCAGGAAGCGCGTGCCCGCCGAGGATAATTTTTGCCCCGAGCGCGACGCTCGCCGACACTTGGCGATGGAGCTGGGCCCGCAAATCGGCGCGTGCGAGCGGGCCAACCTCGGTGGCCGCGTCGGTGGGATCCCCCACGCGCCGCGCGGCCATGCAGGCGGTGAATTGGCGGGTAAATTCCGCTGCGACGGCGCGCACGACGATGAAGCGCTTGGCGCAGACGCAGCTTTGGCCAGAATTGAACAGGCGGGACTGGGCGCTGATCTCCGCGGCGCGCGCGAGGTCAGCATCGGCGAGGACGATGGCGGGATCGCTCCCACCGAGCTCAAAGATACCGGGCTTGAGCGCGGCCCCGGCGAGGGCGGCCACGGTCCGGCCCGCTTGGGTACTGCCGGTCAGGGTGACGGCGTGAATGCGTGGGTCGGCGATCAGCGCGGGGATCGCCGCGGTCTCAACCAGCAGAACCTGAAAGACGCCTGGCGCGAAAGAGGCATCGTGAAAGAGTTCTTCGAGGGCGAACGCGGTGGTCGCGACATTGGCCGCGGGTTTGAGCAGTACGGTATTTCCGGCGAGTAAAGCGGGAACGGCCGCGCGGATGACCTGCCAAATGGGGAAATTCCACGGCATGATGGCGAGGACGGTGCCGAGTGGGGCGAACGTTACGCGGGTCTTGGGCGGGGCGGCGACGGGGTGTTCGTCATCGAGCAGGGTCGCCCCATGGCGGGCATAATAATCGCAGAGCATGGCGGATTTCTCGATTTCGGCGCGAGCCTGCGTAATCGGTTTGCCCATTTCGGCTGTCGCCAGGCTGGCGAGCCTATCGCGAGCCTGGCGCAGGGCGCGGGCGAGTGCGCTGCATCGAGCAGAGCGCGCGGTCAGACCGAGACGCTCCCAAGACTTTTGGGCGCGTTGGGAGCGGCGGAGCGTGGCGGCGACGGCGCTGGGCCTAACCCTCTCGAAGGTGCGGAGGCGTCGACCGGTACTGGGATTTCGGGAGACAAACGGCATCGCGCCAATGTTGGGCCGAGCGCGAGCCTGACAAATGGATTCGGCGTTTATCTCGATGCGATTTTTATCTCTTCCCCCGGCCCCCAGCGGAAGGGCGGCCGGGCGGCTTTGAAAAGCCCTTGCCGCCCGCAAATCGATTAAAGCGGGCAGCGCCGCGCTCAGGTGGGCGACGGGTCACGAGTCCATCGGTTCGGCTGCGAGCAGCTCAGGCGGACTTAGAACTTGTATTGGACTTTTCCGTACACGAGATGGGCCTGAAAATCGTTTTGGCCGCCAAAGGTACCCTCCCGGTTGGTCGCGTAAGTATATTTGGCGATGTAAACGAGACGTGCGCTCTGTCGGCGGACCCACGTTAATGCGCCCGATTGCAAGGTCTGGCCGGCGTTCAGGGGGAGTGTCACCGCAGGATTGTCGGTGTAGTTGTCGGCACGGTAGTGGGACAAGTCGATTTGTAGATCGGTGAGTTTGCCGAGGGCGTAACCAGCGTTGAGGGCCGCGCTCGTGTAATTGTTGTCGCTGTTAAACGTGAGGCGGTGGGGTGGCACCCAGAGCTGGTCGTAGGTGACGTTGACCGTGCCAGTGAAGGCCAGACGAGCGGTGGGATTCCAACTGGCGCTTTGGGTGATGATATGGCGGGTCAGGCGCCCGTTTTCGATCGCCGGCAGGTTATCGAAAGTCGTCGTGATGGTGGCGCGTTGGTAGGCGTAGCGCGTCATGAAGCTCACCATGGACTTGGGGCGCCACGACAAGCGGACGCTGGTATCGCGGCTCTCAATATCGTTATCGACGATGAAGGAGGGATAGCGGTCACGCGAGGCGGGGGCGTTGCTCGTGGCATCCCGGAGCGTGGTGTAGTCGGCGATTTTTAGCCGGTAGTTATATTGGCCGCCGAGGGTGAGTCCGGGGCGGGCGTACCACGTCGCGCTGGCGGTGTAGCGTTGGCCGAGGCGTTGATAGTCGGTATCGTGGTCGATGACGGCAGTGCGGGCGGGGGTGAGGACGCTCTGTTCGACGAGGTTGCCTTGGCCCTGATTCCATTGCCCGCGGGTGGCCAGTTGCCAGTCGCTCCACCGGGTGTAGCGAACCTCGAGATCCTCGGTGACCTCGTTCCAAGCGTGGCGACTGCTGGCCTCGATATTCCGTTGGATGGCCGCCGCGGCGCCGGCTCCAAAATCCGTATCGGTGTGGGTCTCGCCGCTCTCCTGGCGAAGGTGCTCGTATTTAACACTCGGGAGGATCGCGATGAACTTGGCGGGTTGGTAGAAGATGTTCAGGTTACCGACGTATTGTTTGAGCTGGGTATTCCCGGAAAGCCCATAATAACCGACGTCGTTAGGTTGGCGGCGAATAAAGGTCGGTGAGTATTCGGCCAGGGGAGTGGCGCCGTAGATTTTGCTGCCGGTGAGTTGGGTATCGATGTTGGCGATGAGACCGCCGGCGGACATGCGGAGGTTTTCACGGAAGGTACGCTCATAAAATCCGTGTCCGGAAAATAGATCGGTATCGGCGCCGTCGTGCATGGTGACGTAGCGATCTTGGGCCTCGAGCGCGCGGCGCCGGGCCACGTGATCGTGGTTGACCCGGGTGCGCTCGTAGCGGCCGGCGACCTTCCAAACGGATTGGTCCGTACGTTCGCTGGCTTCGAGCGTCACGATGTCGCGGGCCTCGTCGACCAGCAGGTAGGAGGGGATAAAGGCACGAGGGACGAACGGTTGACCGGCGAGGTTACTATCGCCCCAGCGGAGGGAATTCTTGGTGCCCTCGCGGGTGTGGTGATCGAAGCGCAGGCGCCACTGAATGCCGCTGGGTTGGAGGGTGCCCAGTTCGAAGGTGAAAAAGCTGCGATCGATGGCGAGGGCCTCGTCGAAATAAGAGATGGCGAGGTTTTGCGGCAGGAACCGGCCGCCGGAGCCGTCGTAAAATGTGCGAAAACGTTGGTAGCTGGCGGTGACATAATAGGCGTCAAATTTCTCCCAACGGGCGGCGAGGCGGTAGTCTTCGTTACCAGGAATGAACCGGGCTTCGAAGCGGAAGAGAGACGTATCGGTGGTCCGTGAAACGCCGAATTCCTCGAAGCCGGCGAAGCCGTCTTTTTTTTGCCGAAAAAATTTCTGGAAGGCGGGGCGATCGCCGTTGAGGAGAGTGGCGCCGCCGCCGACGGCGAGGGTTCCCTCGGTGGTGACTTGCGCAGAGGCGAGAAGCGGGCAAAAGAGAATGCCAGCGAGCGCGCGAGATTTGCGGGTGAGCGTCGCCGCGGACCAAGTCAAGGGGGTGAGCGGATTCATCAGTAGCGGAGGGAGGAGTTGACGTTGGAGCCGTGGATCGCTTCGTGGCAACCGGCGGTCCAGCACGTGCCGCGGCTGACGTTGTTGGAGTGGTCGACTCCGCCGTGCATGATTTGCGTGCCACTATTTTGGGTCTGAAAGTGGCATTGATAACAGAGGCTGTTGCCACGGGATTTGAGCATCTTGTCGTTGACCGAGCCGTGGGGGGAATGGCAGCTCACGCAACCCTCGCGCATCACCTCGTGAGGGAAGACGAAGTGGCCGGTCTGCGCCGGGTGGCATTTCGCGCAGACGGCGGTGGAGGCGGTGACGAGGGAACGGGCGCCGCCTTGGGCCAGGGCCTCGCCCGTGTGCGGCTCATGGCAACTGGTGCAGGCGATCTTACCGGCGAGTACGGGGTGCGTGTGCGGGAGACTGAACTCGGCGCGAGCGTTGGTGTGGCACTGCAGACAGGTTTCGGGGGAGATTTTGGGATTGAGGATAGTGGCGCGGGTGCCGGCTTTGATGTGCAAACTGCCGGGACCGTGGCAGGATTCGCAGGAGACGTTTTTAACGGCGCCCGCATCGTCCTTGAGCATGAGCCGCGCGTGGGTGGCGTCGTGGAAACCGGAGGTGATATTACTATGGCATTTCGCGCATGCGCCCGATCCGACGATCGTGGCACCCGCGATGAAAGGGGGCACGAGAATGGTCCGGTCGGTCAGCGTGCAAGAGACGGTCAGGGCGGCCCAAATGGCGAGGCTGGCGACGAGAGCCGCGCGGGGTGATGCGAAGGGGAGTACGCGCATGGTGGTTTTCCGGGTTGTCGGCTGGCGTTTAGTTATTTGGCGAATTTGCGGACGAATTGAATGAGCTCGGAGATTTCCGCGTCGGGGATGTTTTGAGCGTATCCCTCCATCTTTTCTTCGCCGTTGTAGATCCGTCCGAATTTAATCGTTTTGAAAATGTCGGCGTCACTGAGACTCGCCATGACTTTCGGGTTCGCCAAGTTGCTCGCTCCAGATTTTCGGCCGAGACGAGTGAGGCTCCGACCGTCGACGCCGTGGCAGTCGATGCAGTGTCTTCGATAGTTCTCACCCGATGAAAGCGGGCCGGCCGGTTCGGCGGTTTTGGCTCCGAGGGCTGTGCCCAGAATGCAGAGCAAGGAAACGGCTAGGGCGACGAGGATGCCGGTCGAAGGTTTAATCCAAGAACGCGGGTGGCAAAGGAGGTTTGCTCGAGACACAACTGACATGTCGGGAGCGAAATCGCGGGAGCGGGGCGCTGCGAACACGATGGGGTAACCAAAGTGTTACAAATGATGAAAAACTGCGGTGGAGGAGGCCAAGCCAGCGAGACAGGCGGCGCGAGGCGTTGCGGTAAAGGCGCGGGTGCCTTTGGGCGGGAAGCGGTTGGCTGAGGTTTTGGCGTGCGGGGGCCCCACTGCTCCGCCGATGGGGAGCCGTGCAGGCGATTTCTCCGCCGTACTCAACGCGCCCGTTGGTGATCAGGGCTTGGTGATCTTATCGAGCAATCTGAGCAAATTCCCGAATTCAAAGGGCTTGGGCAGGCACCCGCTGAAACCGTGCTCCGCAAATTGCCTGAGCGCGTTCGACTCGGTGTGACCGCTCATCACGATCGCTTTGACCTGAGGGTCAAGTTGCTGGAGTCTTTTTACCGTCTCAATCCCTCCCAGATTTCCTCGCACCGTGAGGTCGAGCAGGGCGGCAGCGAAAGGCCGGCCTTCGGCTTGGGCCACTTCATACAGCGTGATGGCGGTCGTGCCGTTGTCTGCGCTTTCCACGGAGTAGCCGGCCGCTTCCAGCGCGATCTCCAGAGTTTCCCGGAGGATTTCTTCATCTTCCATCACCAAAATGCGCATTGATTTCGATTCGGTCCTCTTTTGGGCCGAGATCGCTCTCAGCGGGGGCTCGTTCGTGGTGATCGGGCTGGCGATGAGGGCGCCTGGCGAGGGCGTGATGGCTGGAAGGTAGACTGCGAACGTGGTGCCTTGAGCTAGTTGGGAATTTACGGTGATGGCGCCGCCGTGCTGTTTAACGATTCGGTGGCAAACGGTCAGGCCTAGTCCCATCCCCTTGCTGGCCCCGCGTTGTTTGGTACTGAAGTAGGGATCGAAGATTTTGAGGCAGAGATCGGGCGACATGCCGGCGCCGTTGTCGGTGAAAGTGGTTTTAATGTAGGAACCCGCGCCCAAGTTCGGCACCGTCTTCGCGGTGAGGGTAATGTTTTCACAGTCGATCTCGATGTGCCCGTTACCAGGGGCGGCTTCGCGGGCGTTGAGGATAATGTTGCAGAAGGCTCGCTCAATCAGACGGGGATCGACGTTGCCTGCCCAGAGGTTGGGAGTGACGGATATTTTCGCATCGACGGCGGCACCGGCTAAACTCATCTCGAGACAGCGGTTGATCAGCAGGGAAATGTCGGTCGGCTCTGGGGCCGCGGATTCTCCCTGAGCAAATATGATGAGTTGCCGAGTCAGGCCGCTGGCTGATTTGATCGTTTTTAGAGCCTTATCGGTGTGGCTGATCGTGACTTTGCTCAGATTGGTTTCGCTCAGGATGATTTCAAGATTGAGCTGGAGGGAGGCGAGGAGGTTGTTGAAATCGTGGGCGATACCACCGGCAAGAATACCCGTCGCCTCCAATTTACTCAAAATGAGTTGGTCAGCGATTTGCTGGCGTTGCGCGGTGAGGTCCCGAATCGAGATGAGCCTCGCGGGTTCACCTGCGAACGAGCAGGGGTGGCCAGAAAACTCGACGTGGACTTTATCGCCGTTGGCCCGCAACGCGACGGTTCGCTGGAGGGTGGGTAATTCGGATTTGATGAGTTCCCTCACCGCCTCGCGAGCTTCGGGGGCGATAAACGCGAGGACGGATTTCCCCGTAAACGCGTCCAGCGGCCGGCCGAGTATTCCTGCGGCGGTTTCATTGACGAGGAGGACTGTCCCCTGGCGGTGAATCGCCCAGCCGGTGTAGCTGGATTTAAACATGGCCTGAAAGCGGCGGTCGCCTTCGGTGAGTTCCTTGGTTTGTTTGTAAAGTTTGTTTAAGAGCCGTCTTTGCCAGAAGAAAACGGCGGCAAGAGCTAATGCGCAGCTGATGATCTGAGTGGTGTAGGGGCGGATATCGACGAGGGCGATATCTCTGGGTTCAGTGTCGCCGATCCACTTGCGATAAATTCGATCGAAGGTGCCGCGCGCGCGCACCCGACTGAGCGCGTTGTTCAGCCGGGCGAGGGTCGGCAAGTCGTTGAGGTGTGCTGCGAAACTGAAGTGAAAGGTTATGTCCCGCATAAACGTGCGGTTGAGGCTTGTTTGTGAGAGCTCGGGATACTTTGAATCTAAACCGAAAGGAAATAGGGCTGCGTCGCACTCACCACTCAGCAGGGCGGCGACGAGGGTTTGGATATTAGGGAAAACTCGGAGTGTCGCGCCCCAGCCGTTATTCAAGCGTGCGGTGTTTTCACTGATGCTGCCAAAGGTGGTACCGAGCGTCCGCCCACGGAGCTGCTCAAGTTGGGTGATCCTGGGCCGGACCGCTGCAGTAAAGATCACGCCCTTAAGTTCGGCGTGGGCAATGGAAAAACTCATTTCCGCCAACCGACTTTCCGTGGGAGTGACGTTTGCAAGCACATCAATTTTCCCCGCGCGAAAATCCCCAAGTATGTCCGTCCAAGGGAGGCAGATGATTTTAACCTCACCGAGACCCTCCTGCTGCATGGCCGCGATCAGTTCGATCGTAAAGCCCGAGGGGCGGCCGGTGGGATCCTGAAACGAAATCGGGCGGTCCCGATTCTCAACGCCAATGCGAAGCGGGGCGGCGCTGAGGCACGCCGAAGCGCAAAACACGAGCGACCAAGCCATCAGGCTAACCGATTTCATACATTTTTTTAGTGAAAGGCCGCGATATCTTGCAGGCGGGGAGGGGCGTTCGACACCTTGGCGCAACTTGACAGCTTATGTCCAGCACCCTGTTGAACCCTCTTTAAAGTGGTGCCAGAGGCGAGGATTGAACTCGCGACCAAAGGCTTATGAGTCCTCTGCTCTACCACTGAGCTACTCTGGCATTTTAAGTGTTTCTAATTACGGCCCTAAGCAAATGAATGCAGATTGTGTTTAATTATCACCAATCGCGGACGGACGAATGTGCCGGCCCCCGCGTAAAAATGGTTTGGAAGGAAAGAACTTTTGCACGGTTCCCGCTGTGTACGCAGCGGGAGTGGGTGATTAGGGTTGGTTCACTTTGCACAGCAAGCAAAAATACGCGATGGGAGCACATCGACGATGACGGAGCGCATCAATGCGTGGGCCTGCCCGATCTTTTATTACCGATCGTTAGAGGAGCCCGGCGCTCGGGGGACGCCTCGCGCCAAACGTTCCGGCGGTCGGTGGCGGAGTAAAATGAGCTGAAGTCTCCAAACTTGTGTAGCCGTGCCGGTTTAAATGAACAACTGCGGCTTGGCGTCGTCGCCAACGTTTGAGTGACCGCCGAGGTCGAAAATCGCCCGCGCCTGGCACAAGAACCAATAATCTCCCATGGTTTTTTCTGGAGAGCCCACCCACCAAAACAAGTTTTGGCCCCGACGGGAAGAAACAGCTTTTCAGGCCCACCAACGACTTGCATAAGCTGTTTCATGGGAGCGCGAGAGGGTGGGTGGTGGGGGAGCGAAGCACGCCTTCGTGGCCACCATCGGCGACAGGAGTGTCGCCGGTCCGTCGGATGGGCGACGCTCTTGTCGCCCCTGCTGCCTGGGAGCCCACCCACCAAAACAAGTTTTGGCCCCGACGGGAAGAAACAGCTTTCTTTTCCCATCAACGACTTACAGAAGCTGTTTCCTAGCAAGGTGGGTGGTGGGGGAGCGAAGCACGCCTTCGTGG
>CAMDOF010000249.1 GCA_945903465.1 Opitutus sp. GAS368
CCGCGTTTGTCATTGTCTACAACCGCGACTGGCGCCTCGAAAAACTCCGCTACCAGAGTCCCCTTGAAGCCCGCCGCTCCTTCCTGCCTCCTTCCTTTTTAGCCGCCTAATTAACCTTGTCTTGTGTCCAGAGAATCGGGGGCGATACACGTCATCGCAGATCTCTTACGCGGCAAGGTCGATTTGGATGCCACCCAAGCGCGGATCTTGGCGAGCCCGGCAAAGACAATCCGGGTCACCGCCAGGGCCGGCTCGGGAAAGACGCGGTTATTGAAAGCGATGGCGTATTTTTTGGTGAAGCACTGTGGCTACTCCCCGAACGAGATTCTGCTGCTCGCTTTTAATCGGGATGCGGCCGAGTCGCTGGAAAAGGGGCTGGTTGAGTTGCTCGGCGTCCCCTCATTTCCCAGCGCACGCACCTTCCACTCGCTCGCGTATGGCATCGTGCGTCCTGAGGCGTCCCTCGTGTTTAACCAAGGGCCGGAGATTGGCGCCATGCAGCTCACTGCTTTGGTGCAGGACGTCATCCGCGAGATACTCGGCGATGATTTGCGCGAGCAAGTATATCGGATGTTTCGCGAGGAGACGAAGAACGACCTCATGACCGGCGCACTGCTGCACGGCTCGGCCCACTATGATTTTCGTCGGGCAATGGCTCAAGTGACACTGGGTGGTGCCACTGTGAAATCGCAGGGAGAAAAATTCATCGGCGATTTCCTCTTCGAGCACGGGATTGAGCACTACTATGAACAACCCGTTCCATGGGAAGGGCGATGGTATCGCCCTGATTTCACCATCAGGCACGGCGGCGCTAAAATTATTTTGGAGCATTGGGCGGAAGATCCCGACCGCGAGGAGTTGGAGCCGTCCGTAGAGTGGCCTCTCCAGAAGCTCCGGCAGTATCAGGAAACTTCCCGGCAAAAGCGGGCATTTTGGAAAGAAAAAGGCATACCCCTCGTTGAGACCTGCGCATTCGAGAGCGCGGATCGCCCACGATTTGAGGCGATGCTTTACCGTCGGCTCACCCCACACCTCGGAAAACTAAGCATGCTGCCCGATGTGGAATTGCACGAAAAGGTAGTTAAGATTCACCTCAGCACTTTGGCGCAGTGGGTTGCTCAAGCGATTCAGAGAACGCAAAAGCAACGTTGGGACGTCGAGGCCCTCCAATCGGCGATCCACGCTCATGGAAAACGAAGTGAACGCGAAAGCCTTTTCCTCAAGCTGGTCGCGCAGACTTTCAGCGCCTACGACGGGGCCCTTAAACGAAAAGGGAAAACGGATTTCGATCGGGTCTTGAACGAGGCGATAGCAATGATGAGAGGCATTCCGCCGCAAACCGTGATCGTAGGCAAGGATGCGTCCATCGACCTGCGGGAGATCAAAATATGTCTCGTCGATGAAGCCCAAGATTTAAGTCTTCAGTTCAAAGACATGCTGGTCGGCATTCGTGCGGTCAGCCCTTCGGCCCGTCTTGTTTTGGTGGGCGATGACTGGCAGGCCATCAATCGGTTCGCCGGCTCTAGCGTAGAGATTTTCACAGACGAGATCACCACCAAGTTCGGTCAGTGCGCTACACCCGCACTAACCACCAACTATCGTAGCGCCCCGGGGATCGTGAATGCCGGCAACAGCGTCATGGAAGGGCGTGGTCAGCCTGCGACCGCTTCCCTAACGAAGCCTGCACGAATTGAACGGGCGTGTTTCGACACGGTGTGGGTAGAGTATCGAAAGGACGGGAGCCAGGCGGAGGGATTCTTACGCGATGCCCCCTTCAAGTATGAGAAGGCCAGTGGAGCCGGACAGCTGTTAAAGTCGATTTACCAACTGGCGATGGGTGACCTTGCGGCCGGAAAGACCGTCGGCGTGCTCTTTCGCACCAATCGATGCCTTGGCATGGCGGTCGAGGACATGCGCAGTGCATTCTTGAACGCGATCCGGACCTTGGGATGCCCGAAGGAGTCGGTGGAGCGATTCGACGAGCGGATCCGCTTTTCGACCGCGCACAAATTCAAAGGAGGGGAGTGTGATACTGTCTTCGTGGTTTCCCCGCACACTGGCACGTTTCCTTTGGTCAATCTAACCAGCATCGAGTTATTTCAGCTTTTTGGTGATACCGCTGAAAAGGCAGAAGAGGATGAGCGGCGTCTCTTCTACGTCGCCATGACTCGGGCGCGGGAGCGCCTCGTGTTTTTGTGCGAAAGTGCCCGTGCGAGCGACAGTCCCTTCCTCGATCCGATTGAATCACTCATTATGGACATCCCGATTCCGGATGAAATTTTACGGCCAAAAAGCATATCGGAGACAAACGCGGCTTGTCCTCCGGTCGGGTCGAGCGAATCATCACCGTAGTGGAACCATCAGCTCCCGGTCCTCGGCTTGAATCATGAATCCCCTGCCTGATTACTTTCACTTGCAATTAGAGGACGAACTTCGCTCTCGGCGCGTGGTGGTCTGGTATGACCCCAATTTAAACCCCTCTCGGATCCGATCCCCCTGAAAATCCAGTTTCCTATCAATAATAACTGGCCCAGCCCGGCCTGCTCTCGTTTTCCGTGCGCGAGTTCGGCCACTGGTTGCGCATCGTGCTGCGGAACCGCGCCTCCGCTCCCTCGGCCCGCGTGATCGTCTACCTGGCGTTGAAGGAATGAACTCAGGCGTGCCACCGGCTTTCCCGCTCACAAAAAACCCAATCATGAAAAAGATCATATTTGCGGCGCTGATCGGCGCTCTCTCCTCGTTCACTGCCATTCTCAACGCACAAGCGGTGTCGACAGCCACGACCCCCAACGGCCCCACGGGCGTCATCACCGGCCGCATCTTCAATCCGAACACCGGTGAATATGTCCGCAACGCCCAGATCAGAGTAGAGGGGACGAATCAGACCGCGGTCTCGGAAGGCGGCGGTGAATTCCGACTAGCCGACGTTGCTTCCGGCCGGGCCACACTTGTCGTGACCTACACCGGCTACCGAACCGCGACGGCGACGGTCAACGTCGGGGCGGGAACGTTGGTAACGCAGGACTTCAGCCTCGTCAGCGCGATGGAGGGAAATGGAATAAAAGGGGAGACGATCAAGCTTGGCCAATTCGTCGTCTCGACGGAGCGCGAAGGCAGCGCCAAGGCCATCATGGATCAGCGCAATTCCATGAACATCACCAACACCGTCGCCTCCGACGCGTTTGGTGACAATGCCGAGGGCAACGTCGGCGAATTCCTCAAGCATCTCCCCGGCGTTGAACTCGACCTCTTCTACGGCGAGGTCCGCACCGTGCGCCTCGGCGGTCTCGGCTCCGAATACACCTCGGTCACCATGGACGGCATCGCGCTCGCCTCGGTCGACGCCAACAACTCCGGCTCCGGCGCCGCCCGCTCGTTCACGATGGAAATGGCCTCGCTCAACTCCATGGAGTCGATCGAGGTTTCCAAAACCATCTCCGCCGACCTCGATGCCAACGCTCCCGCCGGCACCATCAACCTCCGCACCAAGCGCGCCTTTGACCGCAATGGCCGCCGCATTTCATGGCAGGCCAACGTCGTCGCCCACTCCGAAGCCATGAAGTTAGGCCAGTCGATTGGACCCGACGAAAACAGCACCAGCCAAAAAATCCGCCCCGGCGGCATCTTCGAATATTCCGATGTATTCCTGAACAAGACCCTCGGCGTCGTGCTCAACGTGAGCGAGTCGAACGTGTATCAGGAAGCCATCGTGAGTGCGCTCGGCTACAGCACGGCCACGACCACCACCGACACCCGCCCACTCGTCCCCACCACGTTCAACTACCAATGGGCCCCGCGCTTCAACAAGCGCTTCGCCACCACCCTCACCGCCGACTACAAGATCAACCGCGACCTCAATGTCGGCCTCGGCGTCGTCTACAACTATTCTGACCTCTGGACGCCCCAGCGCACCGTCATCATGAACGCCGGCACCCGCGCCAACGTCATCGGTGCCGATCCGCTCCGCTCGTTCACGTCCGCCGCGAACGGCACCATCACCGTGCAGCCGGTCGCGAATTCCAAGCTGGGCGAGACGTTCACGCTCCTGCCCCGCGCCGCCTTCAAACGCGGCAACTTCGAACTGGAGGCCAAGGGCGCCTACTCCGACTCCACCAGTTGGTATGATCCGTTCAATCGCCGCAGTTCCATCCGCGACACCAACAGCCCGGTGGCCAACGGCATCATGTTCCGCGCCGAGCGTGGATCGCTTATGGATGCAGGGTGGAATTTCGTCCAGACCGCCGGCCCCGATCTCGCCCGCGGCGCCAGCTTCAACACCCCCGCCATCACCGCCAACGATGGGCGCTTCGGTCGCACGATTTTGATGACCGGCGAAGTCGTCGGCACGCTCAAGACCGCCAAAGGCCTGCCGATAGTCTGGAAGTCCGGATTGAAGAGCCGTTTTCAAAGCCAAAAATTCGAGGACGACCAGCTCGCCCGACGTTTCACCTACGCTCCCGGTGGCGTCACCGCGCCCGCCGGCGCGTGGGACGCCTACCGTTCGCCCTGGGACTACTCCCTCGCGATGAACGGCGGCTCCATCGCCTCCTCCTCCGGCGGCACCCCGTTCATGCCGTATCTCCGGTCAATCGCCGATCTCTACAAAGCCAATCCCGCCGACTTCCGCCAAGATTGGGGAGCCAACGCCGATAACTTCTACCAGTCCTACGTCGCCCGCCGCCGTCGCTACTACGAACAGATCGATGCTGGCTTTTTGATGGGCACCACCAACTGGAAAGGGCTCACCTTCCGCACCGGCCTCCGCTGGGAGCAGACCTCGACCGAAGCGAGCGAGGCCGCCACGCGCACTCCCGCCGAGGTCCGCGCCGCCGGCTACGCGGTCACTGGCGCCGGCGTCGCCACTACCATCCCCGGGATCGAATACCAGTTCCTCTCCCGCCCCCGCACCAGTCGCACGGGCCAATACGATAACCTCTTCCCGAGCGCTTCCCTCAAGTGGAACCTCCTGCGCAACCTCGACCTTCACCTGGGTTACAGCTCCACGATCCGCCGCCCGTCTTACGTGAACCTCTCCGGCGTTTGGATCATCGACGATACCCCCAACACTCCCGGCTCGCTCCCCACCGTCACCGCGCCCAACCCCGCGCTCACTCCGGAAACGTCTGACAACTACGCCGCCCGCCTCGCCTACTACTTCGAGCCTGTCGGTCAGCTCGCCGTGACCGTGACGGAGCGCAGGGTGGAGCGCCTCTTCTTCACCGATCGTCTCACCGCCGCGGACTTTGGATACACGGGCAACGACGAGCTCCAGAACTACGAATTCATCACCACCAGCAACAGCACCGACCGCATCAAAATCCGCAGCATGGAGCTGGAGTATAACCAGAGCCTCTCGTTTCTCGGCCGGCTCTTCAAACGCCTTTCCGTGCGCGGCAGCTACACCCGCCTCTACGCCGAGGTCCCCCGCGCCAACCTCACGCCCCACCTCGCCTCCGGCGGTCTCAACTACACGCTCAACAAGTTGAACGTGTATGCGAATTGGAACTGGCTCGACGATATGAACACGAATCTCGCCGGCACGACCTACCGCCGCCACCGCACCAACGTCGACACCGGCGGCAGTTGGCGCCTCAACAGCACCTACAGCCTCTCCGTGAGTGTGCGGAACATTCTCGATACGCCCTATATCAACATGCAGCGCTTCATCACCGGCCCCATCGCGATGACCCGCCACGAAACCACCGGCGTCGCCTGGACCTTCGCCGTCAAGGGCTCCTATTGATTCAAAACATGGAACGTTCCAGCCGGAGAACCGAATGATGAAACAACCGACCGCTTCTTGGCTCAGAACCGCAAACCTGGATTTCGCCGCGCGTGCGATCAGTTCATCGAAACCGTGGCACAGCCGAAAGCGGAGCCGAAGCGCGGGGCGTGGGCGCGCGGTTCCGTTGCGCTCCGTAGGGGGTAAGACAACCGGAATGTCATCGCTACGCCGGTCGAAGTGGAGCGAGTGGATGGCACCGCTCTTCGCGCTCCTGCTCGTCCTCACAGTCACGCCAAGCCCGGCCTGGGCCGCGCGCCCAGGGGAGGGAGACAACCCAAATTTCCTGGTAATCCTGGCCGACGACCTGGGCATCGAGAGCCTCTCGGCCTACGGGGGAAAATCCCATCAGACGCCGCACGTCGACCGTCTCGCGGCGTCGGGCATCAAGTTCACTCACTGCTTTTCCAATCCGTATTGCTCGCCGTCGCGCGGCACGTTGCTCACCGGACGCTATCCTTTTCGCAACGGGCTGAAGGAAGTGCTCTTCGATGCGCAACGGCAGGCCGACACGTTCCTGCACCCGGATCAGCCGAGCTTTGCCCGGCAATTGAAGCAGGCCGGCTATACCACGGCCCTCGGCGGTAAATGGCATGTGTCGCTGGAGCATCGGCACAACACGATCCGGGATTTCGGCTTCGACCACTACGTGACTTGGCAAATCTTCCGCACCGACGGCACCAAGACCGAACGCTACTACGAACCTCACTATATTCAGAACGGCGAAAACATCTCGCACCGCATCAAGGACCGTTTCGGGCCGGATGTGAGCGTCGAGTTCCTGATCGATTTCATCAGGTCTAGCGCCGCCCGCCGACAGCCCTTCCTCGCCTATTACTCCAGCATTCTGCCGCATTTTCCCTGGGTGCCGACACCCGACAGCACGGAGCAACCGGCCGCGGTGAAAACCCGCAACGATGTGGGCGACCCCAAGTTTTTTCCCGACATGGTGCGTTACCTCGACAAACAGATCGGCCAGCTCCTGCAGACTCTGGATGAGACGGGCGTCGCGAAAAATACCATCGTCCTGTTCCTCGCCGACAACGGCACGGACCACCGCCTCACCAGCCAATGGGGCGAGGGTCTGACAATCCAAGGCGGCAAGGGCACGATGACCGACCGCGGCACGCGCGTTCCGCTGCTGGTGCGGTGGCCGGGGCGGATCGCCCCGGGCTCAACCTGCGGCGACTTGGTCGATTTCTCGGACTTCCTTCCCACCCTCTGCGAATTGGCCGGGGCCTCGCTGCCGGCGGCCGCACTGCACGGGCGGAGTTTCGCGCCTCAATTGTTCGGTCGGCCTGGCGCTCCGCGGGAGTGGGTGCACGTGCAGGACAAGGAGGCCCGATACCTCCGCAGCAAAGACTTCATTCTGACGAATCGAAACCAACTGCGCCCGGTCGTGGAAATTTGGGAGACCGAACCAAAATCCGCCGCGATCACGGAAACTGAGCAAACGCGGTCCGCCCGGCAGACTTTGCAGGCGGCCTTCGACGCCCTCGGTAAATAATTTGATAAACCCCTCCCGGATCCGATCCCCCTGAAAATCCAGTTTCCTATCAATAGTTTCCTATCAGCCCCGGCCCCAGAATCGGAGTTTGGCCGTGACAGAAAGAAACAGCGTGCGCGAGGCCGCGATATAGCCGCAGATCGTGCATGCAGGTGAGCGGTTCTTTCCGCGAGGCAAGCTATCCATCGTCAATGCAATGGTGCTTTTCTAAGCCCGTCTATCAGTCTGATGCCGAAGGCCGTGTGGGGTGTCATTGGTGGCGAGTCCGCGCAAGCGGTTCCGACCCCGGTTAGGAGTTTACCGCAATTCTAAAAACGATTGCTCCTTGACTCCGAGCGATCCGGAGGTCTGCCTCCGCGAATCGTAACCCCCGCGATGATTGCCCCCAAACGGCAAGCAGCACCTCGATTCGCGCCCGAAATCCCCCTTTCCGTCGCCGCCGTCGTTCCCCACCCCAAGTCCCCAGCCTCAGCCGTCCCCGCCGCCATCTCAAACTCGACTGATTTTGGCTAACTCATCCCAATCCCACCTGCCCCTCCCGGATCCGATCCCCCTGAAAATCCAGTTTCCTTTCAGCCCCCGCCCCAGAATCGGATTTTGGCCGTGACAGAAAGAAACAGGGTCAACGCTGCACCCAAGCGATTAACAAATGGTGTTTCTTCGGAGCCCCCGCCCCAAATCGGATTTTAGCCGTGACCGAAAAAAACCACCCGCATGTTACATGAACATTTTACGAATGCTGTTTCTTAGCAGTAACGGTCAGATTGTTTTAGGATACTGTTGAATTGTTTTTGCTGGAACCGGGAGAAAAAAATGACCCTCGACCTCAAGCACAAGATATTCGCTGCACTTTTCCTGATCGGCTTTGTCGCAGTTTCGGGGACAAGCTACATCGGCTACAGTCGTAGTAAATCCGCTCTGCAACAATCGAGCTTTAATCACCTGACTTCGATTCG
>CAMDOF010000250.1 GCA_945903465.1 Opitutus sp. GAS368
CCAGGCCGGCGTCGACCTGGCGCAACAGCGGCGCCCCGCCGTCGCTGGAGAGCGTGCCACCTGAAAAATCAACGACGACTTTGCGAGTCCCGAGGTCAGGAAACTGAAACGAGTCCTGCGAACAGTGTGTCGAAATCATGAGGCCAGACCATAGTATCGTATATTGTTTATATGCAACTATTTAACGTAGTTTAATTACAGATTATTCCTTTATTATGAAAAATCCGGGCTAAGAAGGTGACGACTGATTCCTCGTTGAATAAAAAGATGGCATCCAGCGGTTCAGTTCGAAGCGTCGCACCGCTTTTTGCTGCGCCGGCGACAGCTCGGGCGGTAACATTACCGTCGGCCGGCGCCCTTGCTGGCCGGTACTTGTGCGCACGAGCGTGGCGTTGATATTCGCGAGGTCCTGCATGAAGAGCGGTGCCGATGGCTTCGTCTCAAACGCCAGCTTCGCCAGCGCCACCAATGTCAAGCTCAGGACGGTCGCGAAGACGGGCAGTTGCCGCGAGGCTTCCGCCCGTTGAAGCGACGGGCCGCACGGCACCACGCAGCCTTTTTCTGAGCGGCGGAACAGTTCCTCGACGTTCCACTGACCGCGGAAAGCGTGCACAATGCGCTCGGTGCTCCACAGCTTGCGGGTGGTGCAAAGCACCCGTCGCCCCAGACGCGTCCGTTCCAGTTCGCGCCGTCGCGCCGCATCCACTTTCCATGAAAACTTCGGCCGTGCCGAGGGGCCGCCGATTTTTGTGACGACGGACACGGCAAGGTGTTCGCTCCCCAGCGCCTTTTGCATGCGTGCTTCCGGGGCCGCGCGGTCGAGCTTGCCAGCCTGCATTCTGCGCTCGAGCTTGCTCAGCTCGATGCGCGCCTTGCGCAATGCCACGGCGATACCGCGCTTCTGGCCGCGGAGCAGCTCCTAGCTCTCGATCACCACCAGCGTGCGATCGAGTTCGCCCACGCGCGCCTCCAGCCTCGCCACCCGCACTTCCGCGGGCCCGCCGCGCAGCCGCTCCATGTGCCCGCGTTGCGCGGCAAAGACCAGCGTCTGCTCGGCTGCGGTGTGCGACCGGTGGTTTCGCCGGTCCGCCCGCGCCGCACGCCTCGTCAATCAGTCGCACCCCATCGAACTGCTCGGCAACCCAGCTGCGCGGCAACCCAGCTGCGCGCACCGGTATCGCCCACGCGCTTGTGGCCCACCGTGCCGGTCTTGGCGAGGTCGGCAACCGGCGGCGGGTCCGCGGGGCCGAGCCGCATCTGGCGAGACACCGGCTGCTGCTTGCGCGGGTTCCACACGGCCTGCGCGACATCGCGATACAAGCGGCCGTCCACTAGACGTTCGAAAAAATGGTTTCCGTCAACTGGCACACGCTCAGCAGACAGACAAGTAGGTCCCTTTAAAAAATATGAAACAGCTCGTCCAAACCACCGGAAAACGGGAAGGTCGGACTAGCGGCACGCCTCCGCGACCGGCTCTCGCGGAGACTCGAATTGCTCTTTCCCGCTTGGCCCTTCACTGCTAAATCCACACCTTTTTTCCTCGAAGCCGTGCATCGTTTTCGTGGTAATCACGTCACCTGATCGTTCGCCCCAACTCATTCGCCCATGTCCGCCTCTGTCGCCGTCGACCCTACTTCCCGCCGTACTTTCCTGAAGCAATCCGCCCTCGCGGGCGCGGCCTTCGGCTTTCCAGCCGTCCTCCGCGCCGCCAATCCTAATAGCCGAGTCCAACTCGCGACCATTGGCGTCAGCGGCCAGGGCTTCACCGATATTCATAATTTCGCGGCGCACCAGAAAGTCGCCTACGTCGGTTTTTGTGACATCGATACGGCGAACTTTGACAAGGCGGACAAGACGGTGGCTGGGGTACCTCATTTTACGGACTTTCGCCTGATGTTCGAGCAACTCGGCGACAAGGTCGACGCGGTGAGCGTCGCGATCCCCGACCATATGCACGCGCTCGTCGGCATCACGGCAATGCAGCGGGGCAAGCACCTCTACTGCCAGAAGCCACTCGCGCAGACGGTCTGGGAATGCCGGCAGATGCAACGGTGGGCGAAGAAAAAAAATCTCGTCACGCAGATGGGAAACCAAGGCCACTCGTCGACGGAGTATCGTACCGCCACCCGTCTTATCCGCGAGGGTGCGATCGGCAAGATCAAGGAGGTCCACTGCTGGTGTCCTCTCACCGGCAACGAGCGAACGCGCCGCCTCGAACCGCCCGCGCCTGCCCCGGTCCCGGCCGGCGTGAACTGGGATCTTTGGCTAGGCTCCGCTCCTTATCGACCCTTTGCGCCGAGCGTTTATCACCCGTTCGCCTGGCGCGATTGGCAGGACTTCGGCGGTGGCGCCGCCCTCGGCGATTTCGGCTGCCACCTCCTCGATCCGGTCTTCACCGCGCTCGACCTGCAGGCGCCGCTGACCGTCGCCGCCGATAACAGCGGCATCAACCGCCAGGTCTGGCCCGTCATGCAGACTGTCCACTACGAGTTTGCCGGCACCGCCTTCACCGCCGGCAAGACCCTCGCGGTGACGTGGTCCGACGGCGGCTTGCGTCCCGATCGTAAGCTCGCCGCGCTTCCCGCCGACGTGCAACTGCCGAACCTCGGATCCCTTTTCATCGGCGAGACCGGTACGATGGTACTACCGCACATCGCGGGCCCTCGCCTTTATCCGAGGGAGCATTTCGCCGATTTTAAGTACCCGCGCGACTTGAAAGGGCTAAACCACTGGCACCGCTGGATCGACGGGATACTGGGCGGCCCGCCGACTACGGCTGGCTTCGATTACGCGGCCCCGCTGAGCGAGGCTGTGCAACTCGGAAACATTGCCACGCGCGTCTGCCTCCCGCCGCCTCCTCAGCGCGGCAGCAATACCCAACGGGCGCGTGACGTGAATACCCTCCGCTGGGACTCCGCGAACCTGCGTTTCACGAACCACGACGCCGCGACCGCGTTAGTTACAAAGCCGTATCGCGCCGGTTGGGTCGTACCCGCAGCATGACCGCCGGTCCGTCCATCTCGTTAAACTGGATATGGCCAAATTTGGTCACAGCCATGCTCCCGCGGTACCGAGGCTTTGCGCTCCGCTTCCCAGACAGGGCGATCCACTGAGAGGGGCGACGCGGTTGGGCAATGGCCGGAAGGTGGTCGCAATTTCCCTTCATGTTCAGGGCTGATTGGCTGATCATCAGATTCGCGAGTTGGCGGATGCCCTGGTCCCCGCGGCCGACCCTGCCGCCGGATGGCAGGCTCAATTTGCTGATGGCTACGCTGAACTCGGTGGCCCTCAGTTCACGCGACGTGGACTGTGATGGTTTGACCGCCTAAGGTGACGCGATCGCCGGCTAAGAGTTTTTTGCTCTTTTGGGTTTCGAGCGCGTCGTTAACCGTGACGCGGCGCTCGGCCACGGCTTGCTTGGCGGCACCACCGCTATCCGTGAGACCACCGAATTTCAGAAATTGGCAGAGTTCAATCGGGACGGCGCGGACCGTGACGAGGCGGGGAGCGGTGGCTTGGTCGGTAGGCATTGGAAGAATTTCGGTGAAGGTCGGGTGGGAGTCGAACCTACAATCCTTGAGGATGCGAGGAAACTGGATTTTCCAGCGTACGGATTGATCTGGGCACTTCATTCATTCCAGAGGGTGGCTTCGTGTGCTCATGTTATCTGCGGGGATTGGCCCGAGGGGCACTGTATCTGTAAATCAGATACACGCGCGTGGCCAGACATCCATGGCCTAGTCCGCGCTTAGCGCGATCTCCTCGTTTTCAATGCCGGAAAGACTTTTTTTGCCGCTGGCTTTTTCCGCCAACCGGCGCGGAAGCTTTGTACCGCATGGACGGCGCGCGGCAAGGCGTTACGGGACGATCGTCATTTCCCGCAACAGATTGTCGGCTTGGTCGACCTCGGTCATCACCCAGAGCATATATCGCGTGTCGCAGTGAATGCTGCGGGTGTTGAGGCGGTCGAAGAAGTAGTCCGAGGCGACCGTGTCGTAGGTGCCGTCGAAGAGCAGGCCGACGAGTTCGTTGCGGCCATTGATCGTGGCGGAGCCAGAGTTGCCGCCGGTCGTGTCGACGGTCGAAAGAAAATTGACGGGGACATCGCCGAGACGGGAATTGAGGAATGGCGTCTTCCTGCCCTCGCGCAGAGCCTTGATCGCCGCAAGTTGCAACGGGGGGGCGTTAAAATCACCGCCGCCCGTCGCTTTCTGGGTGATACCGCGGAGCGTGGTATGTGGCAGGTACATGTTGCCATCGCGATTTTCGACGCCCTTTACCGTGCCAAATGTCACTCGCAGCGTCCCGTTAGCGTCCGGCGCAACGAGGTTCCCCTCCTTGGCGAGCAGTGCTTCGGCGTACACCGGACCTAGGCGGGCCAGCGTACCGGCCTGCTCCTTGGCCCGATTCCGGATTGCCTCTTGGATCGGGTAAAGCTTGGCCGCCAGCACCAGCATGGGATCGCCCAGGGCCGTCAACTCGGCGGTGGTTTTTTCAAAAAGTCCCAGGCGAAACGCGCGATCGTAGAGCTTGCTGCCGGCGACCAGATCGTCGACGAACGCTTGGAGGGTTCGCTCGGCTACCGCCTGAGACATTCCGGGTGCGAGGCCCGTCAACCGATCGATTTCTTCAATTCGCCCGCCGGTTGGCGGCCCAGCGGCATAAGCCAGATGGTACGCCATCAAGGCGCGGTCGGCTTTGCGATCGAGGCTGCGTTGAAGGCGGTCCTGCCCTTCGCGGAGTCGTGGCCAGTTGCGCTGTTGGTAAGACGGATCGCGATCCGCGTCGGGCTTGGCGCGCTCGACCGCGAGACGGTACAGCATCTCGGCTGAGCCGAGCGCGCCGCCGATTCCGCCAGTCAGCTCCATCAGGAGTTGATTGCGCTCCCAGGTTTGGCGGCGCTCGGCGGTCAGTATGGCGATTTCCGGGATCACTTTCCCGTACCTGGCCTGCCGGGCAGGGTCACCGGCGATCCACGCTACGAGCTCTCTTTCCTGATTTTCCTTCTGAGCCAGCACGCCACCTTTCACCATGGCCTCGTGCACGCCTTTGGTTTTCGTCAGCGTGTTGTTGAGCCCGCGGATGCGGGTCGAAACCCGCAGCGCGGTCTCCGTATCGTCGGCGGCCAGTTTTTCAAGAATGGCGATTTGCTCCGTGTTTCGTTTAATCGTTCGAGGGAGTGAAAACTGCACCGTCTCTTTGACGGCTTCGTAGGTTGCCAATCGGGCCGTGCGCCCCGGATAGCCGGCCACGATGACCAACTCATCCGGCGACGCGCCCTGTGCTGAAACCTTCAACCAATGCTTGGGCGCAAACGGGACGTTATCTTTCGAAAAATCTGCCGGCTGGCCGTCCTTGGAAACATAGGCCCGCAGAAAGGAAAAGTCTCCCGTATGCCGTGGCCACTGCCAGTTATCCGTCTCTCCGCCGAAATTCCCGATGCCCGCCGCCGGCGCGTAGACGAGGCGCACGTCCCGGATTTCGATTTGGGTGATCGCGAAATAGTTTAGGCCTTCAAAGAACGAAGCCACCGTGCAGCGAACCCCGGCTTTTTTTTCACGCTCGGCGGTCAACGCTTTTGTCCGCTGCTCGATGAGGTCATGGAAGGCCCGCCCCTTGACCTCGGGCGCAATTCCGCCGCGGACCGCGGTCGTAACCTCTTCGACCGCGATCGTGACGTAGACGCGCGAACCTGGGCCGCTGGGCAGTTCTGCCTCTCTCGTCCGCGCCAGGAAACCGTCCTGCATCAGATTGCGATCCGGCTGGGAATTCAACTGCAGGGCGGCCTGCACGCAGTGGTGGTTGGTGACAATCAACCCCGCGGGCGAAACAAACGAGGCGCTGCAGCCGCCGAGGGAAACGATCGCTCCCATGGGATACCCAGTGAGATCGGCAAACGTTTTCGCCTCGCCCCGGTAGCCGAGTTCCGCCAACCGCCCAGCTAGCGCCGGCATCTGCTGTGGCATCCACATGCCCTCAGCCGCGAGGCCAGTCATGGCGCCAGCCAACAGCGGCAGGCGCAACGTTAGTTTACCGATCGGAATCTGAATTTTCACAGTTGGGGAAAGCGATTGCTGAAAGGTTGACGGAAAAAGCCTTAAGCTGGCCCGCACATCCTAGCAGCGGTAATGTTGACTCAAGGTTACCAACTTCGCCCGCGCGCTGGCATCAGTGAGTGTGCCCCGCAAGCATTCAGCCGAAGGCACCCAGCGGGTTTGTCACTTGGGAAATTCTCCAGCGCCAACGCGCGCGACTTCCGCTCGAAACGTTCCGACCGCCGCCAGTCCTGCGCCCTCTGCAAACGCCCCGCCGTCGCTGGCGATCGTGTGGTCTTTTTCCCTCTGTTCAGTTGTTTTGTCGGCTGGGAACTTTGAGCGCCTGGGGCCCGAGCTCTGCGAATCACGCATCGAGGGAGCCGTAACTTATTTCCTGCTCGCGGGATGGCTCCTGGGCAGGTCGTGGGGGTAATGGGGTTGGTGGTTTTAGTTTTCATCACCAAGTCGCGAACCATGTTCTGCCTTTTTAAGGAACGTTCCGGATGCGACGGTGGTACCACTGAGATGGCGATGGTCTCCCGTGCCGTTTACCAAGCTGGAGGGGACCCTCATCATCGGTGGCGGCGAAGCGCGCTGCCGGCGCGCATTAAGCATAAATTTGGAGGAGGGGTCGCATTCTGATTGTGGTTGCTGGGCCGCGCCGCGTGCGGCCCTAGCTGACGGCCGCGAGGAGCTCTTTAATTGAAAACGGCTTCATCAATCGCCTGATCGCCAGATTTTTTTCAGTGATAACGAGGTTCGGGCGTTCATGGTCGCCGCTCATAATCACGATCTGCATTGACGGGTTCTTTTTCAAAATTATCTGGGCTAATTCCCCGCCGTTGATTCCCGGCATCGCAAGATCGAGCACGGCCAGTGAGAAGGCGGCGGGGTCTGCGTTGAATCGCTGTTCTGCAGTGGTGCCGTCGATGCACTCCTCGACGGCGTAACCCTCGCTGAATAATATCATGCGGACAACGGAGCGAATGGAGTCGTCGTCATCGGCTAAGAGCACGCGTCTCGGTGTGACGGTCGGCGACGCGCCCTCGATCGCGGTACTGGTGGCTTCAGGTGAAACAGCTGGCGGCAGCGTAGGGGGCGCGGCGAGTGTGGGGTTCGGTATCGGTGGAGAGGCCGGTATCGGCGTGAAGCGCGGCGTCGCTTTAGGGTTGGGTTCGGCGTCGTTGGCGAACGTGGGAGTTGGTGGGCTTGATTGCTCGTTCGTTGCGCGCGGAAAGAAAATTTCAAATTGGGAGCCCTGGCCCACTTGGCTATGGATGCGGATGAAGCCGGCGTGCGCATGGACGATGCTTTGGACCACGGCTAATCCCAAGCCGCTTCCTTGTTTGGTTTCCGCGGCGGTCGTAAAAAAAGGATCGAAGATGCGGGCTTGGGTGGCGGCGTCCATGCCAATCCCGGTATCAGTGACCGTGAGACGGACATAGTTGCCGAGGGGGATGGCCAAATCTGGGGAGGCCGCGAAGGGCTGGGACGAGACGGCGATGGTGACGACGCCTTTGGTTGCAGTGATGGCCTGAGTCGCGTTGAGACACAGGCAGAGGAGGACCTGTTGGATTTGGGACGGGTCGCCTCGAAGTAGGTAAACGTTGGCGTCGGCGTTATAGTTGAGGGCAATCTCCGTCCTGACGGAGGCGCGGATCAGCGGTAAGACTTCTGTCGTCAATGCTCCGAGGTCGATGAGTTCGTGTTCTCCAGAGGGGGCGGGGCGAGCAAAGAGCAGCAGCCGTTGTACGAGATCGCGCGCGCGGAGGACGCCGCCCCGTGCCTCGTTGAGATAATCGGCGGCGGTGGGGTGTTTCGAAGTGAGTTCGCTCGCTAATTCAACGAATCCGAGGACGCCGGCGAGCATGTTATTAAACTCGTGAGCGATGCCCCCGACGAGCGTTCCGAGGGTTTTTAGTTTTTCCGACTGGGTGAGTTGGGCCTCGACTAGGCGGCGAGACGCCTCGGCATTTTTTTTCTCCGTCAAATCGCGAAGGAACGCGCTGGAATATACCTCCTGGCCAATTTTGAAGCAGGTGATCGCGACTTCGGCGGGGAACTCGCGACCGCTCCGAGTTACGAGGTTAATTTCAGTTCGGCGAGTTTC
>CAMDOF010000251.1 GCA_945903465.1 Opitutus sp. GAS368
AATCTCTTGCCCAGCGAATCCGCCAACGAGACCACCCAGACTGTCACCATCAACAACCCCAGCCTCCTGCCGCAAACCGCGAAGAACTGGGACTTCACCCTCGACTATTATTTCGAGCCCGTCGGCAACGTTTCGCTCGGCTGGTTCAAGAAGACCATCAAGGATTATATCGTGACGGGCACCAATACCGGCATCGTCCCCACCGGACCTGACAACGGCTATAATGGTGAATACGCCGGCTTCATGCGCCTAACCTCCTCCAACAACGGCACAGCCACCGTCGATGGATGGGAGTTGAGCTACCGCCAGCAGTTCACTTTTCTTCCGGGAATTTTCAAGGGTCTGAGCGGGGCCGCCAACTATACGGTCATCGATACGAAGGGGAACTTTGGCACTACGGCCGAGCTCAAGACGGGACAGGTCCCCGGCTTCATCCCCAAGGCAGGCAATGTCAGTCTCAGCTGGCGCTACCAGAGCTTCAGCACCCGGATCCTTTATAACTATACCGGCAACTACATCTCCAGTTACAACAGCACGAGTCCAGGGGCGAACCTCTATCGGTATTCTTTCAAGACCACCAACCTGGGTCTGGCCTATCAATTGCGTCCGGCGGTCTCACTCACCGTCGACGTGGCGAATATCTTTAACGCACCCCAGCGGCTCTATCAGGGCGTCCCGGGGCGCGCTCAGGATATCATGTACAACTACGTCACCGTCACACTCGGAGTCAGCGGCCGGTTTTAAGCCGCGGCGACCCCTCTCACCAATTTCCAAAAAATTCTTCAGCGCAAACCTCCCTCCCTCCCACGATGAACCGTCGTTCTTTCCTCGCCAACTCCTTGGTCGCAGCCGCCGCGCCCCTCGTTGCACCCAGTTTGCTGCCCTCCGCCCAAGGCGCCGCGTCGGCCGGGCCGGCCCCTGCGACCACGAATCCGCAGATCGCCGCCCACCGCCAGGTAGGCCTCGCCCTCCTCAAGCCTTCCGCGAAAGACCTCGAACATGGCCTGGAGCTGCACGCCAACTCCGTGGTGCTCGACGTCTACGGCTTCGGCCCGGCCGCGGCGGTCGATAACGCCGTCCTCGCGAAGATCATGAACTCCGGCGCAGCTGAGCAGGAAATCGCCGATGCCCGCGAAGACATGGGCATGACCCGAATGGTCACCGACGCCGCCGAGCGGGCTGAGTACGAGGGCGCTTGGCAGGCCGCTGGCGTCACCGCGATCATCCGCAACTCCGGCGAGGAGGGGAATGATCCGATGCGGCTCATGAAAAGACTCGCCCGTTGGGTCTACGTCACTGACCGCCTACGCGAACGGTTTCCCAAAGCGGTGCGCGCGGACGAGATTGTCGCGGCCAAGAAAGCGGGCCACCACGCCATCACGATGACGACCAATGGCGTTCCCCTCGTCGGGCATTGGAACAACACCGTCGACGAAATGCGTCATATCCGCGTCTTTGCCGAGTTGGGCGTGCGCATGATGCACCTCACGTACAACCGACGGAACCCGATCGGCGACGGCTGCGGTGAGCCGATCGATGCCGGACTGAGCGACTTCGGCCACATGGTCGTGGCCGAGCTCAACCGCCAGGGGGTAATCGCCGACTGCGCTCACAGCAGCCAGAAGACCGGCTTCGACGCTGCGAAAATCACGAAGAAGCCCATGGTCGCCAGCCACAGTTCTGCGGCCGCCCTCAACCCACACATCCGCGCGAAGAAGGACGAGGTCATCAAGGCCATCGCCGACACCGACGGCCTCATCGGCGTCTGCTGCATTGGCCACTTCCTCGGCGGTAACAAAGACCTCGTCGCCTTCCTTGATCACATCGACTATTTAGTGAAGCGATTCGGCGCCAATCACGTCGGCATTGGCACGGACACCGGCTACAACTCCCGCGTGCAACCCAACGACGTCAAACTACCGGCACGTAACAACCCGACGCGAGTCCGCTGGGAGGCCCTCTGGCCACCGGGTGCCCTCAGCCCCGACCGTGACACTTCTCTGGCCTGGACCAACTGGCCGCTGTTTACCGTAGGCATGGTCCAGCGAGGACACAGCGATCAAACGATCCAGAAAATTATCGGCGGCAACATGCTTCGCGTGCTCAAGGCCAACGAATCCTGACCGCTCATGCGCCCGGCGTTCGCGCCGGCTTTTCGGGAATTGCCGGCCGCTCATCGCGCCTCACCAGAGAGGACCTCGCCGGGTCGGCGCTCGGTCGCCCCATTTATGCTCAGAGCATGAGCGGGGCTCTTCGCTGACACGAAGAATTACCGGATGATCCGGCGCGCCATTTGCACTCTTCCCATCAGCTGCCCGATAACGCTGCTGGCTGCAGTCCGAGCGCGTTAGCAATTATTCTATCGAATGCGCCCACTCCCTTTAAAACTCACCGGACCTCATGCTTGCGTGCACCCAACCGCTCGCTCGAACCTTCCCGCCAAGAGACGTACCCTGCGGTTTTTAACGGTCCTCAGCTTCGCGCTGCGGCTATCTTCAGCGGCCGAAACTCATTCCGTCCATGATCATGGTGCGCGCGGTGATGGCCTCGCCGACGACACCGCCGCAATCCAGCGAGCCGTCGACGCCGGCACCGGAGCGGTTTTCTTGCCCCGAGGTAACTACCGAATTACCCGACCCATCGTGATCGATCTCGCCCGCATCGGGCCGAGCGGGTTCCGCGGCGACGGCACGGCCACACTCATCATGGCCGGCCCAGGGCCCGCTCTTTCCCTCAAAGGTTCGCATCTCGGCACAGCTGACCCGCAAGCGGTCACCGCCCAAGTCACCGAGCGCGAGCGCGCCCCTCTGCTTGATGGCTTCACCATCACCGGCACCCACGCCGACGCCGACGGCATCCGCGTCGAGGGAACGTTCCACGCCATCTTCAGCCGCCTGTTTCTCCATGGCCTCCGCCACGGCATCGTCCTGACCGGCCGCAACCGCAACATCCTGATCACGGAGGTTAATATTTACCATAATACCGGCATCGGAATTTTGCTGGAAAAACTGAATCTTCATCAGGTCAATATCGCGAATTCCCACATCTCCTATAATCATGCGGGCGGCATTGTGGTCCGCGACAGCGAGGTCCGGAACCTCCAGATTGGCACCTGCGATATCGAAGCCAATATGGTGATCGGCGGCCCCCCAACCGCCAACGTCCTGTTCGATACGCGCACCGGATCCATCCGCGAGGGCGCTCTTACCGGTTCGACGCTCCAGCATTCTGGCAAGGCCAGCGAGTCCGCGAATATCCGCTTCATCGGGCAACCGGATGCACCCCTTAAAGTGGGGTTTTTCAGCATCGCCAATAACCACCTCTCAGACACGGATATTAACATTCACCTCCGCCACGCTCGCGGCGTCACCATTTCCGGCAACACCTTCGGCTTGGGATTTGCCGCTAATCTGCTCGTCGAGGGTTGCTCAAATATATCGGTCGGACCGAACACGATGGATCAAAATCCCGACTACGATCAGCCGAATTATCGCAATACCGTCATCTTCGAGGATAGCGCGGACTCTACGATTCACGGCCTGCTGATTAACCGTTCCCGGCGAGCCGAGGCCTCATTTATTGTCCGCCGGTCCCATCACTTTCAGATCACTGACCTCACGATTCTCGACTCAGACGGCATCGGGCTGCTGCTCGATCAGGTCGAATGGACGCGGGTCTCTGGCTGCCTCATCCACGACCGCCGCCCCACAACCAAAAACGCGATCGCCATTAAACTCACCGGCGGCCGGAATAACCAGGTGACGTCGAACCTCGTGGCCGGCGCTATTGAGTTGGCGGCGGGTGCGACCGACCATCCGTAGATCCGCGCTACTGGCGAGCGCAGCCTTGACCACCGGGATAACCGCAGAGCCAGCGAGATCATAACCAGCGACCCCACGTTACAGACGTTCATTTTCCGAGTAGCCGCGAGCACCAGCGAACGCTCGGGCCACCCCTCGCGTCCACTCGCGACTGCGGAAAAACCCACCCGGCCAACTGCGTTCGGATCGGGCGGCACGCGCTCACGCGGCCGGCCGCGCTTGAAAACCGGATAAGGTGCAGGGAGCACGAGCCTCCACCGCAAGGCCCCAGCAACATCCTTCAGTTGAGCAGCAAATGGAACACGCGCAACGCCGTGCCAGTAGCCTTCGCGTCGTGGTCGCGGGCAATCCGCACTTTCGCAACGTGGCGCCCGAGTTTTAAGTTGTCGTCGAGGATCACCGCCCACGGCAGGTGGAGCGAGTTGCTCCAGCGGGTGTAGGTTTCGATCGACCGATACGCGCCGCCATCAACGCTGAATTCTAGGCGTCCCGCATCCGGCCCGGCGGTAATGAAGAGGCCGCAGCCCGTGCCTTCGAACGAAAACTCAAACTCCGCGCCCGGCTCCGTGCCGACAAGTGCGGGCACATCGAAGAATCCTCGCCGCGTGCCCTTTTGGTCCGCCGGTCGCCAGGTTTTTTCAATCGTGAAGCCCTGGATGTTTCGCGCCTCGCGGATCTCGCCGAAACGGCCGCGAAAATAACTCGTGGGATCCACCGGCGGCGGTAGCGGGTGTAGTTTTTCCGCCGCCGCCAGTGGCGCGGCGAATGCGGCGTTCAGCAGGCGCGCGGCACTGTTCGCGTAGAGTTGATGACCAAAGGGCGACGGATGGAGGTTTTTGAAATCTTGGTCCCACGAAAATTCGCCGGCGTTGATGCGATCGGTGACTTCGCGCGAGAGATTCAGCGAGGGATTGCCGTAGGCGACGGCGACTCTCTCGTGCTGCGTGATCGACGCGGGCACCTTGCCACCGTTGTAGTCGGCCATGTGCTCGGGCATGACAAAGTGGAGTTGAACGATGTCGGTCAACGGACTTGCGATACGCACGTGGCGCACGACGCCTTCGAGGCCGCGCAGCATATGCGCAGGATCGGCGGTGTTCGAGGTGTCGTTCACCGCCGCTTCGAGGAACAGCAGATCGACCGACCCGTGCGACAACACGTCACGTTCCAGGCGAAATGCGTGCGGCACCGAACCGAGCGAGCCGATGCCCGCGTTGATAAATTCGAACGTCGTCCCGGGGAATTTTTTCGTGAGGTAGTCGCAGATGTGTTGCCGCCAAGCCCCACCCGCCGTGATCGAACCGCCGAGGAAAACCACGCGCCCGGCGTGCGTGCGCTCGAACGTGCGCCGGCTGTTCGCCAAGCCGGAGCGCAGTTCAAAATAGTCATGGCCCTTGGGCAGCAGGTTGGGGTCGTAGGCGGCGGAGGCGGCCGCACAGCTCGCGATAAACGGTCCGAGCAGTAGCGCGATGAGAGCGGTGGGGAGAGGCTTCATTTCGACATTTTTGGACCGGACTCAGCCGATGGGACGGTGGACTTGGGCAACACTTTGGCGGCGGGCGCAGGCTCCTGCGGCTTCGGCCCGCCGGAGCCAGGCTGACGCAATTCCTTTTGAACCCACTCGAGGCCTTGCAGGTTGCCCTTGATCCCCTCGGCGGCGTCGAGGTGGCCGCGTTCGTGGATGACGCCGACCGGACCGCGCCAGCCGCTCGCTTCGACGACACGGATCATGGCCAGTTCCGACTCATCGGAGCCGATGTAGCGCACGCCGGGATACTGCGTGGTGTCGGCCTTCATACCGTTGAGATTCACCGCGAGCAGATAGGGCTGGATACGTTTGAACAGCGCGGGAAACTCCGCCAGCGAACCGCGCCAGTGGTGAAAATTGAACACGATGCCCACGTTCGTCATACCGTCACGGCGCAACCGCTCGATGATGGCGATTTGATGATCCTGCTCCTCAAACCACGGCTCGCGATGATTGTAGAGTCCCACTTTGCAACCGAGCGCCACCGCGTTCTCCGCGATGGGCCGGATGCGCGCCGCCTCGGCTTCGATTCGCTCGGCATCGTTCGTCACCGTGATGGCGCGTGATCCGCACACCCAGAGCTGCGGATGGATGCCGTGGCGCTTGATGGCATCGAGGATTTCCGGCTTGTGGCTGGGATACCACCACGCGGTGATTTCGATGCCATGCTTCTGCATCGCTTCGATTTCCGCATTGAAGGTGGGGACGTGTTCGGCGCGCCAATCGTAGGCGAGCTTGGTCAATCCAAGCTCCCGCAACATCTGCGCCCGTTCCTCGGGGCCGCGCTTCTTGGCATCGTAAGGCACGATCCACAACGCGGCGATGTTCTGGCGGTCAAACAGCGACGGGGGTTCGGCCGCGGCACGCGTGGAGCTTCCGGGCGCGAGGAAAATTATCGCGAGAAGGCAAAGATGAACGAGGGGGGTTTTTTTCATGTTGGGATTTTTCAAGGTGAATGGGGCCGAGCTCATTTCGGTTTGGGCAGTGCGAAGGCCACCCACGCATCGCCCGTGCGGCCGCCCAGTTTGCCGCCGCCGGTCGCCGCGATCACGACGAACTGGCGACCGTCAACTTCGTAGGTCGTCGGTGGCGCGGTGCCGTGCAGGGGAAGTTCAGCCGCCCAAAGCTCCACCCCCGTCTCGGCGGAAAATGCCCGGATCTTTTTGTCGCGGGTGATTTGGTCGAGCGTGGAGAAACGGTTGGACGTCGGCCCAACGAGCGAGCGGCTCCAATCGCGATAGTGGTCGAGCGCGGGCCAGCCGTTGGCCGGAGTCAGTTCGTCGGTGCGGGCGGCCGGGATGATTTGGTCGTCGCCGTCGGCTGCGAAGCCAACGGCCCGAAGGGTGGCGAGGAGTGCGAGACGGATTTTCATTCAGGGCAGGGGAAGCCCGCGTCCGGGTCGATGTGCAGCCGCATCACTCGTGGGCCGTCGCTTTCTTTGGTGCGGGTTTCCTGACGTTATGGTTCGTCGGGATGGGTCAGGTGAAGCCGGCACGGAACGATCAAGGTCTCTGCTGAGCGAGATTCGTGATCGCCCGCGAGGAAGATGATGTGCCGGCCCACGCCCGGGCCGTGCGTGCCCTCAAATACGAGGGGCGCCGCGCTGCCCAACGGAGTGAAGGCAAGGAGGACGGGGAGGCGGAGTGGTTTCATGGGTTACGTTCCGGGAGTCGCGGAAATGAGCGCTCCGATATCCAAATTTGTTGGACGACTAGGCGAGGAGTTGAGGAATCGTTCCCGAGCTGTCCCCGTGGCGCTCGACCGCGACACCCGAACCCCGCAGCAGCGTCAGCCACGCGTTGCAGAGCGGCGTGTCTTTGGAAACAACCAGATTGTGTCCGAGGCGGAGGCCGGCGCCGCGGCCGGCGAGGATGGTGGGGCAGCTGTCGAGGTTGTGGCCGGTCCGAATGTTGCTCCCGTAAACGACCGTCGTGTGATCGAACAGCGAGCTGCCATCCGGCTCCGCGGAGGCTTTCAATGTGTCGAGGAAACCGGCGAGGAGCTCGCTTTGTGCCCGGTCGCGTTTCTCGGATGCCTCCAAATATTCCGCGCCCTTGCCGAGGTAGTGGCTCATCGTGTGGGCGTCGATGCGGACATCGAGACTGGTGAGCAGTGTCGAGACGGGTTGCCGATAACTCAGCACGCGCGTGCTGTCGGTGCGCAGAGCGGCGATCATGATAGCATACATGAGCTCGATCTCCTCGTAGCCCGCCAAGCTGGACTGCGGTTCCGCCAGGCCCGGCGCGGGCCGGGGCGCGCCCAGCCAACGTTCGTCGCGGCTCAGGCGTGTCTCGATATCGCGGATACCCTGGAAATATTCGTCCAGTTTCGCGTTGTCGGTCTTGCCGAGCTGGCGCTGCAATTCCCTGGCGCTCTCCCTCGCGTTGTCGAGCACGCTGCGCCTTTGCCGGAGCATCGTCTTCTGCGCCTCGAGCGGGGTGCTGTCCTGGGCGAAGAGCCGGTGGAAGGCCTCGACCGGCGTCTTGGGTCCGGACATTGGCTTGCCCCGGGCGTCCCATGAAAGCGAGAGCCCCTGCCCGTGGCCCGAGGCATTTGCCGCCGCGCCGCAATCGAGGATGAGGGAATCAAACCGGGTCTCCTTCCCCAGCGCATCGGCGGCCACTTGATCGACCGAGATCGTGTTGTGAAAACTCTGGCCTGGTTCGCC
>CAMDOF010000252.1 GCA_945903465.1 Opitutus sp. GAS368
ACGTGCCACCGTGGGGGGCGGCGTGGGCGTGTTTGGCGTGGGCGGAGTGATCGTGGCCGGCGTGCGGATCTTTCTTGGTGCAGGCGGCGAGGGTGCAGAGGAGCACGGTGGCGAGGGCGGCGCGGAGCGAGGACGTCATGATCGGGAAAGTGAGTGGAAGGGGCGAAATGGCGAGCGAGCAGGGGAGAATTTTGGGGCGAGGTGTGCATCCGAGGAGGAACGAAACTTGACGAGCCTGAGGGGATCGTCCGAATCGCGCGGATGTCCGGACATGATTTTTCGAATCGCGCGGCGGGTGGCTGGCGCCTGGAGCATTCGTATGCGCAGTTGCCGAGTCTGCTGCACGTGGCGGTGGGGCCGACGGCGGTGCGTGCGCCGCGGAGGGTGGTGTGGAATCGGAAATTGGCGGAGGAGCTGGGGCTGGACGCGGCGGCGTGGGCGCGTGCGGAGGGAGCGGGCGCGGCGGGGGCGGAGGGCGGACGGCGGACGGCGGAGATCTTTTCGGGAAACGTGCTGCCGCCGGGGGCGGCACCGCTGGCGCAGGCTTACGCGGGACACCAATACGGGCACTTCACGACGCTGGGTGACGGGCGGGCGATTTTGTTGGGTGAGCAAATCACGCCGAGTGGAGCGCGGTTTGATGTGCAGTTAAAAGGGGCGGGGCCGACGCCGTATTCGCGGGCCGGTGACGGGCGCGCGACGCTGAGCGCGATGTTGCGCGAGTATGTGATCAGTGAAGCGATGCACGCCCTGGGGATTCCAACGACGCGCAGTCTCGCAGTCGTGGCGACGGGCGAGGAGGTCTGGCGGCAGGACGGAGCGCGGCCGGGCGCCGTGCTGACGCGGGTGGCGGCGAGCCACATCCGCGTGGGGACGTTTGAGTGGGTGGCGGCGCGAAGGGACGAGGCGGCGTTGCGGGCGTTAGTGGATTATACGTTGCAGCGACACTATTCGGAGTTGGTTGGCGCCGAAAATCCAGCGCTTGCACTGCTGGGCGCAGTTATTGAGCGACAAGCGCGACTGATCGCGCAGTGGATGGGCGTGGGTTTTGTGCACGGGGTGATGAACACGGACAATATGGCGCTCTCGGGCGAGACGATCGATTACGGTCCGTGCGCGTTTATGGAGGCCTATGATCCGGCGACGGTGTTTAGCTCGATCGACCGCGATGGGCGTTACGCTTATGGGAATCAGGCGCAGATCGCGCAGTGGAATCTGGCGCGATTGGCGGAGGCGTTGTTGACGGTGCTGCATCCGCAGGAGGAGGCGGCGGTCGCGCTGGCGAACGAGGCGCTCGGTGGGTTCGAAAAAAGTTTTCAGCGACAATGGCTCGCGGGCATGCGGAGGAAGCTAGGGTTGTTTAACGAAGAGCCGGAGGATCTGGCGTTGATCGAGGCGTTGCTGACGTGGATGCACGCGGCGAAGGCGGATTTCACGAATACGTTTGGGGAGCTCGAAACGCTCGGGGCGACGGAGGCGGGGCCGGGGTCTGAGTCGGGGTCGGCGAAGGAGTTCGAGGCATGGCGGGAGCGCTGGCGGGCGCGGCTCGCGCGGCAATCGCAGACGGCGGAAGAAGTGGGGCGATTGCGGCGGGCGAATTGTCCGGCGGTGATACCGCGCAATCATCGCGTGGAAGAGGCCTTGGCGGCGGCGGAGCAGGGGAGCGTGAGTGTGCTGGAGCGACTGCTGGCGGTGTTGGCTGCGCCTTACGATTCTGCGCGGGCGCGGGCGGCGGACGTGGCGGAGTATCGAGTGCCGGCGCCGGACGGGGGAGACGGGTATCGGACTTATTGCGGGACATGAGGGCGGGGCGTCGGAGTGATTGCAGGTGGATATCCGAACCTCAGAGCTCCGACGCGCCGCCGGTCCTTCGCAAACCCAGCGGCCATCTATTTTCCATGAGCTCTATCCCCTCTGAATCACGCCGTTCGTTTTTTGAAATCTACCGCCGCACTCGGCGCGTTGGCCGCGAGGCCGCCGCGGTTAGCGTAACGAGATAAGGAGGCTACGGCCTTTTTTAGCCCATGGCTGCGAGGGGCTGCACGTTCTCTTCACGAGGGAAACTTTTCCCGACGGCAAACATTGACCTTGGTGAGAGAGCGGGGTCTGGATTCCGGTCTCTTCCTTCTCCATGCCGAAGCTATGTTTGTTGCTCGCCTCGCTGGCCGCCGTTCTCGGCGGGTGTGTGTCGTATCAAAGCAAAGACATCGATCCGGTGGCGACGGCGGCGCAATGGGATCGGCGGAGTTTGGCGGACGCGGGGCTGCAAAAAATTTTGGTAGCGCATGGGTGGGTGGTTGGCACCGAGTGGGATCTCCCGCGGCTGACGTTGGCGGCGTTTTATTTTAACCCGTCGCTCGACGTGGCGCGGGCGCGCCTCGCCGAGGCGGAAGCTGGTGTGCGCACGGCAGAGGCGAGGCCGAATCCGACCTTCACGTTTACGCCGGGGCGCAGCGACCAGACGCCGGGAGGGATCACGCCGTGGATTCTTGGCTACGCACTGAATATTCCGATCGAGTTGGCGGGGAAACGCGCGCACCGCACGACCGAGGCGCAACGTGCCGTCGAGCGGGCGCGGCTGGACCTGGCCTCGGTGGCGTGGGCGGTGCACCGCGCGGTGCGCGGTGCGCTGATCGAATGGGACGGGGCCGTGGCGGAGGCGGAACTCGGGCGGCTGCAGCTTCCGCTGGTCGCCCGCGCGGCGCAACTCGCGACGGCACGGGTGGAGGCGGGCGACACTTCGCCGTTGGAGGCCGCGCACGGCGCTCGCCCGGGCTGAGCTCGCGGCGCGGGAGAGTGAACGCGCGGTGACAACGGCCCGTAGTCGCGTGGCGGAGGCGCTCGGGGTGCCGCTCGGGGCGATCAACGAGATCCGGCTCAGTGGAGGGGGTTTGGTTGATGCACCGCCGCCCTCGGCCACGACGGAGGCGCGGGCTTGGGCACCGCTGAACCGGGCTGATTTGCTGGGTGCGTTGGCGGCTTATGCCGCGAGTCAGGCCGTGCTGCAGGGTGAGATCGCGCGGCAGTATCCGAATCTCACACTCGGACCGGGCTACCAACTCGACCAAGGAAAAGAAAAGTGGTCCGTGGGTATCGGCGTGACGTTGCCGGTCTTCAACCGCAACGAAGGGCCGATCGCTGCGGCCGAGGCGAGCCGGGCGGCGGCGGCGGCAAATTTTCTGGCGGTGCAGAACCGCGTGCTGGCCGAGGTCGATCGCGCGGTGGCTGACTACGCGTCGGTGCAGGCGGACCTGGAGATGGTGCGCGGATTGAGGACGACGCTTGAGCGGCAGACCCGGCTCATGCGGTCGCGGCACGAGGCGGGAGAGATTTCGCGGCTTGAACTCGTGCGCGCCGAGATGGAGCTCGTCGACCAGTCCCGCACGGAGCTCGCGGCCCGGCGACGTGCGGCGCACGCGTTGGGAGCCTTCGAAGATGCGGTGCAGCGTCCGCTGGCGTGGTCCGAGCTGGCGTGGCGTGGGCCGGTGCGCATGACGGAGGCCAAATAATTTTCGCTTTTTGCCCATGAAATTTCTTCTGCCGCTTTTTTTGCTCGGTGTGGGGGTGCACGGTGCACCGACGGCTGCGGCGCCGGCGACGATTACGAAGGAAGCCGAGCTGACGACGCTCACGCTCAAGCCCGAGGCGGAGGAGCGGTTGCGTCTGAAGACCGTGGTGGTCGGGAGGCGTGCGGTGCCGGAGAAGCGGTTGTTTGCCGGCGAGGTGGTTTGGTCGCTGGGAGACGAGGCCGGCCGAGTGGCCCCGGTGTTGGGCGGCACGCTCGACGAAGCGCTGCGGCTGGCGGACCAGCAGGCGGTCGCGGATGGGCGGGTGCGTCAGGCCCAGTTGCAGGTGGACGCGGCGATGATCGCGTTTGCGCGGGCGAAGAAAGTGTTCTCGGCCGAGGCGGGGAGTGTGCGCTCGGTGGACGAAGCCAAGGCGCTGCTTGCGCAGGCAGAGGCAGCGCTAGCGACGGCGAACGCGCAGCGGGACATCCTTGGCGCGCCGGTTGCACGCGAGGGCGGGACGCGGCGGGCATGGGTGCGGGCGGCAATCTACAGCGGAGAGGTGGGCGCACTCGATGCGGCGGCGATGGCGGGGGTTCGCACGCTGGCAGCGGATGCCGTGAGCAAAAGCGCGGCGCCGGTGCGCGGGCCGCAAACGGCCAATGCAGCGACGGCGACGGTGGACTGGTATTACAAGATGCCGGCGGGGATGACAGCGCGGGCGGGCGAGCGCGTGGCGGTAGAAATTTTACTCCGGGATAGCGCGTCGGAACACTTGGTGGTGCCGTTCAATGCGGTGCTGCACGACATCCACGGCGGGCAGTGGGTTTACGAAGCGATCGCACCGCACACCTACACCCGGCGACGCGTGCAGGTTTCGCGCCTCGCGGGCGGTGACGCGGTGTTGGCGAGTGGACCGGCGGTTGGGTCGAAGGTCGTGACCGACGGATCGGCCGAACTTTTCGGCACCGAGTTCATGACGGGAAAGTAAACGCCGCACCCCATCATGCTGAACGCGATTGTTTCCTGGGCGCTGAACATGCGCGTGTTGGTGGTCGCCGTGGCGATGGCGCTGATGGTGGCCGGCATCAATGCCACGCGCCACGCGCCGTTGGACGTGTTTCCTGAATTCGCACCGCCGCTGGTGGAAGTGCAGACGGAGGCGCCTGGGCTTTCCACCGAGGAAGTCGATGCGCTGGTGACGGTGCCGCTGGAGAACTCGCTGAATGGGCTGCCGTTTTTGAAAACGCTGCGCTCGAAGCCGGTGCTCGGCCTCTCGTCGGTCGTGATGATTTTCGACACCGGCACGGATATTTTGCGTGCGCGTCAACTCGTGCAGGAGCGGCTGAATCTCGCGCAAGGGCGGTTGCCGGCGGTGGTGAAGCCGCCGGTGTTAATGGCACCCTATTCGTCACTGAGCCGCGTGCTGAAAGTCGGGCTGACGTCGAAGACGCTTTCTCAAATGGAGCTGAGCGAGCTCTCGCTCTGGACGATCCGGCCGCGGCTGATGTCGGTGCGCGGAGTGGCCAACGTCGCGATCTGGGGGCAGCGCGACAAACAGTTCCAAGTGCTGGTCGATCCGCAGCGTTTGCGCGCAGCGGGGGTGACGCTCGATGCGGTGACGCGGGCGGCGGGCGATGCGGCGGTGATCAGTGCCGGCGGGTTTGTCGATACGCCGAATCTACGCCTGAGTGTGGCGCAGCTGAGTCTCATCACGACGCCGGAGGACCTTGCGCGTACTGTGGTGGAATTTAGGAATGGCACGTCGATCCGGCTCGGAGACGTGGCGGAGGTGAAGATCGGTCACCCTGCACCGATCGGCAACGCGGTGATCAACGACGGTCCGGGAATTCTGTTGATCGTCGAGAAACAGCCGTGGGGCAACACGCTTGATGTCACGGCGGGCGTGGAAAAAATCCTCGCGGAACTGAGGCCGGGATTACCGGGCGTGGACATGGATTCGACGATTTTCCGGCCGGCGACGTTTATCCAGCTTTCGATTGATCACCTGACGGAGGCACTGTGGCTCGGCTGTCTGTTGGTGGTGGTCGTGCTGTGGTTTTTCCTCGGGGACTGGCGGACGACGGTGATCAGCCTCACGGCGATTCCGCTCTCGCTGGCGATCGCGCTGCTTTTGCTGCGGTGGCGCGGGGAGACCATCAACACGATGATCCTCGCTGGTTTGATCATCGCGCTCGGTGAGGTGGTGGATGATGCGATCATCGACGTGGAAAACATTCTGCGCCGGATGCGGCAGAACCGGTTGCTCGCGGTGCCGGTATCGGCGTTCAAGGTCGTGCTCCAGGCGTCGCTCGAAGTGCGCAGCGCGGTGGTCTACGCGAGCGTGATCATCGTGCTGGTGTTTGTGCCGGTGTTTTTCCTGCCGGGATTGGCGGGGACGTTTTTCCGGCCGCTGGCGTTGTCGTATATTCTGGCGATCACAGCGTCGCTGGCGGTGGCGCTCACGGTGACGCCGGCGTTGAGTTTGCTGCTGCTGCGGCCCGATGCGGCGGTGCACCGCGACGCGTGGTTGGCGTGGACGTTGAAGGGTTGGTATCGCGGGGTATTGCCGCGACTGGCGCAGCGGCCCGGGGCGGCGATCGGGGTGTTGGTCGTGGCCTTTGCGGGGACGGGATGGATTTGGCACGCGCGGCTCGGGGAGGAGTTTCTACCGAATTTTAAGGAGCGGGATTTTCTCATGCACTGGTTGGAGAAACCGAACACCTCGGTGGAGGCCAGCACGCGCATCACGATCGCCGCGAGCAAAGACCTGCGGGCGATTCCGGGCGTAAGGAATCAAGGGGCGCACATTGGACGCGCGGAAGTGGCCGACGAGGTGGTGGGGCCTGATTTTACGGAGCTATGGATCAGTATGGCGCCGGAGGTGGATTACGATGCGACGATTGCGAAGGTGCAGGCGGTGGTGGACGGCTACCCGGGGCTGACGCGCGATCTGCTCACGTTTCTGCGCGAGCGTATCAAGGAAGTGCTCACGGGGGCGAGTGCGAGCATCGTGGTGCGGATCTACGGAGCGGATCTGGAGGTGTTGCGCGGCCACGCGGCGGAAGTGGGCGCGGCGCTGAAGGACGTGCCGGGCGTGAGTGCACTGAAAGTGGAGCCGCAAACGCTCGTGCCTCAAATTACGATCACATTGCGACCGGATGCCGCGGCGCTGCACGGGCTGACGGCCGGATTGGTGCGCCGCGCGGTGACGACGCTGGTGAGCGGGCGAAAGGTCGGCGAAGTTTACCAAGACCAGAAAGTGCACGAGGTGACGGTGTGGAGCGTGCCGAGCGCACGGGCGGATTTCACGAGCCTGCGCGCGTTGCTCATCGAGACCCCGGCGGGTGGGCACGTGCGGCTCGCCGATGTGGCGGAACTGGCGATCGTACCGACGCCGAATGCGATCAAGCGCGAAGGTGCCTCGCGCCGCATCGACGTGACGTGCAATGTGTCAGGGCGGGCGTTGGGTGAGGTGGCGCGGGAAGTCGAAGCGCGGGTGGGGAAAGTGAATTTTCAGCGCGGCTACCATCCCGAGGTGCTCGGCGAGTGGGCGGAGCGACAGGCGGCGCAGTCGCGTTTGCTCTGGCTGGGGCTGGCGTCGATCGCGGGGATCTTGGTGCTGCTGCTGGCGGACTTTCAATCGCCGCGGCTCGTGCTGCTCATCGCGCTCACCCTGCCGTTTGCGCTGATCGGCGGGGTGCTCGCGGCGTGGCTAGGGGGAGGTGTGCTGTCATTGGGTTCGCTCGTGGGCTTTGTCACGGTGCTGGGCATCGCGGCGCGCAATGGAATTTTGCTCGTGAGCCACTATCGGCATTTGGAGAAGGAAGAGGGGCAGGCCTTCGGGCTGGCGCTGGTGTTGCGTGGCTCCGAAGAACGGCTGGTGCCGATTTTGATGACGGCGGCGACGGCGGCGTTCGCGCTGTTGCCGCTCGTGCTGAAGGGCAACGTGCCGGGCAATGAGATCGAGCGGCCGATGGCGCTGGTGATTCTCGGCGGGCTGGTGACCTCGACGCTGTTGAACTTGTTTTTGCTGCCGGCGCTCTATGCGAGGTTTGGGCGGAAGACGTGATGGGAACGGGTTTTACTGGGGGATGAGGGGCGTCCCGTCGGGGGTGAGCTCGATGACTTCGTAGCCGAAGCGGGCGATCATCGGGAGGATCTTGGATTTATCGCCGACGAGCAAAATGTTCACGGCGTCGGTCTTGATCCATTTCGCGGCGACGCGGTCGAGCTCGGATTTCTGCATCGTCGCGAGGATTTTATTCTGGGTGTCGACGAAGTCCGCCGCGAGGTTGTCATCCATGATCCGGCGGATGAAGCCGGCTTTTTGGAGCGGGGTTTCATAGAGCAGGGCATCGCGCTGGCCGAGGGCGCTTTTCGTGAAGGTGAGCTCATCGGCGGTGATGCCGCTCTGCGCGTAGGTGTTCAGTTCTTTGAGGATTTCGGTGAGGGCACCGCCGGT
>CAMDOF010000253.1 GCA_945903465.1 Opitutus sp. GAS368
CCGCGGCACCCTTTTTCGTGGATTTATGGGAGGACATCCCCACCAGTCTTGCCCCACCGCACCCGTTCACCCACGGTCATCCGTCCCCATGCGTTACCCCCGCCGCACCGCTCCCAAATCTCTGCGCCGCGCAGCGGCTTCGTTCAACCAGGCGCTACTGCCAACGAGCATGTCCGTCACGGACCGTGCTTGCGCACGCTCCGCGCCGGCCACGCTCGCGGCAGATCTATAACGTTCGGCAAAACACTGAATGAGCAGAAACTTCCCAGACATCGCCATCCTTTGCTGGGACCGTAAGGTGCTGCTGGCGGATGAGCAGTTTCTTCGCGCATGGGGATTCACCAAGAGTGATTGTGGTCCTGACGGGTTCTCAATGACGGAGCCATGCCGAGCCGATAAGCGAGTCCTAAGATGGATTCTAAGGAACGATGCGTCTTTCGTTGAGTTGAAAGAGATCAAGCGGGGCCCTTTCACGCCACGACTACTAAAGCGAATCGTGAACTTCACCCGAATATATTACTGCACTGCCAAAGAGCGGCAGATTTCCTTGCGCGAATTCGATCAGCTTTGTTCTCGCTCATCTGCTGGCCTGAAGAAGCCGATTGCAAAAGCGATCGAGAAGCACGGAGGCGACACGGTTCTTTCACCTTCAGTTCTTCATGACGAGTTGATCGGTTCGCTCATAACTTACGAAGAAGTATGAAAGAGCCGAACCAGATCATCACAGCGCAACGCGCTTCGCGCGTGGCTGACTGATGGCGTTCGGCCAAAGAAATTTCTTCCGCAAAACGCAACCGTCGACCAAAAGAGATTTGTCATGGAATCCATTTGCACCGCAGAGACGGCCGAGGACGCAGAGATTGCGCTGACTCGGCTCTCTGCGAATTCCGCCGTCTCTGCGGTGCACCCTGCCTCAGTTCCGGCCATCCATTGGAAGAAGAGATCCGAGATTTTTCATCACAAGATCGCGCATCTCATCACCGTCGTGGTCGAACGTTCCCGACCGCCGAACAAGTCGGCACAGCCAACGGCGCCGAGCCGCCGTGGCTGACCTCGGACGTTCGGCAAAGAAAAATGCGCCATTCCACCAGCATCGTCGTTGGAACGTTATTGGTTAGTGTCTACGCGGGTTCGTTGGTCTGCGCGTTGCGGTCGGAAGGAAAAAGATCTCGGCTGTTTTTCGGGATCGCTGTTTTTCTCCCGACTGCGGCTCTTGTGAGCCTCGGTTATGTTTTCTGGCTGTTGCGGGACGGTTGGACCGTCCCACGCGACACTCACGGGAATTACATTCGTTCTGAAGGGATTACCGCCGTGCTCAAAGCTTCAGATTCGGCGCTCGAATATCCTCCATTTTTACTTCTCTGTGCCTTAATCGCGATACCCGTGGTCCTGCACCTGTGGAAGACGCATGTTAGAAAAGAGAAGAGGCCGAACCAACGCACTACAGCACAACGCGCTTCGCGCGTGGCTGACCGCTGAACGTTAGCCACAGGTCGCTCTTGCGCACGCCCCGTTGGCAGCTACCATCCGTCCATGATTCCGAGTCAGATTACTGAATCCGTGTTGGCGCTACCAGAGAACGATCGCCTGGAACTTGCGCGGCGAATCGTGGAGAGCGTTGCGAGTGATCGTCGCGTGGGCGAATTGGTGGCGGAAGGCGTTCGTCGCATTGAAGATGTGGTCACGGGGAAGACGCGTGGTCTGTCGGAGGACGATTTTCGCCGAGCGATCGGATGAAGGTTCTCTACCATCCCGACTTTCCGAAGGATGTCCTCCGGTTCACCGAACAATACGGTGCGATTTCTCCAAAGCTCGAGGTTCGCTTTCGAAGCGAGGTCGACGACGCTTTGATTCGGATCAAATCCGCGCCGACGGCAGCGGGACATTTTCTGAACACCGGGTCCACGATCGTGACCGACGTACGTCGGCGAAATCTCTCGTCGTTTCCTCATTTCGTCTTGTACGGACTGCACGGTGAGTTACTAATCTTCGGCGCTCTCATTCCCAGTGCATCTGATCCGCTTACTTGGCTCGCCCGTTTCTCCAATCCGGGCTAACCAGTCACCACAGCGCAACGCCCACTGTCGGGGGCTTCGGCGACGCCAAGGTTTCGTTTTCATGATTGAACTGCTCATCAACCGTCAGCCCAGTGGGCGTGGCTGACCGCTGACGTTGGGTAAAAATATGAGCATCTCACCTTCAGAATCGATTGTTCAGCATCAGCTCGATGCCTACAATGCTCGCGATATCGAAGCGTTGCTCGCGATTTACGCCGAGGACGCACAGATGTTCGAGCATCCGTCGAAGCTGGTAGCCAGCGGCAGCGCAGAGATGCGCGAGCGCTTCCTCGCTCGGTTTCGAGAGCCGAATCTGCGAGCGGTGCTTCTGAAGCGCATAGTCGCCGGTCCGATGGTTATCGATCATGAGAAAGTCATCCGCACGTTTCCCGAGGGCGCAGGAGAGATCGAGTTAGTCATGATCTACGAGGTGAAGAGCGGTCGCAATTGATAGGAAACTGGATTTTCAGGGGGATCGGATCCGGGAGGGGTTTAGCGGGTCAGAAGGAAGTTCTCGGCGCGGTCGGCCTCACGGTGAAGAACTGTCGCTTCGAAAACATCGGCTTCGGCGTGTGGACCGAGTATGCGGGCTCCTCGGATTTCTATATAGCCGACAACCTCTTCCTCGGCCGGGACGACCGCTTCCGTCTCATCGGTTGGGGCGGACGACCTCGAACCCCCGACGGCATCTCGTGGAAAGAGCCTCTCTCCAAATCACACCGCATGGTCAGTTACTACGCCATCAAGATCTACGGCCAGGGCCACGTCATCGCGCACAACGCCATCGCCTATTTTCACGACGCCATCGGCATCTCCACCTACGGCACACCGCCCTCGGACCCGGACCGGCGCGCCTCGTCAATCGATATCTATAACAACGATCTGCATCTCTTCAATGACGACTTCATCGAGACCGACGGTGGTGTGCACAACGTCCGGGTGTTTAACAACCGCGGAACCAACTCGGCCATGGGTGGCTATAGCGCCCAGCCGGTCTTTGGCGGTCCCGTCTACTTCATTCGCAACACACTCTATCATTCCCCCAACGGCACGGCCTTCAAATTCTCCGCCAAGCCCGCCGGCTTGTTCGTGTATCACAATACGATTATCGGCGAGCACAACGCCGGCGACACGTCGTCGAATGTGCACTATCGCAACAATCTCTTCCTGGGCCGCGACACGCCGGACCGGGGCATCATGCGCGTGGGGAATTCCTCCAGCGCCAACACCTCCGACTACAACGGCTACCGGCCAAACCCGAACGTCAAAGCGCAATACGGCTGGCTGGCCCCGCCCCAGGGTCAGACGCTCTATGAGCCGAAGCCCGGCGACTGGAAATCATTCGCCACGTTCGCCGAATTCCAGGCTGGCACCGGGCAGGAGGCCCACGGTCGCGAAGTCGACTTCGATATTTTCGTGCGTATGACCCCGCCGGACCCGGCCAAGCCCTATGCGGTCTATCATGCCATGGACCTGAATTTCCAACTGCGGCCCGGGAGCAAGGCTGTCGATGCCGGGGTGGTCATCCCCACCGTGAACGACGGTTTCATCGGGCAGGGCCCGGACCTCGGCGCCCACGAAGCGGGCGCCCCGCCCCTCCGCTACGGGCCGCGCTGGCTCACGTGGCAGCCGTTCTATCGGTAGCGGTCCGGGCGGGGGCTTGGGTCGCGGTACGGGTCAAACCGCTGATCTTTTCTCCCGCGCGCAATGTGGGCGTGGATCGACGGCGGTGGACCCGGGCGGCGGATTTTGGCGATCTGCCCGTTGGGTGAGTCGCGCCGCCCGACGGTAGCGCGTCCGTGTCTGATGCCACGGGGGAGCGCAGATAGAGGCGAAGCCTTGTCTGCCCGATGCGGACGAACACCTGCGGCGATACGTCCGCGCCCCCGTGTGGGTCAATCCGACGGTTCAAGTCCGTGAATTATCAGTCCGCTCCAGCAGCGATTGGCCGTTCGTTGGCATTTCCGAAATCTCGGGTTTGAGTTTGCTCGCTGCCTAACCTCAAGTGGCCCGACCTGTCGTGGTGGCTTGACGATTGCGCATACCGTTTCGGTCCGCCCTACATACACGCCGCAGGACCAGGTGTGGTGGGTAAGAATTAGCGATTCACGGACTGACCCTCTGGGATTGCGGCCCAAGCCTTTGACACCGCAGAGACCCCGACCAGATCGCAGAGAACACCCGCACTCCGGTTCCTCCTCCTCTGCGTCCTCCGCCGTCTCTGCGGTGCAACCTTCAGTTCAATCGGTGCGCCAAAGGCCGCGAGCCGGTCAACGTGACCGCGTTTTTCTGCAACACTCCCGATTGAAATCCGTGTAGGCGAAGGCCGAAATCACCTTCCGAAACCTGACCCTCTCCGACTGTCCCCCCGTGCGACGCGTCCAATTCAACCACTGTTTCAGATCACTTTCCGGTGTCGGAAGAGTTCCGGCTGGCTTGGAATGAGACGCCTCCCCTTGACGCGCCAGCCGTAGTCGTGGCTGGCCTGAATCGTTGGGCAAAAAAAGGCGGTGATTGACGAACGTACGCACAAACGTACGCTCCCACCATGACTTCAATTTCCATAACCCAAGCCCGCTCTCAGCTCTATCAATTGGTCGACGACACGTGCGCTTCGCACGAGCCCATTCAGATCACCGGCAAGCGCAGCAATGCCGTATTGGTGGCAGAGGATGATTGGCGGAGCATTCAGGAGACTCTTTACCTCCTTTCAATACCCGGCATGCGGGAATCAATCCGCAAGGGAATGCAGGAGCCGCTGAGTAAATCCTCGACCACACTTCGCTGGTGAGCTGGCAGGTATACTACACCAAGCAGGCGCAAAAGGACGCCAAGAAACTGGCCTCATCGAACCTTCGTCCCCAGGCCGAAAAGCTCCTGGCGATTCTGAGAGGAGATCCATTTCTGTCTCCGCCGCCGTTCGAGGAGTTGAAGGGCGATCTGGCTGGGGCCTACTCTCGACGGATTAACATCCAGCACCGGCTTGTTTACCAAATCGATGGCGAAAGGCAGGCGGTGAAGGTAATACGGATGTGGACCCACTACGAATGAACTGCCGGCCCAACTAGTCACTACAGCACAACGCGCACATGAGCCCGCGATTCCGCACGGCGCGATTCCGCTCTACTAGGCCAGAAAAAAGAGCCCAACCTAGAGTGAAGTAGATCTCGAGCGGACGGGCGTGAGCAGGGGCAAAGACGCCATCGAGCGATCCACCTCACCGTTGGACGAAGACGTCGGCCGGACGGATCGCTCCCGTCGCTGCCGTCCGTTTGCCCAAACCGCCCGTTGACGTCCACACCGCCAGTCGCTTCGTTGATACCGGCGCGGTCGCCGCAATTCATCCAAGCCGACCCCGCCGGGCTCTTTCCTTCTCTCATCATGAACACGACCAACCGAAGAGATTTCATCAAACACGGCGCGATCGGCACGGCCGGCATCGCCGTCGGCGGCATGGGTTTCAGCGCCAAATCCTATGCGGCCATCAGCGGGGCCAACTCCCGGCTCAATGTCGCCGTCATCGGTATCCGAAACCAAGGTACGGTCCACCTCAGCAGCTGGTGCGGCCTGAAGGACAGCCACAACGTGCAGGTGCGCGCGCTCTGCGACACCGACGAGCAGCTCTTTGCCGCGGGCTTGAAGCTGGTCGAGCAAAAGTCCGGCGTCGTGCCCACGACGAATTGGGACATGAGGCCCATCCTCGACGACAAGGGGATCGACGCCGTCTCGATTGTCGTGCCCAACCACTGGCATGCGCTGGCGGCCGTCTGGGCGTGCCAGGCGGGCAAGCACGTCTACGTGGAAAAGCCGGCGTCCCACAACATCTGGGAGGGGAGGAAGATGATCGAGGCTGCGCGGAAATATGGTTTGCGCATGCAGGTCGGACTCAACAACCGGTCCGCGAAAAATGTCCGCGAGGCGATCGCCTTTCTCCACGGCGGCGGCATCGGCGAGCTCTACATGGCCCGGGCACTCTGCTTCAAGTCGCGCGACTCCTATGGCATGGCGAAGGATGGCACGCCGCCGGCGCCGTTTCACTATGACCGTTGGCTCGGGCCCGCACCCGATCGCCCGTATAACGAGAAGCGCAGTCACTACAATTGGCACTGGTTTTGGGACACCGGCAATGGCGACACGGGCAACACGGGCCCGCACCAACTCGACATCGCGCGCTGGGGCATGGCCAAGAACGAGCATCCGGTTTCCGTGTATTCGGCCGGCGGCATCTTTGGTTTTCGCCAGGACGAGGGGAGCGCGGAGACCCGCACTCCCGGGACCAAAGTTTACGGCGGCGTCGAGACCTACGGCCACGACAAGACGACCCAGGAGACGCCCAACACGCAGACCGCCGTCTTCAAATACGGCGACGGGAAGCTGATCGAACTGGAAACCCGCGGCCGTTATACAAATCACGAAGGCAGCCGGGGCCAGGAGGTCGGCAATCTGTTTTACGGCACCGACGGCTGGCTCGAAATCAGCAGTAACACCTGGAAAGCCTTTCGGAAGCGGGGCAAGGAGGCGTTTGCCGGATCAAAGGAAGGCGACGGCGAGAAGAGCGGCAATCATTGGGCGAATTTCCTGGACGCCGTTCGCGCGGGCAAGGACGACGTCCTCCACGCCGATATCAACGAGGGCCATCTGTCCACGTCGCTTTGCCATCTGGCAAATATCTCCTACCGGCTCGGCCGCTCGCTGAAGTTTGTCGGAGGGAAGGAGAAATTCGCGAACGACGCCGAGGCCGACGCGATGCTGAGGCGCATCTACCGGAAGCCATATGTGGTGCCGGAGAGTGTTTAGAAGAGCCGACGCTGCTCAGGTCTGGGCGGACTTCCTCCACCCGGGCCGTAGCGGCGAGCGCCAGCGAGTGGACTGGTCTGGTGCGGCAAGATTTACACTTGCTGGCGCTCGCAGCTACAGAGGAACCGATAACGCTGAGTTATAAGCATTGAATCCTAAGGTGGGCCGTGCGCTCCGCGCGCGGCCTTCGTTCCGCCAGTCGAACCGTCGAGGCACAAGTTTACTTTCCAGAGAAAGTGACGGGGGCGTTTACACCACCGGCGGCCATCCTCTGATCAGCCGGAACCGTCGCCTCTTTCGCCGGCCGCGCTTTCACCCCCTTCCCCAGCGTATGAATATCATCGTCTCCCCCCGTCGCGTTACCGTCCGTCCCGTCCGGCTTGCCCTTCTCGCCGGCTTTGTCGCCGCCGCCCTGACCCCGCTGGCGGCCGCCGAGAACGCCGGCGCCGTCGGCACCGGAACGAGCCGAACGGGGTCAAACGAGCCGAACGGGGTCAGGCTTTGGGGTTTGGGGTTGACGAGTGGTTATGGGTGGCGTCGGCTGCGGCCACGATGGCGCGCAAACTCAGGCTCGAAGCGGAGGACGGGATCTACCATGTGCTGAACCGGGGCAACTACCGGGCGGACGTCTTTCGGTCGGACAAGACGAAGGCGGCGTTTTTGCAGTGCCTGGGCGAGGCGTGCGGGAAGACCGGCTGGCGGGTCCATGCTTGGTGCATCATGTCGAACCACTTTCATCTGGCAGTGGAAACCCCGCGGGGAAATCTGGTCGAGGGCATGCGGTGGCTCCAAGGCACGTTTTCGACGCGGTTCAACCGCTTGCGCGGAGAGCGGGGGCACCTGTTTCAAGGCCGTTACAAGAGCCTGCTGGTAGACCCGGCGGGCGGGTTGGGGCCGCTCTGCCACTATCTCCATCTCAATCCTGTGCGGGCGAAGCTCCGGCCGGTCGCCCAGTTGCCGGACTGGCCGTGGTCGAGCATGCGGTGGCTGATGTCGCCGCAATTGCGTCCGAAGTGGTATGTCCCGGGCGCCGCATTGGATCACGCCGGAGGGTTGCAGGACACTCCAGCCGGTCGGAA
>CAMDOF010000254.1 GCA_945903465.1 Opitutus sp. GAS368
CGCCCTTCGTTTTTCGCGTTTTCTCAGGTCGGCGCCAAAGCGCTTGGTTTTCGGAAAAGCACTAACGACGAGGCTCGCCTTCATCGCCTAAAACACTGGTGTTTTCAGATGGACAATCATTCGCCCTCGAGCGCTCCCGAAAGTCGCCGCGCTGCTCGCCACGGTCGTCTGCTGATTGGGGTGGGCCTCGTCGTCGCCGCGAGTTTCTTCGCGTCGCGGGTGCAGAGTTCCGGCGGGCGGGTGGCGGTCATGGAAATTAAAATACCGACTCAGAATGGTCAGTGGATCGTGGCGGATCTTTTTCGACCGAAGTCGGCCACAAGTACGCAACCGGCGCCGCTGGTGGTGGTGGTGCCGGGCTTCCAACGTTCGAAGGAAACCCAGGCCAATATCTCGTTGGAACTTGCGCGTCGCGGCATCGTCGTGCTCGCGATCGATCCGTATGCGCAGGGCGGATCCAGTTCCTCCCTGTCGGCTCGGTCGGCGACCGAGGAAGGCTACGGGATGTTTGCGGTCGTGGATTATGCCGCCAACACGGGGAACCTTAATTACGTCGATAAAACGCGCATCGGTGTGACGGGTCATTCCGCCGGCGGCAATGCGGCCCTGCAGGCAGCGAGTTATTTCGGTAAGGAGGCCAAAAAAAGTGGTCGGCCGAGCAAACTGCAGGCGGTTTTTATCTCGGGCTACGTTCTCACGCTCACGGAGCGGACTTTGCGTGACGTCAGTTCCAACCTCGCGATCAGCTATGCCTTTTACGATGAAGGCGCCTATCGGAATGAGCTCAAAAATGGCGATATGCGGCGCGCGCCCGAGGCGTTGCGCTTGATTCGTTCTGGCCTCGGCGCCGCGGGCGCTTCGCTCGAAGAAGTTGTGCTGGGGCAAGCTTACGGCGACGCGGCCCAGCGCTCGCTGCGTGTGGTGTATAACGAGCGCGTCTTGCATCCATTTCAGCCCTACAGCATCGAGGCGACGACTCACCAGATCGATTATTTCACTCAGGTTTTCAATCTTCCGGCGGCTATTCCCGGGAGCAATCAGGTCTGGTATTGGAAAGAAATGCTGAGCTTGATCGCGCTAGTGGCCGCGCTGGCGTCAGTGGTGCCGCTCGCGCGGTTTCTGGTGACGACGATCCCGTATTTTCAAGCGTTGGTCCACCCGCTGCCTCCACCGTTACCGCGACCGCAAGGATGGGGGCGGTTGCTTTTTTGGTGTCTGTTTTTAGCGGGCGCGCTCATCGCGGCCTTTACCTACGTGCCCATGACCGAGCTCTCCCCAAGGCTGTTCTCCGCGGCTTCCGGTCGTGAGCAGACCTGGTTTTTCCCGCAGCGGATGAATAATGCCGTGATGCTGTGGGCCGTCCTCAATAGCGCCTTCGGCTACATTTTATTTTTTCTCAGTTATCGGTTTTATGGACGTCAGCACGGTGTCCGCCCTGAAAACTGGGGCGGCGGTACCAGCGGCGGTGAGTTGGCGCGCACGGCCGTGCTCGCAGGTCTCTTGGCCAGTGGTTTTTTTTCGCTGCTCTTTGTCGTCTACACGTTTTTTCACGTAGACTACCGTTTCCTCTTCTTCGGCGTCCGCGTCTTTCAACCTGCGATCTTGGCGTTGCTGCTGATGTATGCGCCACTGTTCTTTCCCTTCTTCCTCGCAAATTCTCTCCGCGTCAACGGGGCTATGCGGTTTGCTGGTGAGTCCGAGTGGCGGAGTGGTTTGGTTGCGGGCTTCGCCAATTCGCTCGGTCTCCTCCTGATCTTGGTCGCGCAGTATGCGACGTTCGTGCGGACGGGTACAGTTTACTGGACCGATGGTTGGCTCTACATAAACCTGCTGTTCGCGCTCGTGCCGATGATGTTCCTCCTGCCTTATTTTAACCGGTATTTTTTTCGGCTCACGGGGCGAATTTATCTCGGACCCATGGCGATGTGCCTCATTTTTATCATCATCCTTTTGTCGAACACCGTTTGCTACCTTCCGCTCTGAGCCGTTAGGCGAGGTGGGTTCTCGGTGGCAGCGCGGTCCAGCGCTCGACGGTCGCGCGAAATTTGACTGCTCAGGTAACCAAAAGCACACCCGAGCGAGGGGCGGCGGGTGGAAAGTGGTGGTAGGTGATGGATTCGAACCATCGAAGGCGTAAGCCGGCGGATTTACAGTCCGCCCTCGTTGGCCACTTGAGTAACCTACCGACTGAAGAACGCGGAACGTCTCCACTTGGCGCGCGGACGGCAAGGATTTTTTTAATCAGGTTTTTTTTACCTTCTGAAAGTTCGTTGAAATCAAGGGCAGGTCCGGCGGTTATCTTCTCAGGATCAACGTGCAGGTTGCGCTGATCGGGGTCGCTGGAGACGCGTTCTTGGCGGGCTCCGGTCGTTTGGTCTCACCCGGCCAGTTGCGGCGAGACTCGGCACCTACAAGAGGCCGGCTTCTCGAAAGCTATAGTATCCTTTGCCCAAAGGATCGCAGGTTGCCAAGCCGATCACGATATGGTCAATGAACGGGATGTCGACGACGCGCGCGGCATCGCGTATCAGCTGCGTGACGTGGAGATCGGCCGCGCTGGGGGCAGGATCGCCGCTGGGATGGTTGTGTGCACAGATAATCGAGGAGGATGATTCGTGCATCGCGGTGCGGAAAACTTCGCGAGGGTGGGCCAAGGCGGCATGGGCCGTGCCGGAACTGATTTCAGCGCGCTTGATCAGTCGATTTTTACGATTAAGGCAGAGCACATAGAATTTTTCCACGGCAAGGCCCCGCACGAAGGGCAGAAGGTAGTCCACGACGATCTGGGCGCGGTTGAGAATGGGTTCAGCACTCGTCTGGTCGATCGCGATGCGCCTGGCGATTTCCATGACGGTTACCAGCTGTAGCGATTTGACCTTCCCGATACCCTTGAGCTTTTGAAAATCGGCGGCCGTCCATTTAACCAGACCGGACAGCGATCCGCCGGCGGCCATCAGACGGTTGGAAAGGGTCAAGACATCATGGCCCGCGGTACCGCTGCGCAGGAGCATCGCGATGAGCTCGGCATCGCTGAGGGCAGTCGATCCATATTTCTCTAACCGCTCCTGCGGTCGGTCGCCCACCGCGGTTTCGAGCAGGCGGTTGGCCGTCGGGTATTCAGAGGTATTTTCGGTAAGCACGGGGATGAGCTGAGTGAGATTTTCAGCGCCCCGCGCGATTCTGCAACTACTTTGCATCTTCTGCTCAAGAGAGTCTTCCTCGCCGTGAAACGGTGGCTGCGGCGTGGTGGAAAATGCCGCCGTGCGGTGAGTGGCGGCCGGCGGTTTGTGCAGGGGTTCGCCTCCGGATCGGCAGGGCTCGGTGGTGGACACAATGGGAAGAGGTTGATTCTTGGCAGGCGACTCAGGGGAACGTCTCGCCCAAGCGTTGGGTTTTGGGGCTCAGGTAGACGGCGGGCACGGCTGGGTCGGCGACAGGTGAGTGGGTCGGGCGCGGGCGGGCGGTCGGCCGTGGGCCGGTGGCCCGGCCGGTCTGCGGTGGGTGGTGCGCGGTGCGCGGGAGGCGGGAGGCGGGAGGCGGGAGGAGGGAGGCGGTGCGCGGGAGGCGGTGGGCGGTGCGGAAGGCGGAAAGCGGTGGGCGGTGCGCGAGGCGATAGGCGCGGTGAGCGGGAGGCGGTGGGCGGTGCGCGAGGCGATAGGCGCGGTGAGCGGGAGGCGATAGGTCGCTTGACTTTCGATGAGGGGCGCGCGACAGCAGGCTATGGAATTACTTTCAATGGACTCATGGATGCTGGTTCCAGCGCGGTTTGTGGGATTGGGGCGGACCGCGTGGCGACGCGTAGCGGTTTCTGGTGGTTGGCGGTTCGCGCGTGGGTTGGCTTGGCGCTGGCTGCGATGCTGGCTGCTGTTGGTGAGCACGCTGCCGGTTTTGCAGGCGGCAGACTCGGCGAGTAGCGCGGACTCTGTTGAGAGTCGCTTGAATATAAATTACGCGGAGAATACGAATCCGCGGCAGGCGTTGGATTTGTATTTGCCGAAGAAACCTCGGGTCGCGGGACGTTTACCGGTGGTGGTTTTCATTCATGGCGGTGGTTGGCAAAATGGCAGCAAAAGCGCGGGGGCGGCTTGGTTGCAGCCGTATGTCGCGAGCGGCGCTTACGCGGGCGTAGCGGTGGGCTACCGTCTAGCTGGAGAAGCGCCGTGGCCTGCGCAGATTTATGATTGCAAGGCGGCGATTCGTTGGATCCGCGCCAACGCGGAGCAAGCAGGGCTCAATCCGGATAAAATCGGGGTCGTGGGAAATTCGGCAGGCGGGACACTGGCGATCTTGCTGGCCGCAAGCGGGGGGCATCGCGCCTTGGAAGGGGAGGTGGGCTCGCATGGGCGGGAAAGCAGTCTGGTGGCTTGCGTGCTGAATTATTTTGGTCGGATCGATTTCCTCGCTGAACCCGCCGAGGCGAGGGCGGCCCCTGAGCAAGCGAAAGCGCTCGAAAGCCGCCTGAGATTGCTTTTCGGTGGCACCCTCGCTGAAAAAACCGCGTTGGCGCGGGCGGCCTCGCCGCTTCACTATGTAAGTGCCGCGACGCCACCGATCCTGACCATGCACGGCACGCAGGATGCTCTTGTGCCTTATGTTCAGGCGTTGTCGCTCGATGCGGCTATGCGCCGAGCGGGCGCTGCCCACCTTCTCTTGCCCATGGTCGGATTCGGGCACGGGTTTCAGAATGCCGAGGCGAACCGCCGCGCGCGCCTATTTTTTGACCTTCACCTCCGGGGCGGATCTGAGGCGATTTCCGTCGAGCCGATCGTTGCGTCGCCAAAAAAATAAATCGCGCGACGTTAATTTAAAAAAACGGTTAGGCCGCGACGGCGGATTTAGCGCATCGCGCCGCGGCACTCGCCTGTGCTCGGATCATACGATACCGCGCTCAGGGTCGCGCTAGCCGCAGTTTTGACGGTATAGCCCATCTGGCTCAGTTGGGGCGATTCGGCGGCCGGCCACTTGGCCTCCAGTTCAACCGCGACGGATCCTTCGGTATGGAGCCGAGGGGCCGCCATGGCGGCGCCCAGCGGCATTTTAAGAGCGACCATCTGTATCAGGAATTCGAGTACTGCGTTCGGGATTTTACGCCCGCCGCGTCCGCCGACGGCGACGGTGGGGCGACCGCCACGGAGGACGATACTGGGACACATATTATGCAGCGGGCGTTTGCCGGGTCCGGGGGCATTGGGGTGATCAGGGGAGGTTTCGAACCGAGACATACCGTGGCCGAGGGTTAGTCCGAGACCGGCAATGGTTACGGCAGAGCCAAAGCCTCCGCCGTGGGTGAGCGTGATCGCGGCGAGGTTGCCGGCAGCGTCGACCGCGCTGAGGTTAATTGTTCCGGTATGCGGGCGGCTGGTGGCGGCGTGCTGCAGGATCGTCCCGCTGCGCAGGGCGAATTCGATGCGGCGCGCCGAAGTCTCCGCGTAAGCGGTGGAGAGTAACTTTTCCTGAGGTATCGTCGCGTGGTCAGGATCGCCGAGCAGAGAGAGCCGGTCGCTCCACGCAAGGCGCAGGGCCTCGAGGTAAGCGCGGGTCCGCGGCAGGCCCGCGGCGATTTGGGGCCACTGGAGGGCGCGGAGAGTCGCGAGGCATTGCAGCATCGTAAAGCCGCCCGCGGTGAGCGGTGCCGTGCAAACTTCGGAGTCGTCCCACCCGAAGCGGAGAGGCGGCACTTCGCGCGCGCGGTGGGCGGCAAGATCGGCCGCGGTTACCAAGCCGCCATGGCGGGCGAAATCGGCAGCCATGATCTGAGCGATATCACCTCGGTAAAATGATTCCACCGAGTTGCGCTGAGCCAAGGTGGTGAGGACAGCGGCGAGCTCAGGATTGCGGAAAATCTCCCCGGCGGCGGGGGGCTGGCCATTTCTCAGGTAAAGCTGCCGGCCACCGGGATGGGAGGCCAAGATCGGAGTGAGTTTTTTTAAAGTCGCCGCGACATTGAGCGATAAGGGAAAGCCGTTTTTAGCGAGGTCAATTGCTGGAGCTACGGAATCGCGAAAAGAGCGGGTGCCATGCCGATCCAGCGCGAGTTGGAGGCCGGCGAGGATACCGGGGACGCCAGCGGCGAGCCAGCCGACCTCGTTGACGTTGCCGCGGACGATGCCTTTTTCGTCGACCGGAAACATCGCGCGATGGGCCGCGGAGGGAGCGGTTGAGTTTCCATCGATGCACACAACTTTCTTGCCATCAGCGGAGGCGATAATGATGGAGGCGCCGTAGCCGCCGATCCCCGTCATCGCGGGAGCGCAGATCGTACTGGCGAGCGCGGCGGCGACGACGGCGTCGACCGCGTTGCCACCGGATGCGAGCACGGTTGCGCCAATTTTTTCAGCGGTGGGTTCGCCCCTCACCAAGCCATGAGGATACGCCGGCGTGGCTGCGCGGAGGAACCGCGGTAAAACCAGGCCAGAGGCAACCAGACCGGTAGTGAGTCGAATTGAGGCGCGGCGGGTAATTGGAGCTGGCACGTCAGGGGGTTGGGTGGATTAAAGCGAAGATGCGGCGTGCTCGTCTAACCGTCAATCGTAGCCACAAAAATGGTGAAAAATTGGCCGCCGGCGGTTGGCTCCACGAGTGGTGGGTATGATTCCGGGACGATCCGGGCTTGAGACTTCCGCGCGTTACCTTTTCGTCGCGGTTTTATGAATGTGTGCATTACTGTCGGCGGTCTCGGGTCGGAGCAGGTCGCGCGCTTGCAAGCTGCATTGCTTGGTCACGTGGTCACTATTTGCTCGTCCGCGCCGGAGGCGGAAAAGCGGGCGGCGGTGGCGGCGGCGGAAGTTGTGTTCGGTAACGTGCCCGCGCCTTGGCTAAATGCGGCCGTGGGGCTGCGCTGGGTGCAGTTAGACTCTGCGGGAGTGGATGCGTATTTGAAAATCAACGACACGCCACGGGCGGTGCCGGTGCTTCTCACGAACCTGAGTGGTTTCTATGATCGGGCGGTGGCGGAGGGAGCGCTCGCGGGGATTTTGGCGCTCTACCGTCAACTGCCGCGGCTGTTGGCGGCGCAGACGGCCAGCTGCTGGGTGAAGACGGCCGTAGAACCGGACATTTGTGCCTTAGACGGGAACGTGGCCCTCCTGCTGGGCGCGGGCTCGATCGGGCAGCGCGTCGCCCACCTCCTTGCGGCCTTCGACGTGCGGTGCCGATTTTTCTCGCGCACGCCTCGTCCGGGTGGTCTCCACACCTTGGCCGAGTTAGCCAGCGCCTTTGCCACGACCGATCTTCTCATCAATACGTTGCCGCATACCCCCGAGACCATCGGTTTTATCAGCCGAGAACGGCTTACGCTGCTCAAACGTGGGGCGGTGGTTGTAAATGTCGGTCGTGGTTCGACGCTGGATGAAACTGCTTTGGTGGATTTTCTGGATTCTGGGCACTTGGGCGGTGCGGTCTTAGATGTGACGGCGGTCGAGCCCTTGCCTTTATCAAGTCCACTTTGGGGGCATCCGAAGGTGTTACTCACTCAGCATACGGGTGGGCGTTTTCCAGCGGAGGCCGATCGGAAAATCGAAGTTTTTCTGAGTAATGTGGCGCGGTTTCAAAAGGGCGTGGCTTTGGCGCACCGAGTAGAATTGGCCCGAGGCTATTAACATTGCCGGTTAATTTTTTTGGGGCGGTGCTGATTGTCCAAGCGAGAAAGTTTGGGCTGGATGCGGAGGGGGCGCCGCATTGCCAGGGGCAGCGGGCGAGTGGTCATCGACGTTTCGCGATAGATGGTTGGTCCTTGAGCGCAAGAGATCGGTGCGCGGGGTTGGGGGGGCGCGCACGCTCGGTGGATCTTGAAAATGCCTAAGCCCGGCCGCCTTTTGAGGTGCGGCCGGGAGTGGGCGAATCAGGACAATCCCTGATGAGGGGTTCTTAGCCGAGCAACTTCAGGGCTGCTTGGTTGCTTTGGTTCGCCTGGGCGAG
>CAMDOF010000255.1 GCA_945903465.1 Opitutus sp. GAS368
AGTGGTGGATGTTTTCTTGGCTGACTGGTTCGGGGCGGTTTAAGGATGATCAATTTGAGGACGATCTGGACAAGCTCCGGGATGCTTACCGCGAGTTGGGCTACCTAGATATCGACATAGCCCAAGACAAAGTATTGTTCAATTATCCAACCCCCGATAAACTGGTCCTTGTCATCAACGTCGCGGAAGGTCGGCAATATCGCGTCGGAGAGATCGCTTTTACTGGTAACAAACTTTTTGACTCTGCCCTCCTTAAGCGGGTCGTCCGTCAAAAGACGGGCCTCGTGTTCGTGCCCTCTAAGCTCGACAAGGATCGCGAGCGGCTGGATGATTTTTATGGTAAAGACGGTTATTTGGATACGCGGGTTAGCCTGACGAGGAAGCCGAATTTAGGTACGGGTGCGATTGACGTGGAGTACAAGATTGTGGAGAGCGAGAAATTCAACGTCGAATCGATTGTGATCGAAGGGAACACGAAGACCAAGAGTACCGTGATCCTGCGCGAGCTGGTGCTCGGTCCCGGTGATGTTTTTAGTACGGTGCTGATGAAAATCAGTCAGTTGCGGTTGGAAAACACACGCTTCTTTGAAAGCACTAACGTGACCCCGCAGGAAACGAATATTCCAGGTCGGCGTAATATGCGCATCTCGGTCCACGAGGGGCGCACGGGTAACCTGACTTTCGGCGCGGGCTTCAGTTCGCTGGAGCGGGCCACGCTCTTCGCCGAAGTTTCCCAGTCAAATTTCGATATCTTTAATCGTCGTTCCTTTTTCCAAGGTGACGGGCAGAAATTCCGGCTCCGGATGCAACTGGGCTCCCTCTCCAGCGAAGTGGTTCTCTCCTTCGAAGAGCCTTGGCTCTTTCAAAAGCAACTGGGGCTCGGTTTCAGTATCTTCCGTACGAGTTCAGAATATAACAGCACGTTCTATAGCCAGATCCAGACGGGCTTTGAGGTTTATTTGCGGAAGCATCTTTTCGAGCTTTGGAATGGACGTCTTGCCTATACCTACGAAATCTTTAACATCAATAATATCTCTCCGAGTGCCTCCTCGGTGATTCGTGCGCTGGAGGGTAATAATGCCTCTTCGAGCATCGCGCTGCAACTCGAGCGGGATACCCGCGACAAGATCATTAACACAACCTCCGGTAATCGCGTTGAAATCAACACGAAGTTTGCCGGTGGTCCGCTGGGCGGCAGCAAAATCAACAATAATTATAGCGTGGAGTTCCGTGGGTCGCAGTTCTTTCCGGTTTTCGAAACTCAGACCCAGGTGCTGGCGTTGATCGCTCGCGGTGGTGTGGTGCAAAACTTTGGGGATGCGAAAGACGTGCCCTACTACAACAAATGGTACTTGGGTGGCCCGACGACGTTGCGCGGTTTCGAGTTCCGCGAAGTCAGTCCGCGCGACGCCTTTAACGAACCCATTGGCGGCAAGACTTATGGCTTCTTTAGTGCGGAATATTCCCTCGATATCGTGAGCCCCATTCGTTTTGCAATCTTCTATGACGCTGGTTTCGCCAATCGCGGAGCCTACGATTTTAACCCGTCCAATTATAACGATAATTTTGGGTTTGGTCTTCGCTTGTTTGTCGCTGGGGCGCCGCTGAGCCTCGACTTCGGTATTCCGATCACGGCCACCAAGGAGAACCGGAAGGGCAACCAATTCAATTTTTCCTTTGGCACGCGTTTCTAATTCGGTTCTATAGTTTAGGTCAATTTCTCACAAAACACCCATGAAGAATATTATTAATTCCCTTTCCGCGATTGCGGTTTTTAGCGCATTGGCTCTTGGCGTATCCGCCCAGCCGACTCTTGCCATCCGGACTGTCGATATGGCCAAGCTGTACGATACGCACTACAAGACCGTTGAGCAAAATGCGAAGATTCAGGCGGATGATCAAAAAGCGCAGGAGGAGGTTGAGAAGATGAACAAAGAGGGCAACTCGCTGGTTGAAGAGTACAAGGCGCTGAATGAGCAGGCCAACAATCCTGCGTTATCCACTGACGCCAAAGCCAAGGCGCAAGACACAGCCCAGAAGAAGCTTGAAGGTATTCAAAATAAGCAACGGGACGTCCAGACGTTCATACAGAACACACGCAATTCTCTCGGTCAGCGCCTCAATACATTTCGGAGTTTGATGCTTGAGGAAATCAGCAAGGTTGCTGGCGAAGTTGCGAAGCGCAAAGGGGCGACGCTCCTCCTCGATAAGGCGGGTCCTACGGGTATTGGCATTTCCAGCCTGATCTACTCGGACGCCGCTTACGATATTACTGAGGATGTGGCGAAGGAAGTGAACAAGGATCGCCCCGTGGGTGCGGCGACTGCCCCCGCGGCCGCTCCCGCTGTTTCTGTTCCAGGTCTTGGAACTAAGAAGTAAGGCCGTTTTTGTAATGTTTTTACCGGCCCCGCTCGTTTGAGCGGGGTTTTTTTTTGAGGAATTGCGCGCCTCCGCTAAAATCTTAAGATCGTCTTATGCAGGTTTCCTTTACCGTTGCCCAGATTCTGGATTTCGCCGCGGCCACCACGATACGTGGCGCGACGTCGGTTACCGTTTCGGGAATCGCGAGTCTGGCGGAGGCCGCGCCGGGTGACCTCTCCTTTTTAGGCAATCCCAAATACAAAGGAGCGGTGGCCGCCACGCGCGCTTCGGTGGTTCTCTTGCCGGAGGGTTTTCACGGAGAGCCGCAACCAGAGCAACTCTTCGTCTTAGTGCCTAACCCCTCGGTCGCTTTGGCGCGCATCTGCGCGCGTCTTGAACAGGGATTGTGGCCTGCACCGCTTCCGGGCGTCCACGGCTCCGCCTCGGTGTCACCGGCTGCGCAGGTTGCCGCCAGTGCGACCGTTGGGCCGCTCTGCGTGGTAGAAGCGGGTGCGGTTATCGGCGAACGCGTGCATCTGCAAGCGCAGGTTTTCGTCGGTCGCAACACCCGTATCCTCGAGGATAGCTGGCTGATGCCGGGAGTGGTCGTGGCGGCGGAATGCACGCTAGGGAGGAGGGTACGCGTGCAACCGGGCGTGGTGATTGGTTCGGATGGTTTTGGTTACGAATTTGTTGACGGCCACCACGAGAAGGTGCCGCAGGTTGGTCGGGTAGAAATTGGTGATGACGTTGAAATTGGAGCTAATTCGACGATAGATCGGGCTCGTTTTGGCCGGACTGTGATTGGCGAGGGGACGAAAATTGATAACCTCGTGCAAATTGCGCACAATGTGATGATCGGGCGGCATTGCCTGCTGTGCGCGCAAGTGGGGATTTCCGGGAGTACGACCTTGGGTGATTTTGTAGTTTTGGGTGGGCAGGCGGGCACTTCTGGTCACGTGACGATTGGGCGCGGAGTCAAGGCGGGCGGGAGGGCGGGAATCACCACGGATGTGGCGGCGGGTAGCTTTGTAAACGGGAACCCGGCGATTCCGTACCTTTTAGAACGGCGAATTGTGGTGCTCCAGCATCGCCTGCCGGAACTCTTTAAACGCCTTAGCGCGCTAGAGTCTCGGTGCGTTGATGTAAAAAAGACTTCCTCCGGTGCCGTCCACCCGCAATCGTAATGAACCAATGAGCGAGTCGCGGCTAAAAATCTTCACCGGCAATTCCAATCGACCTCTTGCTGAGGCCATGTGTAAGTCCATCGGGGAGCCCTTGGGGGAAGCGACGGTCACGAGTTTTCCGGATGGGGAATCCTTCGTGAAGATCAACGAGAACATCCGGGGTCACGATGTTTTTATCATCCAATCGACGTGTCCGCCGACCAATCACAATTTGGTCGAGTTGTTAATTATGATCGATGCGGCGCGGCGAGCCTCGGCGCAGCGGATCACGGCGGTGTTGCCGTTTTATGGATACGCCCGGCAAGATCGGAAAGATCAGCCGCGGGTGCCGATTACTGCGAAGTTGGTTGCCAATTTAATTGTCGCGGCGGGTGCGAATCGGATTCTCACGATGGACCTGCACTCTCAGCAGATTCAGGGTTTTTTTGATATCCCGGTGGATCATCTGTATGCGTCTCCGGTGTTTTTTGAGTATCTGGCCAAGACGAGACCGGAGAAACTGGTGGTATGTTCGCCGGATGTTGGGGGTATGAAAATGGCGGCAGCCTATGCTGATGTGCTCGGTGCGGGGCTGGCGCTGGTGGCGAAGAAGCGCAAGAGCGCCACGGAGGTTGAGGCGATTAACGTCGTGGGCGAAGTCGAGGGCTGCGATGTCCTTTTGGTGGACGACATTACCGAGACGGCTGGGACGTTGTGCGCGGCGGCGAAGATTTTGCGGGAACACGGCGCGCGCAGCATCCGCGCGGCGGTGAGTCACTGTATTCTGAATGAGGTGGCAATTGAGCGTTTAAAAAGCGGCCTGATCGATGAGTTGATCACGACGGATTCGACGCCGATTAATTTGCACGGAATACCGGTGAACGTGCTGAGTATTGCGTCGCTGCTGGGCCAAGCCATCCGTCGAATTAACACCAATGAAAGTGTGACGAGCCTCTTCCGCGTGAAGGGATTCTAGTGCTCCCGTGGCCGCGCGCGGGGGCGCGGTAATTGGGCTCGCCGATCAGGCGCGGACAGTTGCGTGCCGGGATATTTCACCTTAGGGTTTCTCGTTATTTAGTCCCAATCATGATTTCCAAGCTTTGTTTTCGCTGGCTTTTATTGTGGCTGCTGATGGGTGTGCCGTTTGGATCGGCGGCGGGTGTGCGCGACCGTAAAAAGGCGGATGCGCCGGCTTTGGGCAAACCGGATATAAGGATGGATCCCACGCTGGTCGGTGACGGTGGACAAAAGGGGGTGGTCGTTAGCTACGCAGATATCTTGGAGCCCGCGCAGAAGGCGGTGGTCTCGGTATACTCGACGAAGATCATCAAGGAGCGGCTCTCGATTAATCCGCTTTTGCGGCGATATTTTGGGAACATCCCCGACCAAGAGAGGGAAAGTCGGCAAGAAGGACTGGGCTCTGGGGTGATTGTGACGAGTGACGGCTACATTCTGACTAATAATCACGTCGTGGAAGGGGCGGACGAGTTGAAGATCACGCTTTCGGATGATCGGGATTTTGTTGCGAAAGTGGTGGGTGGAGATCCGAAGACGGATATTGCGGTGCTGAAGATTGAGGGGGTGGATCTGCCGACGGTGGTTTTTGCGGATAGCGACCGTTTACGCGTGGGCGATATTGTATTTGCGGTGGGTAATCCACTCGGGGTGGGTCAGACGGTGACGATGGGAATTGTTTCGGCGAAAGGGCGGAGCAAACTGGGGTTGCTCGAAAATGTTTCTGGGTATGAGGATTTCATTCAGACGGATGCGGCGATTAACATGGGGAATTCTGGTGGGGCGCTGATTGATGCTCGCGGGCGTTTGGTGGGGATAAATAGTGCGATTCTCTCGCCTTCGAGGGGTAATATTGGCATCGGTTTCGCGATCCCGGTGAACTTGGCGAGTTTTATTTTGAGCAGCCTTGCTGAGCACGGGGTGGTGGCACGAGGTTATCTGGGGGTGACGAGCGATACGGTGACGGCGGATGTGGCGGAGCAGCTCAATTTACCGAAGGAGTTGCGAGGGGTGGTGGTGACGGATATCGATCCGGATAGTCCGGCGGAACACGCGGAGTTGAAGCGCACGGATGTGATTGTGGCGATCGATCGACATCCGATTAGCACGTGGGAGGAGTTGCGCCTATTGGTTGCGCAGATTGTGCCAGGAACGAAGGTAGCGTTGAAAATAATGCGGGACGGTAAGGCGCGAACGATCGAGGTGGCTCTGGGCAAAGTTGTCGAAAAGCCGGACGAGCTAATTCCTGGTGTGGAGGTCGCGTTGCTGACTCCAGAGGTACGCCGGCGGCTTGGCCTGCGTGATCAGCGGGTGGTGGGCCTTGTGATCACGGACGTGGCGGAGGATTCGCCCTATCGGGACCGCTTGGCAGTAAATATGATTGTGATCGAGGTCAACCGTGAGGCGGTGACCGATCTAGCGACCGCGCGAGGCAAGTTGCAAAGTGGCCGCAATCTGCTCGCGGTCTACGATGGCCGGGCGGTGCGTTTCGTGGTCATTACGCTAAGAAGGGAATAAGGTGCCTCAGGGGACCTCAGCTCCCGGGTTTTTGGACGGGGATCTGGGCGAGCCAAGGGGGCACGGCATCAGCTGCGAAGGTGGGAAAACTCAGTTTCAGCAAGGAGAGTGCGGGGACCTCAAAGTGGGCGCCGCCGGAGCTACGATCGACCAGCATCGCGACGCCGATGGGGTCGCCGCCGGCTTGTTTCACGATAGCGAGGCTCTCGAGTACGCGACCGCCGCGGGTGACGACGTCTTCGACGATGAGAACCTTTTCCTGCGGGGCGAGGGTGAAACCGCGGCGCAGCACGAGTGAGTTATTTTCTTTTTCTGCGAAAATATAGCGAACGTCGGCTTGGCGAGCGAGTTCTTGGCCGATGACGAGGCCGCCCATGGCGGGGGCCAGCACGGTATCAAATTTGAGGCCGATCGCGCGGGTCTTGGCGAGTAAAAGCTCCGCGAGTCGAGAGACGGCATCGAGGCGCTGGCAGACCTGAGCGCATTGGAAATAATGGGCGCTATGGAGGCCCGAGCGGAGGACGAAGTGACCTTGGAGAAGGGCGCGTGTGCGGGTGAAGATTTCGAGGATCTCTTGTTGGTCAGCTTCCATGTGTGCACGTTGTAAGCTGGGCCAGAAAAAACAAAATCAATTTTAAACTTTTTGGAGAGGAGCGTGATCTTGGGTTGGGTAGAGGCAGGTGGGTGGCCGGTTAAAAAAATGAATGGGAGTGAATAGTTGCGTGGAGAGTCGGTCGGCATAACTTGATGGGGTGTTGACACCGCCCATTCCTCTTGAAGACGAGCTCGGGGATGTTTTGGAGAAAGCGATGCGGCGTTCTCAACTAGGAGAGCAGGCCTTGGCGATGCGGGCGGAAGTGCCGGTCGGTCGGATCAGTGATGCGGTTGATTATCGTTCTGATTTGACGTGTGATGAGCTCCGTCGTTTAGCGGCGGTGCTAGGATTAAATGAAGTGGGATTATGCGCGTTGGGTCGGGGGCGTTATCCTGCGCCGGAAATTAGTGCGCTACCCTTTTGTGTTCGACCGTTGCGGATGGCGCACGGAATTGGAGTGGCCAATGCCTACTTGGTGGGTGAGTGCGGATCTTCTCGGGCGATCCTGTTTGATACGGGTGCGGGTATGGCGGCGCTTGCGGCGGAGTGGCCGGCGGCGGTGCGGCACTTGGACGCAGTGTTTCTTACGCATGTAGAGGGTGAGCACGCCGGCGGGCTCTGTGAGGTGGTGGCCCGATTCGGAGTGACGGATGCGTACTTTCCGGAGGGAGGAGGAGCATTGTGCGGGCGAGCCTTAGGTGATGGAGAAACGCGGCAGTTCGGAGCGCTGCAAGTCACGGCGTATGCGACCCCGGGCCATGCGGCCGCGCACAATTGTTATGTGGTGCGGGCTGCGGGGTTGGAGTCAGCGGCGTTGCTGCTGGTTTCGGGTGACCTCGTCTTTGCCGGCTCGGTGGGGGGCGGCTTTTTTAGTGACGAACAGCTGACGGCGAGTGTGCGCCGGATGCTCCATCTGCTGCCGCCCTCAGCGGTGATTGCGCCAGGTCATGGGCCGTTGACGACAGTGGAGAATGAACTCCGCTTCAACCCGTTTGTGGCTTAGGGTCTTCGGGCGAGTGATTTTGATGTGTGTGTGGCGATGCCGAGTGTGGTGTCTCACGCTGAAATCAGAAAACGGACACGAGTTTTTCCAGGGACAAGTCGGAGGTGAACCTAGTGCTTACTTGCAATGATAAGCGATATCTGGCAGATCGGGAGCATGTCGCGAACTGCTTCTCGTATTACGTGTGGTGAGGATGATCGGAAAATCTTGGAGCGACAGGCAGCCAGTCGAACCGAGCCGAGGCAAGTAGTGGAAAGA
>CAMDOF010000256.1 GCA_945903465.1 Opitutus sp. GAS368
CAGCACCCTACACACCCACCCCGCGCAGCTTGCCCCCAAACGGCAAGCAGAGCCTCGATTCGCGCCCGAAAGCACCCTTTCCGACGCAGCCGTCGTTCCCCGCCCCAAGTCCCCCGCATCATTCGAGCCCGCCGCCCTCTCAAAATCGAGTCCTTTGCGGCTAACTCATCCGGCTCCCACCATGCGCCTCCCTGATCCGATCCCCCTGAAAATCTAGTTTCCTATCAGCCCCCGCCCCAAAATCGGATTTTGGCCGTGACAGAGAAAACAAAAGCAACCCTTCACACCAACGCTTAACAAATGGTGTTTCTTAGGAGCCTCCCCACCAAAACAAGTTTTGGCCCCGACGGGAAGAAACAGCTTTCCAGGCCCACCAACGACTTGCAGTGGCTGGTTCTTGAGAGTAAGGGGAGGTCACTCCGCGCGAGGCGCTCGACCGGATGCTGATCCACACGGGGCTGGCCGTGAAGGAAGACGAGCAAACCGGCGTCATGGCGATCATGGCGGCACCCGACGCAAACGTTTCGAAAGAGCCCCGTGATTTAACCAGCGACTCTCAATCTTCCGCTCCAAAAAAAAAGCACCCAAACCATGAAAACCAAAAACCCCATTGCTCTAATCCTCGCTTGGTTTGGCTTTGCAGTGACGCCACTGCATCCCGTCCAGGCAACAGCCGACGGCAACGCTGCCGGAGCGACCGTCCAGCAGACGGGAAGTATTACCGGCCAGGTAAGCAACGCCGCCACCCGATCCTTTTTGGAAGGTGCAGTCGTCGCACTGGCCGGCACCAATCAGGCGACCATTACCGATCGTGAAGGGCGCTATTATTTGAACGGCGTGCCTGCCGGCGTGGCGACGGTGGCGGTGAGTTTTACGGGCTTGGACACGCAGCAGATACCAATTTCGGTCGGAGCCGGTCAGAGAGTGGTGCGCGATGTGGAAATGACAGCGGAAATATACCGGTTGGAAAAATTCACCGTGGCCGGAGAGCGCGAAGGCACGGCGAAGGCCGAGACCTTGCAGCGGCAAGCGCCGAACGTGAAGGCCGTGGTCTCGTCCGACACATTCGGCAATGTTGCGGACGGAAACGTCGGCGACATGCTGCAGCACATGGCTGGAATCACAGCGAACTACAACGGCCCGGACGTGCGCACGATCAGCATTCGCGGAGTTGGCGGGGATTTGAACTCGGTTACGATGGACGGTCAGCAGGTGGCCAGTTCGCAGTCGGCCGGTTCGGGGCGTCAGTTCGAATTTGAGCAGGCTTCTTTGGGCAATATCGAATCCATTGAAGTGACCAAAGCCCCGACGCCGGATATGGACGGAGCCTCAATCGGCGGAAGCGTCAACTTGGTGACGAAGAGTGCGTTTGATCGCACTGGAGGCCGTCTGATAACCTTCAGCGCGGGCGTTGCGACCCACTCCGGCGGAGATGTGGCCCCTACGCGCAACTGGGAGCAACCCATCAATCCGTTCGGTCCGACCATAAATTTCAGTTATCAGGACGTCCTGGGCGCGAAGCGAAACATCGGCATCACGCTGACCGCCCTCGTTCACAGCCAACCGTTGGACGGCGGGATCATTTCGGAGGCTTTTGAACGTAAAAACGATCCGGGGCCCGTATATAGTTATTCGACGAGTCGGTTGGTGGTCGTTGGCGGCGGGCGGGCGCGCGTTGCAGCCGGACTGAAGCTCGACTATCGCTATAGCGACCAGACCACGGTCGCTTTCAATATGTCCTATAACTTTTTTCACGAAGATGGCTTCAACCGGACTCAAGCCTTGGCGACCACTGGTGCGGCAACCGCGGCCGTTCCTCAAGTGCTGGCAACCGTGGATGCAAATGGCAATCGCATCAGCGGCGGTTTTATCAACCCCAATTACGCTGACGGTATCACGCGGATCTATGCGGGAGCCAATTCGGTCAGTTCAATGACGTATAATGGGTATGATAAATCGGGCCGTACCATCCTTTTCTCGCCGCAGGTGCGGCATAAGTTCGACGACTTGAGCATCATCTACAGCCTTAGCTATTCGAACTCGGCGACGTACTACGATGTTTCCCACAACAACGATAAGTACGGCGGTCTGCCCAAAGGCGTGGTCACCTACCGGCTCCCGAACATTGGCTGGAACGTTGACCGATCCAAGGATCCAATCTTTCCGACGATTACGCAAACGCAAGGGCCTAGCATGAATGATATGAGCAATTATAGCACCTTGCTCCTTAGCCAGACCGATCGACGCGGATTCGATACCGTTATCAACGGGAAGTTCGACTTGAAAAAGCATCTTCGTGTATCGCTGCCGACCTACATCAAGGCGGGTTTTACGTATCAACAGCAGCAACGCAAGATCTGGCAGAATCCACGCCGTTACAATTACACCGGGCCGGACGGAATCTTGAACACCGCCGACGACAACGTCGGTTTGAGCCAGTTCATAGATATTCACAAACCCACCGAAGATGAACTCAAATACTTCAAGTACGAAGGCGGTATTCCGCCGTTGGCGAACGGCTCTCGAGTGGCCCAAAACCAGAAGCTTTATCCGGAGCTCTGGAAGGAAGACATCGCCTTCACCTCAGGGAAGCTGACGACCAACCAACTGATAAAGGAGCAGATCGCAGCGGCCTATATTATGGGAAACGTCAAGCTGGGCCCGCTCTCGGTGTTGACTGGCGTCCGGATGGAGGACACTCGTGACCAAGGCGAGGGGGCGTTGAGCCGCATTACTCCCGCCGAAGCTGCCCTCCGGGCCTCTTGGGTGGGTACCGTAACGGACGCGGAACTGCGGCGGCGCAATCTCGCACAATTTGGTCAGCGAGCCACAAACAAGGGACAGTACCGCTTCTATTTGCCCGGCGTTCACCTAAAATATGAGCCGTTCGGCGGCTTGGTGACGCGGCTGAGTTGGTCGACCGGGGTCGGTCGTCCATCCTTCGGATCCATTATCCCAAATACCACGGTGAGCGACACGGCACAGACGCTGTCGCTGAGCAACCCAAACCTAAAGCCCCAGTACTCGAACAACTGGGATTTGACCGCGGAGTATTACTTCAAGCCGCAGGGGCTGTTCTCGGTGGGCGTCTTTCAGAAGAAAATCAGGGATTACATAGCCCCCGACAACAGTCAGTTCGTCGAGACTGGCCCAGATAACGGATTCGACGGTCAGTACGTAGGCTACCGCATAACAACCCAGCTCAATAGCGGCTATGCAACAATCAAGGGCATTGAAGTTAGCTATCAGCAGCAACTGACATTCCTTCCCGGATGGGCCAAGCGCTTTGGCTTATACACCAATTTCACCAAACTGCAGACCGAGGGAAAGAACCCCTCATTTACGGCGGGCCCAGGCGCCGGCGCACCCACAGCAATAGCTGGGTTCGTGAATACAACCGGAAACATCGGCTTGGGTTATCGTGGGTATGGCTTGGATTTGAGACTCCAGGCAGTCTATCGCGGGAAATATTTGACGAGCAATAGCACCATCGCGGCACTGGTGACCTATCAGGAGCCCAAGACATCGTGGAGCTGGAAATCACGGTATAACTTCTCGAAGAGCATGGGCATTTTCTTCGACGTGGAGAACATATTCTCCGCACCGCTAGACCGACTCTACGCCCTTTACCCAGATCGGGTAACCAGCTATCGCACTTTTGACCCCAAGATTATGGGTGGTCTAACGGGACGTTTTTAAGCGCGGCTGGAAATCATGAGCTCCCCAACGCGTAGTTCGAGGACCGGGTTCTTTGTCGCGATTACCTTCGGCTTGATCGCATTCGTTCATTCGCCGGCGGCCGCGGTTGAATTCACGGCTGGCGCAGCTTCGGTGGATATTACCCCCGATCCGGCCTCGATCAACTGGGTCAACAACCGGCCCTATGACGGTATCGTCGACCGCCTCCATGTTCGCGCCCTCGTGCTCGCTTCGGGAGAAACTCGGGTCGGAATCCTGACGCTGGATATTACGGAGATCAACGAATCCAACCTCGTTGAGATTCGCCAAGCCGTCTCGGGAGCAACCGCGATTCCTGCGAGGCATATCCTCGTCAACACCTCGCACACTCATTCGGGACCGACGTCCCCGAATTTCCAATGGACCGGGGTTTCGCCACCGAAAAAAATTCTGGTCAACGAGCCTCTGGCGAATTGGAACCGCCAGCTTCCCGAACGCTGTGCTCAGGCTGTTCGGGAAGCCGATCGATCGCGCCGTCCCGTTTCTCTCGGTATCGCCCGGGCCAATGTCGGCGAATGGCTCTTCAACCGGCGTCCGGTCCGCCCTGATGGATCGGTCAAAAGCACGATGGTGCCCGCCAATCCCTACGTCCTGCCCGAGGGAATGCGCTTTGGTCCGGTCGACCCGATCGTCGAGGTGCTGGCATTGCGCGATCCGGAGGGAAAATCCGTTGCCACATTGTTCAATCTCGGTTGTCACGCGGTGACCGTCTACGGTGAGAGCAAGGGCATCTCCGCCGATTGGCCGGGAGTCGCCTGCCGAAAGATTCAGGAAGCTTTGGGCGGGGAGGCCTTCTTTTTACAGGGATGCGGCGGAGATATCGTGCCGGCACGGCGTGGCCTGAAGCAGGCCAATGACATGGGCGCTTGGATAGCAGGACGTGTCGTAAGTGCAGCGGCGCAATCACTGGCTCTCACGCCGGAGCCGCTGACGGTTTCCCAAGCCATCATCGGCCTGCCGCTGACGAAGGCATCCCGCCTACGAATGGGGCAACCCACTACGGACGCTGAAATTCAGGTCATTACCTGTGGCGACCTTGCAATCGTGGCTCTGCCGGGCGAACCGCTCACCGGCCTCGCCGCCGCCATCAAAAAGGATTCCCCCTTCCCTCACACCCTGGTTCTCGGCTACTCGAACGGAGACGGCGCATGCTACGTGGGACTGCCGGGTGAAAAGACCAAAGGCGGCTATGAAATGGGCCTGCCCGGACTCGGGACCGATGAATGCGGCGGATTGATGGTGGCGACCGCGCTTCGATTGCTGCGGGAACATCGTGTGGCCCCGACGTCGGCAGTCGGACGGATTTTGGGACGGTGAAAGTGAGTGTCTTGCTTGGTTAAATTGAAATTTTAAAATCTTGCTTAGGAAATTTCCTGAGCGCGGCCACCTCCATGAAAACCTCAATCACCTATTTCCGGATCGCCATCGGCATCACCGTTTTTTTTCACTCGATCACGGTCGACCTCGTCGCACAGGAGAGCGGAGGGTGGAAAGCAGGCGTCGCCAAGACCGTGATCACGCCGTCGGAGCCGATCTGGATGGCTGGGTTTGGGAGCCGGAACAAGCCCTCGGAAGGGGTGCGATTGGATATCTACGTACGTGCCGTGGCATTGCAGGATGTCGTGAACAAGCCGTCCGTGCTGGTGACCTTGGACTTGGCGGGCATCGAACGGGAAATGGCCGATGCGATGGCCGAGCGATGCCGCAAGGAGTTTGGACTGACCCGCGACCGTCTCGTGCTGAACATTTCCCATACGCACAGCGGGCCAGTGGCCGGACTCGTTCCCATGCCCTTGTATGATTTGGAGCCGGCACAAAGAGAAACCGTCCGTCGGTACACCAACGATCTCATCGACAAGACCGTTCGTACTGTCGGACAGGCAATCCAGGGATTGGCGCCGGCAAAACTGGAATTCGGACAGGGACTGGCCGGGATCGCGGTGAACCGCCGCCGCGACCGTCTCCGTTCGCTGCCGGGCCCGGTGGATCAGGATGTGCCTGTACTCGCCATTCGTGGTCAGGACGGCAGCCTGCTGTCGGTGGTGGTCGGCTATGCAGCGCATGCCACCGCTCTTAGCGACTACCTGATCAGCGGCGACTGGCCGGGCTTCGCCGTGGCCGAAATCGAAAAACGGCATCCCGGCACAACCGCACTCTTTGTCCAAGGCTGCGGCGCCGATGCCAATCCGCTCCCACGACGGGATGAAAAACTGGCCCGCAACTACGGCGAGATTCTGGCGTATGCGGTCGAAGAAGTTTTGCGGGGACGAATGGCAACGTTGGAGGGTCCGCTGCGAACTGCCTTCGAACTGGTCGATGTGCCCTTTCATGAGGTCCCGACCCGCGAAGACCTGCAACGGCGCTTGAACGACAAGAACGTGTTCATCCGGCGCCATGCGAAGCGTCTGCTCGCCGAGCTGGACCGCGACGGAAAGCTGCCTGTTTCCTATCCGTATCCAGTCCAAATCTGGCAATTCGGGCGCGGATTGAAATTCATCGCGCTGGGCGGCGAAGTGGTCGTGGATTATTCGCTGCGACTCAAGAACGAGTTCGGTTTCGACCACACGTGGGTCGCGGGATATTCCAACGACATCTTGGCCTATATTCCTTCGCTGCGGGTATTGAAGGAAGGTGGCTATGAAGGTGGTGGCGCGATGATCTATTTCGGCCGACCGGGCCCCTTTGGTGCGGCGGTGGAGGAAATTATCGTGGAAAAGGTCCACGATTTAGTGGAGCGCACGTCCGCGAGCGTTCAGGGGAAGGCGAAGTAGGGCACGTTCGGCTCCCCGCAGGCGGCGAATGTCGTTGGCATGAATGCCGTCTACGTTCGAAGAAGACTTCGGAAGGAGAACTGCCTAGGTTCTGGCCGTTGGGCGGAGCAGACCAACGACACGGCGTGGGGTCCCCTGACCGACCCGGCCCGCAACATTCGTCGCGACGCCCGGGGTGCGGCGATCCTCGGCGCCAATGGCCTGCCCCTGGCGATCACGATGGATGCCCTGGAAACGTCGAAACTCACGTTTATCGAGCGCGGCGCCCGGACGGAGAAGGAGTATCTCCGGCTTTTCCCCAGCTTGAACACGAGCTTCGCAATCCGCGAAAACCTGGTCGCCCGCGCCGCGTATTATTATTCAGTCGGCCGGCCGGATTTCAACCAGTATGCCGGTGGCATCACGCTGCCCGATACCGAACGCGGGAACAGCTCATCCAACCGCATCACGGTGAATAATGCGGGCATCAAGGCGTGGAGCGCCCGCACGGCCAGCGTGCGCCTGGAGTATTATTTCGAGGGGATTGGCCAGATTTTAATGGGCGGATTCAGGCGCCTCTTTGAGAATCAATTCGGCAGCAAGGTTTTTGCGCCCACGCCCGAATTCCTGGGGCTTTACGGTTTGGACCCGGCGGTCTACGGGATCTACGATGTGTCGACGCAGTACAACCTGCCGGGCGTCATCCGGATGGAATGCCTAGAGTTCAGCTACAAGCAGGCGCTGACCTTCCTGCCACGGTGGGCCCGCGGGCTGCAGGTGTTTGTCAATGGCAACACGCTGCGGGCCACCGGCGCGAACGTGGACAGTCTTACAGGGGCGAACTACCTTCCGCGCAGCGCCAGCTGGGGAATCAGTATCACCCGTGAAAAGTACAACGCGAGGGTGAATTGGAATTACCGCGGCCGCCAGCTGAAGGGGCCCGTCGCCGCCGGTCGCGGCATCGAGCCCGACACGAAAACCTGGGGCACCGCGCGGCTTTATATCGATGCCTCCGGCGAATACTATTTGGGCAAAAGAATCGCTGTGTACATGGCGGTCAGAAATTTGACCGATGCCATCGAGAACACGGAAATCCTCAATCAGCTGACGCCGGCCAACGCACGGCTCCAGTTCCGGGAAAACTTCGGGGCGCTCTGGACGCTGGGGCTCAAGGGCGTTTTCTAACGAGCCCACCACCAAAACACGTTTTGGGACCGGTCGGAAGAAACGACGAAAACCCCTCCCGGACCCGATCCCCCTGAAAATCCAGTTTCCTTTCAGCCGCCGCCCCAAAATCGGATTTTGGCCGTGACCGCAAGAACCAGGGTCAACGTTGCGCCCAAGCGATTAACAAAGGGTGTTTCTTAGGAGCCCA
>CAMDOF010000257.1 GCA_945903465.1 Opitutus sp. GAS368
CGGATCGCAGCGGAAATCGCAGCGCGGGCACGGCCGGAAATCTTCGATGGAGTGCGCGCAGATCTACGGAGCGCGGGTCCGCAAAGCCGAGCTTCGGCACGGCCCGCTCGGCGGGGTGCGTGGGCCTTTTAGCGATTTTTTTAGCGCTAATTTTGGACACCGCTCCCTCGTACGGACGCGCGAACTTCGTCTAAGCTTGATCGGCTCCCGTCCGCCATCCGCCGTCCGCCATCCGCCATCCGCCGTCGTACGGGCGCGCGAACTTCGGCTAAGCTAGATCGGCTCCCGTCCGCCGTCCGCCGTCCGTCGTCCGTCATCCGCCGTCCGCCATCCGCCGTCCGCCGTCCGTCCGTCGTACGGGCGCGCGAACAGCGGCTAAGCTAGATCGGCTCCCGTCCGCCGTCCGCCATCCGCCATCCGCCATCCGCCATTCGTCGTCCGTCGTCGTCCGTCGTCCGCCATCCGTCGTCCGCCATCCGCCATCCGCCGTCCGCCGTCCGCCGTCCGCCATCCGCCATCCGCCGTCCGCCGTCCGCCATCCGCCATCCGCCATCCGCCGCCCGCCATCCGCCATCCGCCATCCGCCATCCGCCATCCGCCATCCGTCGTCCGCCATCCGCCGTCCGCCATCCGTCGTCCGCCATCCGTCATCCGCCGTCCGTCATCCGCCATCCGTCGTCCGTCGTCGTACGGGCGCGCGAAATTCGGCTAAGCTGGATCGGCGACGGGTCTCTGGGCAGTCGTGATTTTTCCTAGCGCGTCGAGCGACGCTCGGCGGGAGCTCTCGAGAAGCGGCGGCGGTACATCGGTGGCCGGCTCGGTTTGGACGACCGAGAACAACCCCGCGGGAGGCGGGCGGATCTTCATGGGGCACGGGCGCCCAGCGGCAGCTGGACTGGGGCGCGGCCGCGGGGCCGCTCGCCTTTGCCGGTCGGTCCCTTCACTAAAGCCGATCCCAATGATCTCCGAAGTCGGCGGCATCCTTGCGCACGGCCTGATGGTTGTCCAAGAGATGCTGGTTCAGGAAAGTATCACCGGTGGCGGTCGTAAAAAAAACATCGGCGAGATAGCGGTCAAATTTATCGGGCTTCGTCGTGTTGATGGTGAGGGCGTCGTCATTCCCGATGAGCGCCTCGACAAAACGCCGGGCCGCTCGGCCGGCGGGGGTGGGCATCTCCGGGCAGTCGATGCCGCGGAGCCGTAGCGTTTGCTCGATAAAAATTTCCGGAGTGATGGTGAGTGCGACGACGAGGGTATCGCCATCGACCACGCGGCGGAGCGTGGCGGCGTAGGTGAAAAGTCCGGCCTTGGTCGCATCGGCGCCGGGGCGGATGCGGCCGTCGCTCGCGAGACGCACGATGACGCCCTGCGTAAATCGTTTTGCCTGATCGTCTGTGAGCCGCCGATAAATTTTGAAGCCGAGATCGACGGCGAGGCCGCGCTCGCGCGCCACGATGAGATGAAGTCCGGGCGTGCCCCGGAGCGGCACGAGTGGTTCGTGAGTGGGTCGAGTCGGCCGGGCGAGCTGGCCGGTTGCCGCCGGCTCGATGTCGATGGCGGCATTGAGCGCCCGAACCCGCGGCGCGAGTTGGAGGGCATTCCAATTATAGTGGGCCGTTTTTTTCGTTAACATGGCCCGTTGGTGGGCGTCTTCGACCTGGCAAAGCAGGCGATATTGGGACCAGCCCAATTGTGCGCACGTGCGCACAATTGGGAAAATCCGGTAGAACTGCACGCACTCATGGAGCGTGCGCGCGCTGAGGCCCGACGCTTTTGCCAGGTCGGAAAAAACGGTGGCGCCGTAAGTCGCGCGTTCTTTTTTGATCAACAAGTGTTCGTGGATGAGGTGGCCAATCTTGTGGTAGCTCTGCACCCAGGCCCGCTCGATCGCCCCGCGGCCCTCGAGGACCACGGCGAGCACGGCCACGCGCAAAGTGGCGTACGTTTTTGGGAAGGGAGGGGAAGAAAGCGCGGGCGTGGCCAAGGGAGGCGGGGGGTGAGGATTGGTGTAATCGAAGCTCACGCCGGTGTCGCGAACATTTCGCAGCGTGACGCTCCGCAAGCGGCGGGCGGTCGCGGGGTTCGCGGGAGCCCGCTGGCGACGGGCGACTCTTACAGGCGGCCGGAGCGGAACGGAGTTCGGCCCGCCAAGGGGCGTGCGAACAAAAATAAATTTGCCGAAGGGCGGATGAACTCTCCGGTTGGCGCCCGGTGAGTTGCGCGACTCCGCTCCCGGGGATTTCCTCTGTCCGTGACACTGGGCCGCCAACGGGTCGGATTATTCTGTGCGGTTGGCGGATCGTTTTGGTCTGTCTTTACCAACGCCAGCCGCTACTTCCTTCGTATGCTTCGCTGGACGCTGCTCGCGTTAATTTTTTTCTTGTTGGCTCTGGGTGCCTTGACGACGTGGCGGTCGCCCGCTTGGTCGCCTTGGAAGTGGGCGGTGCTGGCGGGGGAATATGGGCACTGGTTCGCGGTGGTGGCCCTCATCGGGGTGGCGTTGGTTGGGTACGGGCGAGGGTCGGTGTCGTTCAAAATCGTGGTAAGCGGGCTGGGTGTGACGGCGGCGGGGTTCCTGCTCAAGCCGGCGTGGCAGGCCTCGCGCCTGGCGGTCGGATTACCGGAGAAATTGGCGGCGAGTTTCGGGCCGGTGGAGTTGGGCCGGCCGGCGTTTTCGTTAGGGGATCTTTGGTGGGGTCGAGGCGTGGAGCCCGTGGTGATGACGACGTGGGAGGTCGCGCCGGGTCTGCCGGTGGATTTCTACCGGGCGATTCGCACGGACGGCCAGCCGGCGCCCTGCGTCATGGTGATCCACGGCGGTGGCTGGGACAGCGGGGACCGGCGGCAGATCGTTCATTTTAATCATTGGCTCGCGCGCCGGGGTTATGCGGTTGCGGCGATTTCGTATCGGCTGGCGCCAACGTTTCCCTGGCCTGCGCAACGGGAGGATGGTCTGGCGGCGATGGCGTGGCTGCGGGCCCGCGCGGGTGAACTTGGCATCGACGCCGCGAACGTGGTCTTGCTGGGCCGATCGGCGGGTGGCCAAATTGCCGAGTGTATCGGCTACACCGCCGGCGATCCTGCGATCCGCGGCGTGGTGGGCTGCTACGCGCCCTCTGATTTGATTTTTGGATACGTGAATACGCACGAGAACGACATGCTCAAATCACCCGCCCTCATGCGCCAATTCCTGGGTGGTACGCCTGTCACGGCGCGGGCGAACTACGTGGCGGCGAGCGCGTGGTTTCACGTGACGCCCCGCGTGCCCCCGACGCTCCTGCTCCACGGAACGCTCGACGCGTTAGCGTGGTATCGCCACAGCGTGCGGCTGGCGGCGAGGCTTGCCGCCGAGGAGGTGCCCCACGCGCTCGTGCTGCTGCCGTGGGCGACGCATGCGTTTGATTTCAATCTCAATGGCCCTGGTGGCCAGCTCACGAGGTTCTCGCTCGAATGGTTTTTGGCGAGCGTCACGCGATGAGCGCGGCGCAGCGCGGCGCGGCGGGGAGGGAGCGGCGTCGCGCTGGGCTGGATATTTTTGGCGCGGCGCGGAGGGGGCGCGGAGCGGCGCGGAGGCGCGGCGCACTGGGGACGAGTGGGCGCGGCGGGGCGGGAGCGGCGTCGCGCTGGGCTGGATATTTTACGGGAAGGGCAGGGGTACCCACCGCGTGGGGATGCGGCCAGAGGTGTCCGGCCGGGAGGACCTGAGATTTTAGCGGGTCGATTTTCGTTGTTTCCAGAGGCGTGCCAACTCGAGGAGGACGAGAGGGCCAAAGATCCACACGACTTGGAGCGGAAAGAGTTTGCGAGCGGCGGCTTGGTGGTAAGCGACCAAGGCGGCAGCGAGATAGGCGAGGCGATGGAGTGTTTTCCACGTGCGCGCACCGAGTCGCCGGACGAAGGCGTGCAAGCTCGTGATCGCGAGTATGAGTAGGATAACGAGAGCGATGAGTCCGGTGAGCTGGAAGGTTTTTTGCAGTTCCTTCACGAGCGTGCTGAAGCCCCCGTCGTAAACGTAGAGTACTTGCACGGTGAAGTGGAGTCCCGCGTAGGCGAAGGCGCTGACCCCGACGAGACGCCGGTGGCGATTGAGTGCTTGCGTGAGCCCCGCGCGGGGCCACAGCACCCGCAGCGGCGTGAAGGTGAGCACGACGGCGAGGAGGAGGCAGGCGACCAAGCCCCAGTGATGGAGAATGAACTTCAGCGGGTCGCTCTGCGCGCTGGCATCGGGCTGGAGGATCAAGGGCCAGGCGGGCCAGAGACCGGGGAGGACGATGAGTGTCCAGACGAAGAGCTGGGAGCGAAGTCGTTTTTCGAGAAAACGCAGCGCGAGGTCAGCCGCGGCACGCCCCGGGCCCAGCGAGGCAGCGGTGGGGCCGGGCGTGGGGACGCTGGCAGGTGGCGGTTCGATGGCGGGTGGTGGTCCGGCGCTGGAGAGGAACGGGTGGTTCGCGCCGATTCTCAATAGAATTTCGTGAGATCCATCCCGCGATAAAGACCCGCGACTTGTTGCTCGTAGCCGTTAAACATAGGGGTCTTTTGCCGGGCGCCGAGGATACCGCCGCCGCCGATCACGCGCTCGCTCGCTTGCGACCAGCGCGGGTGATCGACGTTCGGATTCACGTTGGCGTAAAAACCGTACTCACGGGCCTGCATGGCTTGCCATGTGTTGATCGGCTGCTGCGCGACAAAATTAATTTTCACAATCGATTTGCCGTATTTGAAACCATATTTCCAGGGTACGACGAGACGGAGGGGCGCGCCATTTTGGTGTGGGATGGGCTTGCCATAGATACCGGTCGCGATGAACGAGAGATCATGGTTTGCCTCGTCGAGGCGCAGCGCTTCGAGGTAAGGCCAGTCGAGGTTATTGCGCCGCTGGCCGGGCGCACTTTTCGGGTCGTGGAAGGTCGTAAACGTCACGAACTTGGCTTCGGGTTTGGGGTCGGCGAGCTTGATGAGCTTGGCGAGGGGAAACCCATCCCACGGAATCACCATCGACCAGGCCTCGACGCAGCGGAAGCGGTAGACGCGTTGCTCCGCGCCGCCCATCTTGGTCACGAGATCGTTCGCCTCGATCTTGAAGGGATTATTGATCAGGCCGGTGATCTCGACCGCCCAAGGATCCGTCTTCCACCCTTGGTTGGCGTTGGGCTTCGGATCCGACTTGGCCGTGCCGAATTCATAGAAATTATTATAGCTCGATACCAGATCGTACGAGGTGGCCACGAGTGCGGGGTCGCGGTAATCCGGATTTATCTTCGTGGGAAAACCTGCGGTTGTGGCGAGGAGATCGCGGGTGCTCAGGGCGGCCCCGGCGAGCCCGGCGACGCCGTAGCCAAGGGTCTTGAGAAACTCGCGGCGGGGCGAAGTCGGGCTCGGGCGGAGCACGTAGTCGCGCTCGGGTGTCGTGGCGGATTCAGGTAGTTCCCAATCGTGGCGGGTGCGGATAAGCATGGTCGTAAAGAGCGGGAATGAAGTGGCGGAGAAAATGCGCGCGCGGATCGAGCAATCGAATGGCGGCTCTTGGTTAAGCGAGGAGAGCAGAACGGGGCCCGTCAAGTTCCGCTCCATTTAAATTATGGCAAATTGATCGGCTCGGTCGCGAGCCCCGCGTGCCTCCCGCGCTGGCGACCCGGGCTCAGCGCCGCGGGCAGGACCCGCTTTGCAAGTGCGCGCCTCGTCTCGGGCCACCGCGGATGGGCCTTCGCGGAAACAGGCGGGCCGGCCGCCGCAGGTTTTAGCGAGGCGAGACCGTTTGGCTCGTTCCGGAGGTTTTTTTACGGGCCGTGATCTGCTCGGAAATCACGCGGCTGCGTTGTTGGGCGGCGAGGATGGCCGCCGGGCTCAGGCGGAATTCGCCGGCGGTTTGGCGGGTGGCGGCCTCGCGATTGCCCGCGAGCGCGGCGACCACGAACCAAGCCAGCGCCTCGATCTCATCGGCGGGGAGGCCCGCGCCTTGCAGATACATCAGGCCGAGCTGATTCTGGGCGTCCGCCAAACCATTTTCAGCCGCGCGGCGACACCAGTGGGCGGCTTCCGCGGCGTTGACCGTCACCCCATCGCCGTTCGCGTACAGCAGGGCGAGATTCAACTGCGCGCCGGGTATTTCTTGCTCGGCGGCCCGCCGGTACCACTTCGCCGCTTCGACGCTATTTTTGACCACGTCCTCCTCCCCGCTCAGATAGAGAAACGCGAGTTGGTTTTGCGCCTGAGGATTTTGGTAGGCCGCTTGCACATACAATTGATCAAAGGTCGTGGCGGCGGCCTTCACTTGCCCGGCGGGGGTCAGAAATTTCATTGGAGCGTATTCGCCCACGTAGTGCCGATGCCAGAAGCAACGCGTCTGCTGGTAGGTCGTCCAATCCGTGAAGGTGAGCCGGTGGACTTGCAGTCGAATCATCTGGGCGGGCCGATCGGGGAAAGGGTCGCCGTCGAAGAGTCGCATCACGGCGGGGCTCCGTTCGAGGAGGCGGATCGCGGTGAGCGCGTAGAGCGTGGTCGGCTTGTCCCGCGTGCTCATCTCGATTTGGAGCGCGGCTTCAAACCGGGGAAAGCGTGGTGCGAGGAAGGGGGGTATCCGGTCGGCGCGCTGGGGGAAATAGCGATAGTCGAAGGGGCGCCAGGTCTGGCCGCCGTCGTTGGATCCGGAAAATTCGACGATGTGGTGCGCCTGATCGAGCCAGGCGAAAAGCCCGTAGGCGTTCACGCTGCCGAAGCCCTGGCACAGATTGCGGAGGGGACGATTGATCGCGGCGATCAGGGCGTTTTCAGGAATTTTACAGCTGAGGACTAAAAAGAAAACGACGCTCAAATAGCAATGCGTCCCTAGCGCTACGCGCAAGCCGTAGCGGCGCCACGGCCCGACGACCGGTGGCACCGCGCCGGCGCCGGCCGCCATGAGGTGCGGGCCTAGTCGAACGAGACGGCAACGGCGCGCGGCGTCGGCCAACATACGATCATCGAGCAGCAAAATGCCGAGGGCCAGCGCCGCGGTGTTGAGCCAGCCGAAGTTATGCGTGGCTTGGATGCCGACTTGGAAAATCGTCCAGCAACCGAAGGCCCACCAGCGGCCCGGCCGGCCCGCCAGCACGGCCACGAGCGGAGCGATCACCTCGGCGGCGTACGTGAGGCCGATCTCCGCGACGTGCCACGCGTGCGGCAGTTGATGGTCGAGATAGCCGAGGAACGTCGGGCAGGGCGTCGTCTGGTGGAGGTCATCGAGCGCGGTGAGGTTTAACCAGCGCGGATCGGCGTGGATTAATTTGGACAGGCCATTTTCAAACATGACCCGGAACAGCAGCCACCGCATCATAAAGAGGGCGATGACGCGGGGAGGAGCGTGTGCGCCGAGGCGCGGTCGATAGCCGGCGGGAGCAAACGGGATACTGAGCAAGGCGACCTCCAAAAGCAGCCAGTCGACTTGGGGATCCGAGAAGACGACCCAGGCGTTGGCGAACGAGAGCAGCGCGATCCAGCAGGTGAACAGCGCCATTCGGGGCCAGAGGTTCAGCACCAGCGCAAAAGCACCGGCGAGACCGGTCCACGCGAGAGTGACCACGGCGCCGGGGCCAGGTTGAAACCAAAGCAAGGTGGGCGCCTTCAAGAATGCGTCGATCGCACTCGGTGCGGCCGCCCGCAATTGCGCGATCAAACCAGGGAGTGGGGCGAGGCCGCCCGGGCCGATCAGCGCGTCGCTTTCTCCAATGATCCCCGTGAAAACGACGACGAAGACGAGGCCGACGGCGCGGAGGAAGATCCAGCGCGGCCAGAGATAGGTGGCCCCGCCGCCGAGGCTCGAAAATTCCCGCAACCGTGCCCAGAGGAATCGCCCCAGCGGCGCGAGCGGCGGCCCTTT
>CAMDOF010000258.1 GCA_945903465.1 Opitutus sp. GAS368
TTCATGCCCCAATGGTCGGGATTTTCAGCAATTCACCACCCTTGAGTGCGGATTGATGCGCGATGATCCCGGGCACCGTGTAGGCGAGCGCTTCGCCAATATCAATCGCGGGCCGCCGACCGCGCTGCACGGCATCGACGAACTCGTGCGTGATGAAGGTGTGCGACCCTTCGTGTTTGCTGTCGTGGCGCAATGGCTCGGGCAGCAGATCGGTTTTCCACCACGCCGTGTCTTCGCGCCGCAAGAGCTGCGGTTTTTGCCGCGCGCCGTCGGCGGCCCCTTTGCCCGGCTCGGCCGCGACCGTCCAGATATCGCCTTGGGCGTTCAGGGACATTTTCGTGCCGAACCAGCTGGCCGTTGTGCCGTTGTCCACCGGTCCCTCCCACCAGACGCGCACGCGAAACGGTGTGCCCCGGTCGCTGCGGAACATCGCGGTCTCGTTCCAGAACGGATTGTCGGCATACGCGTTTTTACGGAGGACGGGATCATTGTTTCCCCAACCGGTGCAGCTCACCTCGACGAGGCGCTCGCCGGTCAGGCCGACGAGATGCGCGGTGCATTGGGTCGGATAGAACATCGGCGGCAGGCCGTAGAGCCACGTGGGGTTCGCCGCCGTGCCAAACAAGATTCGCAGCCCCGAATGCAAATAGTCTGATTCGCAATAGGTGATTTGGCCGAGCGCACCCTCGGCATATAACTTCCGCGCCGAGATCATCCGCTGCTGCCAATACGAAGTCGCGGCCATCATGTAGGTCAGGCCCGTCTGTTTCACCTTCGCGAACAATTGCGCAGCCTGATCCAGCGCTTCGGCTGCAGTGGCGGCCATGACGGCGGGAGTCGCGGAAATGACGTGCTTCCCGTGGGCCAGCGCCAGCATGACATGCTCAAAATGTTTTGGCCCGTCCGTGAACACCCCGATGGCGTCGAGGCTCGGGTCTTTCACCATTTCCTCAAGCGACCGATAGGACTGCGCGCACTGGTAAACCTTCTTCAGATTCTCGCGGCGTTGCGGTATTAGGTCGGTCACGCCCGCCACCGTGCAACCCGGATGTTCGTGCCAGTAAAACATCGCCCCAAACCGCCCGCCCGCGATGCCGATGCGCAGCTTCTTCGCCGGAGTGTCGCTCTGCGCCCGCATGAGGCCGGGCAGCGCCATCGGCGCGGCTGCGAGGGCGATCGTCGCGGCGTTTTGCCCGATGAACTGGCGGCGCGTGAGCAGGTTGGTGTTTTCCATAAGGCACCGACGGCGGTTATTTTTTCTGCAGCGGCCGGAATTCGGGAGCACTGGGATCTTCGGTCGAACTGCCCTGCCAGAGAGGCGCGATATTTTTGACGTTCCAGCGGTCCCACGTCTGCGCGAGTTCGGCCACCACCGCGGGATTTTTGGCGGCGAGATCCTCGTTCTCACTCACGTCTTGAGTCAGATCATAGAGCTGCCAGCCGCTCTGCTTCTTGGCGGTGAAGTCGCGCCAATCCACGAGCTTCCAGCGGCCTTGGCGGATGGCTTTTTGCGGACCAAGGCGCCAATAGAGCGCTGTATGCGGAGGCTCCGATTTCTCGCCCGTGAGGTGGGGCCGCAGGTCGACCCCATCGAGATTCGCCGGCGCAGCCCCTCCTGCGGCCGCGAGGGCGGTGGCGGCAATATCGAGGGAGATCACGGGCTCGTGATAGATTTTTCCCGCGGGCAATTTGCCCGGCCAAGAGACGAAAAAGGGAACGCGCATTCCGCCTTCGAGAAGCTGGCCTTTGTCTCCGCGCAGCGGGGCGTTGTTACCCGTGTTGTAGGACAGAAAAGGCTTCTTGCCGGCGCCACCGTTGTCGCTGAAGAAAAAAATCAACGTGTTCTGGTCTCGTCCGGTTTCCCGCAGATGCGCGGTGAGCCGCCCGATGTTGTCATCCAGACCGATGAGCAGGGAGAGATAACCCCGGCGTTCCGGGTCCGTAATCGAAGGCGGAACACGATCCCCATATTTTTTTAAAATCTCCAACGGCGTGTGCACGGCGTTATAGGCAAGGTAAAGAAACCACGGCTGGTCCGGGTAGCGGGCCATGAATGCCATGGCCTCGTCGGTAAATAGGTCGGTGGTATAGCCGTCGTTTTTCTGCAAATCGCGGCCCCGATAAATCATGTTGCGGGAATAGGCGGCCTCGAATCGCGGCTGAGCGTCCCGCTGCAAAATGAAATTATGCATCGCCACCAGAAAGCCGAAGTAGTCATCGAACCCTCGCGCTTGCGGCACATAGGCAGCACTAAATCCCAGGTGCCACTTACCCACCAGTCCCGTGGCGTAACCGGCCCCGCGGAGATGGTCTGCGAGCGTGCGCTGCGCGGGCGGCAGGCCGAGTTTGGTTTCGTCGCCCACCCGCGGATTGTGCTCAAAACCGAAACGAGTCTGATAGCGGCCGGTGACAAAGCCGGCGCGCGACGGTGCGCAGATCGGAGCGGAAACATAGCCATTGGTGCAGCGCACACCGGACGCCGCGAGCGCATCGAGGTGGGGCGTGGGCACGACCTTGCCTCCATGAACGCCGATGTCGCCGTAACCGAGATCGTCGGCGAGAATGACGAGGATGTTCGGCGGCCTTGCGGCGACAGAGACGGACAAGGCAGCCACCAAGACGAGAAATCGGAGTAGGTTCATCGCGATGATCAGAAACTGCCCTTGAGCCCGGCGGTGATCTGCGCCCCAAATTCGGACACCATAAACATGCGGGCGTAAGCCGGAGTGAGTGAGCCGTAGCGCATGGCCTCGTTCGGCACGTTGAAGACGTTGCGGGCCGAGAAGAAGAGCGCGAGGTTCCGCCGGACCTGCCAATCGACGCTGACGTCGAGGTGGGTGCGTGCGCGCACGTAGTTGAAGGAGTCAGTGCCGAGCGCGGCGAATGCGCCGTTGCGTTGCAGACTGCGCCAGTTCCAACGGGCCATCACGGTCACCGGCGAGCGCGCGAACGTCACGCCCCATGACGCGCTTTTCGGCACAAACCCGGAAAAATCCGCGTTCTGGTCGCCATCCAGGAGCAGTCGTGAGCCGTTCACGAAAACGGAGAACGATCGCCCCCAGGGGCCAAGGCGGCGGAGTGATTGCCGCAGGCTGAACTCCATTCCGCGAATCCGCGCAGAACCGGCGTTGATGGTCGTCGAAAGTTGAAAGCCGGCGTAGCGCGGATCGAGACCGAGCTCGGCGATGTCCGCGGCGCTGGCCACTCGCACGGTATCGGCAAAGAAGTCACGGATGTCTTTTTGGAATGCGCCCACCGAGATTACGCCACCTTCGGCGGTGTAGTGCTCGACGGAGAAATCGTAGTTGTCGGCCGTCCACGGGTGGAGCGATGGGTTCCGCACGTTGAGCGTGCCGGGGATCACTGTCGGATTGGCGAAGTCCGCCGCCGACAAGTCGCGTTCGTTGATGACGACGTTGGGGATGATCTCGCTGAAATTCGGCCGGCCATAGGTGCGCGCGTAGGCGAAACGAAACACGAAGTCTGCGGTCGGCGTCGCGGTGACATGGATGCTTGGATAGAAGCCGTCGTAGCTGCCGCTCGATTCATTGCCCCGCTCGCGGCGGGTCAGACGCACTTCCTCGATCGAACCGGCGGTGCCAGCCTCCGCCTTGCGAATGCGCTGGCCACGCGTGTCGAGCGCGAAGGTGCCATTGGCATTACGAACGAAGGCCGCTCCAGGATCGTAGATCGGTCCCTGGCCGCGGTTGTCCGTGTCTTCGAAGCGGACCCCGGTCAGCACCTTGAGTCGCCCCGGCAGGATTTGGAGCTCCGTCTGGGCATATGCGGCCGTGAGTTGCTCGCGGATGAACTCGGAGGTGTTAACGCGCGACACCGCCTCCGCCGCGACTTGGGCCGGAGTCTGCGTGATAAGGGTCGGGTTGGCCTTATAAGCCCGGGAGGCGGCGACGACGTTCATGAACGCGACATTCTGCACGCCGAAACCGGAGTCCTGGTTGACATACACCTGCATGCGGTAGGGGTAGGCGGAGAAGTCGCCATTGTTACCGTTGTAGGTGAAGTTGCGCACCGGGATGCGGCTGTCGCGCCGCTGGGCCCGCTGTAGCGCACCGATCTCGAGTGAAGCGGGGAACGGCAGGAATCCGAGGCGCCGGCGCACGCTGGCGTCTCCGGATACAACGTCATCGGTGATCCGCCGGCCTCCAATCGCCGCCGTGGTCACGCGAAAGTCGGCGAGATTGTTGTAATCGATCTCGCGTCCGTCATTGGCAAAGCCGCGCACGACCGTAGTGGAACCGGCATCGCTGAGCGGCGTGATGCGAGAATGGGAGATGCGCAAGGGAGCCGCGTAGGTGGCGGTCAGGCTGTTGAAAACCCAGTCCTTGCCGCCGCCCTGAAACTTGGCGCTGGACGCCGAGCGGTTGACGCTGGCCTGGACGCGCCAACGTCCGTCGTCGAAGCGATACCGGAGGCTTCCCGCCAGCGTCTGTTCGAGCCGATTGGTCGTCTCGCTCGTGACGTTTACGACTCCGCGTCCCGTGGCTCCCTGCGTGAAATCCGGACCGAAGGTGAGCGGGACTCCACCCGCAGCCGCTGTGATCGTCGGTGTGCCGTTGGTCCCGGTGCCGAACGTCCGAAGGTTGTTTCCACCCTGCGACATGAAATCACTGAGGTTGAGGCCCAGCGAGAGCACCGAGTCGCGGCCGACGCGCCAGTCGAGGCTGAGGCCGGCGGCCTTGCGCCACGTAAAGCGCGGCGAGTCGCGCGTCACATCGCTGGACAAGTAAGGGCTGCTGAGCGAAGCCGACGTGCCGGTGGCGGCGGCCGTCCAAACGGATTGGTGAAATCGCTGCGGGTTGAAAAAATTCGACGCCAACCCCGTGACCACGAGCCCGAAGTTCCGGCTCACGGGGATGGTCCAGTCGAAGTCGACGTTCGGCAGGATCTTGTAGGCGACCTTGTCGTCGTAGGTGTAGGGCGAGCGGGAGCGGAGCGCGAGCGAGTTGGCCGACAGGTAGGTGCGATAACGGAACTCGGCGCGCGTGCGCTCGAACGCGCTCTTGCTCACCAAGTTTACCGAACCCGCGAGCGACGCGGCTGAGTTCGCCGGAGTGGGCACCTTGTAGACTTCGACGCGCGAGGCGCCCGTGATCGAGGTCTGCGACATGTGCGGCGCGCGCGAGTTGCCGAAGTAATTCGCATTCGAGGTTTGCGCGCCGTCGACCGTGACCTCCGTCAGATTGGGAGCGAAGCCGCGGAGCGAAATGTCGCGCGCCTCGGCGTCGACATAGTTGATGACCACGCCGGGGAGAAACTTCAGAAACTCCCCGACGTTTCCCTCCTGCACGTCGCCGAAGACATCCGTGGCGACGACATGCTTGAGGTTCGGGGAAAAGCGCTGCTCGTTGGTCGCGAGCGCATGCCCCTCGGTCTCTCGCGCTTGCGCCACGACGAAGGCATCAAGCTGCACGGCAGTGCCCTCCACCGGCGCACCCGCGGCGGCGAGCTCAACATCGTGCACGACCGGCTGGCCACCCTTGACCTCGACCGTCGCCCTCCCCGGCTCGAGTCCGGTGAAAAAGAACTCCAAGACGACGGAGCCAGGTGGCAGGTCGGTGAGGCGGTAGGAACCAAACGGATCGGTGAAGGCCACAGCGTTGGAACCAGCCACGGTGACGCGCGCATTCACAAGGAAGCGTCCAGTCTGGCTGTTGCGAATACGGCCCGTGACCGTGCCGGCAGCGGATGTCGGCCGCGTCGCCGATTCATCCGCAGGCGGAGTGGCGGCGGGCAACGCACCAACAGCGAAGAAAAGTGTGACGAGGGAGGCGAACAACGGGGTTTTCATACGGAAGAAACTGCAGGTGAACTATTCAGGGGGAGCTTGGATCGACCACGGCCAGTTCTTGGAGCGCTTCGATCGCGAGCAGCTCACAGTTGAACCACATCAAGCCGGTCGGCTGCATGACCCAGGTGAGAAAGCGGCCCGGCGCCTTCGCGTTGGCCTGGGTCCGGGTAAGCGTGGCGGCGAGCGCCCGGGCCTTTTCGAGGTGCAACCGATCGCGGGTGACGCCGTAGGCTGCGAGATAGGTGCGGATCAACTTGGCCGAGCTCGCGCACACCGGCGCGTAACAACGATACTGCTCCAGCACACACGGCAGCAGCCATCGGTTGGGCTTCGTGGCCGCGGCACCGTCGGCGCTCTGCTTGCCCGGCCGCTCACTTGGCGGCTGAGCCCACATGATGAACTGGTCTTCCGCGAACCGCAGCAAGTCTAGCGCGAGTGCGCGTTTCGCCGGGTCGTTCGACACCGAGCGCAACAGGTGAATGGCATAGTCGCAGCCGTCATGTTTGGTAAGATTTTCGTAGGGCGGAAGCGGCTTCACATCTTCGAACTGGCCCTGCCAGTTCCAAGTGCGCACGGGATTCGACTCGATCCACGCCAGCGCCCGAGCGCGCATTGCGTCGAACCGATCGGTCTTCGCCGCCGGAGCGAGCCGGTCGAGGAAGTCCACCACCATGGTCGGGATCATGGTGTTTTCAGTTACCTCCGATCCATCGCTAACCCGCACAAAGAGCGGCCAGCTTCCGTCGCTGCGCTGGCGTTCGGCATAGGTCTCTGCGATGCGCAACGCGGCATCGAGATACTTGCGATCACCGGTCGCCTTGTAGACCGAGAGGTAGCAAAGCCCGGACTCCGCACCCGATGAGGTCATGTGGTTTTGAGCCGACATGTGTCCCTTGAGTCGCTCGGCGAACATCGTGGGATGATAGGTCGGCGGGTGAAAGGCCCACGGCGAACCCGCGGGGAAACTCAGGCTCAAGAGGTAGTCCGCCGCCCGTCGGGCTGCGGCGAGCGCTGCAGGGGCGTCGACGGGCACGGGAGTTTGCGTCGCATAAATCGCCAGTGCGGCCGCCGCCGCGCCGACAATTTTATAGGGATACCGGTAAAGATGAAATTCCTCCGCCGGCCCGCCGGTCCCAAACCAGCAGCGCAAGTCGGATGAGTGCGCGAGCGCCGCCAGAGCCGTGCGCGCGCTCTCGCGCCACGTCGACGCCGGCGCGGCATAGACACCGCCGAAAGAAGCAGCGCGATGAAAAGTGCGCTGGGCCGGTTGATCGAGTGGTCGGCCGTCGCCATCGAGCGCCTGCACGGTCAGCGTTACTGGGCCGACCGGGACCTTGGGCCAAACCGGTGAAAGCGCCGCCCACGGCTGCGGCGCGGTAAACGACTGTTCGTTCCCGTTTTTCGACCTAAGGGTGAACCGATACGTCTTCGCGCCGGCCACTGCAGGGATCGCGAAGGCCGGAGCATAGAGAAACTGGACCGCCCCGCTGTTCCAAAACGGCGTCACGCCGGGCTCGCCCGGGCGCACCGGCACAGCGGTCTCCGCCAACGCCTGGGCGGCGAACGCTGCGGTGGCCGGAGCCGGCGACGGCGCGGTAGCCGCAACGCCGGCGAGTGTCACTCCGGACAAGGCCGCGATGAGCATCATGCAAACTGGGAAGCGAAACGATTTCATGGGGATTTCAGTCGGTGGGGGGCGACACGGGCTGCGACTTCGTCAACGAGGGCGCGGGCGTTGTCGTAGAAAAAGGCGGCGACTTCGGCGCGGGAAAGTTTCGCGGCGTCGGCGGCCTGTTTGATGGCGCGCAACTCCTCGTTGAGGAACGAAGTGAACTGCAGTTTCCGCTTTTCGTCGCAAAGCGAGAGCGCCCACGGACGCGGCGTGACGTAGGTGTATTGATGGTTGATCTCGACCGCCTTGCCCTGCGCGAGCGCGATGGGGATGTCTGTCCCAAAAAGAATTTTGGCCACTGGCACCTTGCGGAACAAGTAGGCGATG
>CAMDOF010000259.1 GCA_945903465.1 Opitutus sp. GAS368
GGGGCGTCTCCTTACTCAGAGCCGCACAGTGGACTGTGCGGACCACTTTGGGTAACGCGCCAGAGGTGATAGGTGCTCGTGATGGCCGGGAATCGACCTGAGCAGTTACAGTTTATAAATTAATAGGCATTGGTATAAAACCGCCGGTCGGGAGAGGAAGAATGGCCCTCGCAGCAGGTCGTTTTGGCATCGTGGCTCTTGCCGTCGTGATCCGTGGATCGCGACGCGGTGGTTGTGATCGTGAGGTTGGGTTGCGCCGCCGCGCACCTACGGCGGAGCAATTCATCGGGGCAAGAAAAAGCCGCGACCGAAGTCGCGGCTTGAGATTAAGCAGAGCAGTTGAGCGATGCTTTTAAGCTTGGGGAGGGGCGGCGGGAGCCGGAGCGGCGCTACCGGCTTGGTTCTGCCCTTCCATTTCCTTCATCGCCGCCTTGCGTGAGAGACGAACCTTGCCAGAACGTTCGTCGATTCCGACGCACTTAACCCAGATCATTTCACCCATCTTAACGACGTCTTCGGTCCGGCGGACGCGGAAGTCGGCGAGTTCGCTGATATGCACCAAGCCCTCCTTGCCGGGGGTGCACTCGACGAAGCAGCCGAAGTCTTTAATCCCGGTGACGCGACCGTGGTAGAGTTTGCCTGTTTCAATCGGCGTGCCGCCGCCGCCGCCAGCGCCGCCGCTGCCGCCACAGAGACCGTCGATCTCGGCGATCGCGCGATTCATCGCCTCGGCGTTGTTGGAGTAGACGAACACTTTGCCCGAGTCATCGTCGGCGATATCGATTTGCGCGCCGGTGGTCTCGGTGATGCGGCGGATGGTCTTGCCGCCGGGCCCGATGAGCAGACCGATCTTCTCGGGATCAATCTGGATGGTCTGAATGCGAGGGGCGAATTTGCTGAGGTCGGCGCGAGGCGCGGGTAGTGAGGCGAGCATCGCGCGGAGAATTTCGATGCGAGCGTCGCGGGCCTGGAAAATCGCGGTCTTGGCAATTTCAAAGGGGAGGCCGTTGATCTTTAGATCGAGTTGGAAGCCGGTGATGCCCTTGGTGGTTCCGGCGACTTTAAAGTCCATATCACCGAAGTGATCCTCCTCGCCGAGGATATCAGTGATGGTGGTCCATTTGGTGATGGTGCCGTCGGTCCCCATCTCGGTCATCAGACCGCAGGAAATACCAGCGACGGGAGCGATGATGGGCACGCCGGCGTCCATGAGAGCGAGACAGCCGCCGCAGATGGAAGCCATCGAGGTTGAGCCGTTGGAGGCCATGATCTCCGAGACGACGCGGATGGAGTAGGGGAATTTTTCCTCGGGAGGCAGCACGGGAACGAGCGAGCGTTCAGCGAGCGCGCCGTGACCGATTTCGCGGCGGCCTGGTCCGATAAAACGGCCGGCCTCACCGACGGAAAACGGCGGGAAATTATAATGGAGAATGAAGCTCTTAGTGGTCGGACCGCCGGTGAGGCCGTCCATGTCCTGGGCTTCCTTGGTCGGCCCGAGGGTGACGATCGCGATATTTTGAGTGTCGCCGCGCTGGAACATGGCGGAGCCGTGAACGCGGGGGAGGACTCCCACTTGGGCGCTGATGGGCCGGAGTGATTTGGCATCGCGCTGGTCCGAGCGGACACCCTGAGCGAGGACGGTTGCGCGGTAGGCTTTGTATTGAAGGTCCTCGAAGACGACGTTGAGATCGACGTCGGTGAATTTACCGTCGCCGAGTTCGGCGATGAGGGCCGCCTTGGCTTCCTCCTTGAGGGCTTTCACGTTGGCGGAGCGGACGTTTTTCTCGAAGCCGAAGATTGCCGCGGAAACGCGATCGGCGGGGACGACACGCTCGATGATGGCACGCGCCTCGGGGGTGGCGCCGACGAGTTTGAAGGTGGCCTTGGGTTTACCGGCCAAGGCGACGAGCTCCTTAATGGCAGTGATGATGGGCTGAATGGCCTCGTGCCCAAAGGCGAGGGCCTCGATGAATTTCTCTTCGGCGATCTGATCGGCCGAGCCCTCAATCATCAGCATATCTTTCGAATTGCCGACGTAGATGAGGTCGAGCGAAGATGAGTACATCTGCTCGATGGTGGGATTGGCGACGAATTTATCCTCGATGAGGGCGACGCGGACGCAGCCGATGGGGCCGTTCCAGGGGATGTCGGAAATGGCGAGGGCCGCGCTGGCGCCGTTGACCATCGCGATGTCGGAGTCGTTAACGAGATCGGCGGACATGAGCTGGCCGATGATCTGGACTTCATTGAGGAAGCCCTCGGGGAAGAGCGGGCGGCAGGGGCGATCGCAAAGGCGGGAGATGAGGATCTCGCGCTCGGAAGGGCGACCCTCGCGTTTAAAGTAACCGCCGGGGAAGCGGCCGGCGGCGGCGTACTTGTCGCGGTAGTCGACGGTGAGAGGGAAGAAATCTTGACCGGGCCGCATGGTCTGAGCGACGCAGGCGGTTACGAAGACATTGGTTTCGCCCACATTAACGTTGACGGCGCCGCCTGCGAGTTGGGCGATTGAGCCGGTGGAGAACGTGAGCCCGAGACCGGGCACGGTGACATTATGTTTCTGATTCATGAGCTTTCTTACGGATTCGGACGAACGGATTTCGGACAGGGTGTCTGCGGATAGGAGCAGGCGCGGACCAGCGACACGTGACTGGTAACGACCTGGAGCACTGGATGAAGAGTGCTGGCGGTGACCGAAGGGTTGGCCACACGCGAGGTTTGGGGGGATTACGTCAGTAAGCCATCGGGTCAGCTCGCTCAGACCCGAGAGATTTCGGTTGGGCGCCCTCGGTGAAGGCAACAAACAGAAATATCTCGGCCTGGATCGAGTGTCAGAAAGACAACGGGCGACCCGCGGATCGGGTCGCCCGTAGAGACGAAAGGGTTAGCGACGGAGATGCAGCTTCTGCAGCAACTCGTTATATTTTGGCAGGTTATGCTTTTTGAGATAATCGAGGAGCTTACGACGGCGGGAAGCCATCTGCAAAAGCCCGCGGCGCGAGTGGAAATCCTTACGATGCGTGCGCAAGTGCTCGGTCAAGTGATTGATGCGAGCGGTCAAGAGCGCGACTTGGACTTCGGACGAGCCGGTATCCTTATCGTGAGTTTTATAGGCGGCGATGATCTCTGGTTTAACGACTGTGGTGGACATGGTTTTATGTTGGATTGCACGACTGTAGGGAGCGGTGAGGAGCTCCGTGGCGCCCGCCTCGCCCGAGTGGAAATCGGGGTGGGCCGGCGTCACCGTTCCAATCTGGCGGAATGCCAGACCAGTCATGGTGGCTACCCGCAACCGGCGGGTACCCACTGACGCAAGCCAAGAGAGTCGGGAATTCTCCAAGACGCCGCAAGCGAAAATTTTTGGGAGGATGCTTTGGGCTGGATTTTTTTGGAGCCAGTGGCGCCTTTGGGGAGGGTGGCGCTGCGGCGGGTTGGGTGGGTGGGCTAGCCTGCGCGGAGACTGAGGGCTTTGACGTGGCCACAGCCGGGCAAGGCGCGGATGCGGGCGACGATTTCGGTGCGGTGATGGAAGAGCTCGTTGCGGATGACGGCGTGATTGGCGAGAACGGTGAGCATATTTCGCGTGATCATGGCGGGGTGGGAGTAGGCGGCGTTGGCCTCGCCGACGAGGGATTTCCAGTGTTCGCGAATGGTGTGTTCGGGTGATTCCCGGCCGATTTGGTGTTTCTGGAGTAAGGCCTCGAGGATTTCGGCAAGAGGCTGGGTGGCGCGTTTTTTTGAGCGTTTAGGCTCATCGAAGGGTACGCGGCGGAAGTCACCGATAAGTTCCTCGGCAATTTTGCTGAACTGATAGGGTTGGTCTGGCACGGGATGATTCAACCTGCGCGTTGATGGGGTGGCGGTTGCCTGTTTTCGTCTTCATAGAGTCGAGCGTAGCGGACAAAGGCGCCGAAGGCGGTTGCCCAAGCGATGTACAAGCCAGGGAAGCCGTCAAGAAAGCCGAAACGAAAAAAATACGCGCGAAAGAAACGCCAGAGGGGGCGAGAAATAGCGGTGGCAGTTGCGAAGCGAACGCCGCGGGCTTTTTGCTGAACCAGGAAAAGATCGGCGAATGGATTAATTTTGGCGACGTGAGCGGTGAGAGAGGGGAAAGAGTGGTGGAGGAGATCACCGTGCAACGTGGTAACGGGGCCGCCGTCGGTGGTGATCTTTTCATGGACGAAGGCATCGCCACCCCAGCGGGCGTGCGCCCGTTGAAACAAGCGGAGACTGTAGTCGGGGTACCAATCGCCGTGGGTAATCCAGCGGTCGATGAACCAAACTTTACGAGGGAAGCGTGCGCCGATAAAAGCGTCGTGGTCGGGCCGGGCGAAGAACGAAGCGAGTTCTTGGCGCAAAGCCGGGGAAACCTCTTCGTCGGCGTCGAGAGAGAGGATCCACGGGTGCGTCGCGAAAACGAGGGCGGCATTTTTGGTGTCGCGAAAGCCGAGCCAGGGGACGTGGTGGACCTGCGCGCCGGCGGCAACGGCGATGGCCTGGCTGGCGTCGGTGGTGGCGTTGAGGGCAACGATGATTTCCGCGCTCCACCCCTGGACGCTGGCGAGGCAGCGGGGCAGGGTGAGCGCCTCGTTTTTGGCGACGATAACAACGGAGAGTGGCAGCGGGCAGGGCACGGCGGTGATAGAGACTAAATCTTACCCGTGAGCGAGCGTGGGATTTGATAAAGATAACCGCCGGCGCGGGAGGCGCGGACGAGGGCTTTTTTAGCTGAGCCGGTCTGAAATGTGAGCGTGTTGAGTATGGCCAGGGCGGCGAAGCCGATGGCTTTGGCCAGGTTCGCGAATAAGCGGGTGGCGAGGTACCGAGTGGCCCCGTTTTGGCCGGCCTGATCGATGACCCGGGAGCGGGCGGAGTCGAAGGCGTGGCGGGTGGCGTAGCGCAAAGTTGTGCGGCTGGCGGGCATCTGATGTTTAACGGCGGCCTTGGGGGCGAACCAGACGGCGAGCCCGGCGTGGCGGACGCGCCGGATCATTTCGCTATCTCCGCCGGAGAAGTAATTGCCGGCGGCACGATCGAGAGCGGTGTGAAAAACGCCGATAGATTGGAAGAGGTGGGCGCGAAAGGCGAGGTTGGCGCCCATGGGAGAATGGCGGGCGCTCAGCGGGCCCGTGTCGGGGCGAAACGCGAGGGGGGCATGCCATTCGCTCACCCAAGCGGGTAGGCCGTCGGGGAAAACGGGGATGACCTCGCCGCCGACGGCGCCGATGTGCCCGTGAGGATCGGCGAGGAAGGGGGCGATCATCTGCTCGAGCCAGTCTGGCTGGATTAAAATATCGTCATCGCCGAAAATGATGAGATCTCCGTGGGCTTCAGCGATGGCCCGATTACGCGCGTAGTCCAGGCCCTGTTGTTTTTCGAGCAAGTAGCGCGGGGCGGGTCGTTGGGTGGCGAAGGCGGCGACGACCGCGCGGGTGTCGTCGCGGGAGTTGTTATCGATGACCAAGATTTCGAACTGGGTCGGGGGAAACGTTTGGCTGGCGAGACCGGTGAGAGTTTGGCTCAAAAATGCCGCGCGATTGTAGGTGGGGATCGCAACGGTGACGAAGAGGGACGGTACGGACGGCATGCAGGGAAGGCGCGAGGGAACGGCAGGGACCTACGGGACGGGCGCGTTGGGGGGAAGACAAACCCAAATGGTAAAGAAAAAGCTTCCCGCGAGCGCATCCGCGCGGAAAGATTGGGGGATGGCTTTAAAGCATTGGCCGCTCGTTCGCGACCTCCGTTTCGCCCAGAAGTGCGGGCGGTTTCTGCGTGGTGCGCGCAAGCGTCGCCCGGATCTCGCCTGGGCCGAATTTCTGAGAATAGCCCGTCATTTTAAGCAAGATGACATGGGCAGCTTCGCGGAACGGGGCTACCTTTTTCAACTCGCCAGTGACCTGCCGGAGGACGCGCAAGTGATTGAAGTCGGTTCGTGGATGGGTGCGTCGACGTGCTTCCTTGCGGGTGGATTGCGGGGGCCGCGGGCGAAAATTTTTGCGGTGGATAACTTTCAGGGGTTATCGACCTGCGGCGAAGATGCGGCCTGGTATGATCGGCATTTTCGCAGCCTCGGCGCGAAAAGCACGCTGGATATTTTTCGGGCAAACTTTGCGACGCTGGGGCTATCGGCACGGAGCGAGCCAGTCGTGAGCGACTCGCTGGCGGCGGCGGCTCAGCTAGCGGCGAAGCAAGGGGCGATTGATTTTATTTTTATCGATGGTGATCATTCTTACGACGCGTGCCGGGCGGATATTCGCGCGTGGACGCCTCTGGTGAAAGCGGGTGGGGTGATCGCTTTTCATGATTTTGGGAGTCGGGCGGATGGCGTGACGCGGGCGATTTTTGAGGCAACGAAGGCGGGGGCTTTTGCCGAGATTATCGGCGTGGCGGGGACGATTATTGCTTTCCGGAAGTGAGGCTGGTGCGGACGGCGCTGAAAACGGTGGCGATGTCCAGTTGGCGCACGCAGTAGCTGCGGTAAGAATCGTTTTTTGTACACGGCGCCGGCAGCTCGCCGCTGGGGAAGCAAGGGCACGGGGAAGTGGTTTGGAGGACGGCGTGACGTGGGCCGCTCGGTCGCCAGATCGTCGCGTTTTGGGAACCGAAGAGTGCGACAACGGGGGTGCCGACGGCGGCGGCGACGTGCATGGGGCCGCTATCGTGGCAAAGGAAGACGTCACATTGGGAGAGCAGTGCGGCGAATTGGCCGATGGAGAAGGTGCGGTCGAGGGGGACGAGATGGGTTTTGGCGTGGGCGCGGATGGCGGCCACGAGGGCTTGTTCGGAGGGGCCGGCGACGAGAAAGACTTGGGCCGCCAACTCGTCTTGAAGGCGATCGGCGACGGCGGCGAAACGTTCGGGGGGCCAGATGCGAAACGGGCTGCGGCTGCCGGGGTGAATGAGTATCCGCGTTCTGCGTGATTTGGCGGGGCGGTTGAGACCGCCGAAAAGTGGAGCGATGGCTGTGAGATCGGAGGGGCGCGGCACGAGGCGGATCTCCCGGGTGGCGATCGGGATGCCGAAAGGTTTGAGGAGTTCGAGATAAGTGTCGGCGATCGCGTGCGAGTCGTAGAAAGCGTTCGTCACCCGAGCGGAGTGGGTGTAGCAGCGCGGGTAGCGGAAGGGAATGAGCTCGCGGTTAAAGGTAACGCGGAGCAGGGCGCCGGTGAAGCGGGTGGTGAGCGCGGTTTTCTCGGTGTTGTCGAAGTCGAGCACGTGGGTACAGCGAGCGCGGCGGAGCGAACGGAGGAACGCGGGCCACTGGGTGAGCCGAGAGGGAAAAGCGAGGGCGTGGTTGACGTCGGGGTTGAGCGCGAGGACGGGCGTGTAGGCAGGCTCGGTGATCACGGTGATCTCGGCGTGCGGCCAATGAAGGCGGAGGTTGCGCAGGACACCGCCGAGCAAGACGATATCACCCAAGTAACGTCGGCGAATGACGAGGATATGAGGGGCGTCGGCGCGCATCGGTGAAGGGCGGGTAGTCGGCGTCGAGAGTGAAGTTTCCAGTGTCACACTGAGTGCGGTGAACGGCGCCAGCAGTCTGTTGGATTTAGGAAATCAAAGCCTTTGGCATCAAGGCTGGGAAGGATGCGTTCATAAAAAGTCGAATGTTGAGGCATAAACGCGTTCGAGCGGCTAAGTCAGACAGACTTCTAGTATTACTACGTTAAGTTAAGTGTTGCAGTTTTGCGCGGGCTCGTCGACGTTGGCGCATGGATTGGTCCGGACCACTTTTTCAACGCAGTGCCAGCCAGCTGCTCGGTTTCATGACGCCGGTGGTGGCGGAGCTTGGCCGGAGCGA
>CAMDOF010000260.1 GCA_945903465.1 Opitutus sp. GAS368
CGGGTGAAGAGCGCGCCCGTGCCCGCGAGCAAGGCGAAGTCCTCCATTTGAACCACCACATACAAGTAGGTATACACGCCCGACGAGCAGCCCCGACACGAGCTGGCCCGGCGGCCGCTTTGCACTACGCTCCACCCATAGAGTCCCACTAACAGCAGCGACATCGCGGCCGCGCCCGCCTAGTTCTACTTTGTTAAACATTTTCCTTACGCTTGCCGGCGATTCTTTGTCAGGGAAGCCCTGACACTCCAATTCGGTGCTGTCCCGGCGGACGGCCTTAAAAAAAATGACGCGCTCGACGCGCGGTCGCTGGCGGGCCGATTCGTCAACTACTGCCAGATGTTCGAACACCACTTCATCGTCCGCGGCAAAGACGTGATCCGCCACGCGCAGCACTACCTGAGCGGCTTGCTCGGCAAAGAGCGCCGCAAGAATATCGAGCGCATTGAAGCCGACGTGGCCGAGAGTGATTACGAAAATCTGCAGCAGTTCATCAGCGACTCGCCATGGTCGCACACGGCCGTGATGGCCCAGGTGGCGACGGAAGTCGAAGCGACGCGGGGCGGTCAACCCGACACCTCTCTGTATGTGGACGAGAGTTCGTTCACGAAGAAGGGCGACGCGTCGGTCGGCGTGCAGCGGCAATATTGCGGACGCCTCGGCAAAGTGGAGAACTGCCAGGTCGGCGTATTTGCCTCGCTCGGCTGCGGCCCGCGCGCGGCCCTGGTGGATTTTCGGCTGTTCCTGCCCGTCGTGTGGGCGGACGACCTCGCGCGCTGCGCCAAAGCGAAAGTGCCGGAGGACCAACGCGTCCATCGCACCAAACCCGCACTCGCGCTCTCCATGATCGCGGCCGCCCGCGCACGGGGTTCGACCCATCGCTGGGTGGGCGCCGACGAAGTGTATGGCAACAGCCACGCCTTCACTGACGGACTCGACGAACTCGGCGAGACCTTTGTGGTCGATGTCGCCTGCAAAACGAAAGTGTGGACGCATGACCCCTGTCCGCCGGCGCCCACGCCCGATGACGGGACGTCCAGTCGGCCCCGCCCCCGGGCCCGTCCGACGGCGCGGGCCGACAAGGCGGTGCGCGTGGATCGGCTCACCGCGCGGCGGTTCGCAGCCGAAGCGCGCGAAGTGACAATCCGCGACGCGACCAAAGGCCCGCGCCAGGCTCGAGTGTGGGTGTGCTCGGTCTGGAACTGGGACGGTAAAACGCCGACCGCGCGCGCGCGCCTGCTGATCGTGCGCCAAGACGCGGACGGCACCTTCAAATATTCCCTGAGTAATGCGCCCGCCGATACAGCTTGGGAACGGCTCGCCTACATGCAGGCGCAACGCTTCTGGATCGAACGTTGCTTCCAGGACGCCAAGAGCGAACTGGGCATGGCGCAGTATGAAGTGCGTGGCTGGACCGGCTGGCATCACCACCAGACGCTGGTGTGCCTGGCGCTGCTGTTCACGCTCAAGGAGCGCTGTCAGGCGAAAGCACATACGCCGCTCTTGAGCGCCCGCGACCTCGTCGAACTGCTCGCGCAATATTTACCCCGCCGCCCCCGCAGCGAAGCCGAAGTGCTGCTCCAAATGCAAAAACGTCACGCGGCCCGTCAGCGCGACTTGGATAATCGCCGCCGCCGCTTCCAACGCGACCAGCGGAAAAAGCCACTCCGCATTTAATAAAGTAGAACTACAGTTGGGCGCCACTGGCGCAGTCGGTAGCACCTATAACTACGCGGCTCCGCTCTACCAGCGCATCATCAAAGCCCACTCAGCCGGCGATCTCGCCACCGCCGAACGTGAACAGGCCAAAGCCCAGCGCTTCATCGATGTGATGAACGCCGCTGGCGGTCTCCCGGCGGGAAAGCGAATTATGAAACTCATCGGCGTTGACTGCGGGCCAGTGCGGCTGCCGCTGCGCAACCTCCCGGAGGAGCACGAGAGGAAGCTCCGCGCCGATCTCGACGGCGCTGGCTTTTTTGACTTTTCGAGCAAGCTCCTGACTTCCGATTACGCCGGCTTGGGACATTCTTGACGCACTTTCGTTATGAATCTCCTCTAGTTGTTCGGCGCGGTGATGACGAACCGCGTGAAGGTAGTTTTTCGCAGGGTCGCTTTCCGCCCCATTCGTAGCGACGGGCGGCCTCGGTCTCCGAAAGCGCGGCCAGGCACTAATTATTTGCCGCGAGTGGCAGCCATTGGTGTATTCGCTCCGCTGCATCTTACTCCGTCCGCGCGCCTAGCGCGCAGCATTCACCGTCGGGATAATCGTCATCGCGGCGAAACTTGGCTAGCTGACGTTCGGCTTCTTTCCTATTGATCGCGCCCGCGAGGGCGTCAGCGATTTGACCGGCGATGGCAGCCGCATCGTTGCCGTGCGCAGGATGAGCTTTTGCTTGCCCGTCAGGTGGTGGGCAAAGGCCTCGACCCTGCTGACGAGAGCGTCGGCGTTGAACTCGATGCCTTGGTTTTCATGTTCTCGGTTTCTGGTATTACACCATGGCGCTCGCAATGCCCCACGATCCGGCGGGCGCGTCCTTCAATGCACCGGATTTTTCCAACGCCGCTACACTTTGCTCCCATGAGCCGCAGGGAAGCTCGACCGAGAAACGGATCAGCCGGGAGATAAGGGCGACAAACGGTTCCGGGTTTCCCCCGACAGTTAGCGCTTCCAAGCACGCCAGATAATCGACCCGCAACGAAGTCGGCACGATGAGTCGGCCGCAGTCACCGGCCGTCAGTTCAGCATTGAGAAACAACCGCGCCAGCCGACCGTTGCCGTCGTTGAAGGGATGAACCTCCGCTACAATGAACATCATGAAAGTGCCACGGGCGACGGGTTGGGCCAGATGCCGCCCGACCTCGAATGCCTGCCGCAACGTGCCTCGCACCAATTCGGGCGTCACGAATTCGCGGGTCCCGACACGATTCGCCGTTTCTTTGAAACGGCCTGGCCCAATATCGAGCCGGTCGTGCATCAGACGGGCGTGCCGGATTTCCAAGAGCCGCAGAAAATCGGCTGCGTCGCGGGGAATTTCCCGGCGATTGTGACCGTCCGTGGCGAGATGGAACGTAGACAGGATGTCATGGGCGTCCTTCGGCCGGGCGGCGGGCATCTTGTGATCGAAAACGATTTCCCGGGCCTCTTGGACGGTGAACACCGTGCCCTCGATGTAATTGGAAAAATAGGCTTCCCAAAAAGCATGGAGCCGGCGCTCCGCGGTCGGCCTTTCCGGCAGCGAGGCGAAAGTCTCCGTCGCCAGCCGTGTCGCGAGTCGCGTGAAAAGCGCCACTCGGTCCGGGTCGTAAGGCTCGCGGCGTGCGCGCGCCCGTCCAAGCGGCGAAACCAGTGCGTCCCCGTGGTCACCGTCGAGAAGGGCCGCGATGATCGTCCGTGCCCGCATCGCCGCCTCTGGCAGCTCAAGTTGGGGCGCAATTTCTTCCATCGCGGCCAGCAGTCGCCGCAATTCGTCCGGCCCGTGTATCCGGCAGAGCCGGTCAAGCCAGCCCTCGACGGCCACCCGCTCCAAGGTCTTGCGTTCACTGCCCGCACGGGCGCGGCTTTCGGTCAGATTTTCCAGCAACGCGCGGGGACGCGAGGCCATGAACAAATCCGCCCCGAGCTGGGTGTCGCCTGCTTGGGCCGGTGAACCTTTCCAAATGCGAAGCGTGACGCCCGGCAAAACGTGCGTCTTGTCCTTCCGGCCATAGGTGAGATGATAGAATCCCGCTGAAGAGGGTTTCGCTTCAATCGCCGTCCGATAGCTGATAACCGCGCCGGGATAGAAATGCCGGATGATGGCCGGTAGGTCAGCGCAGATGACTTCTTCCGGTGAGCTGGATACATCGGTCGTGTAAATCCGCGAGGCGAGCTTGCGCGCCTCGTTCCGCTTGATCATTCTGGAGAGCTGGTTCGCTTCTGCGGTGTCCGATGAGCCGAAAAGGAAGGGCATGAAAATCGGAGGTTAAGTGAGTCGAAAACAGGGGAAAAGTGAAGAATCAGCGTTTAACGACACGATAAAGTGAGTTTTTGGTGTTTAGGCCAGCGGAAAACGCTTCCGTGCCTTACTGGGAGCATCCCACTTTTAGCCGGTTTTCCGATTACGGTTCTTGAAAGGCGATGCGGACTTCCGGCGAGATAGTCTTCTCAAAGTCGCCCCACTGCGCATCGAGCCGGCCAGACATGAAATCATAGGTGTCGTTCCGGCTGGTCGGCACTTCGGGCATTCGAAGTGATTCGAGGTTATTCGAGCTTCCGGTGCAAAAATCACGTGGATACCGGGCGAAGCTCGAACGAAGCTCGAACGCGGCCGGGGAATTCCCGATCGAACTTGACTGACCTATTTCCATCAAAGGGATATTGCGTCTCTGCTCATCATGATTGGGTTTTTGGAGGCCTTTTTGTGGCGCAAAATACTTTGAACGGTTTTCGTCGCGCTGAAGGTGCTCTGTGGCGGTTTCTTATTTTAGCGGGTGGGCAGGAGTAATGCGCGGTGGAGCATGGGATGGGTAGCAGGGCGGGGATTACGTCGATGAGGGTCCTTCGGCCTCGTTTCCATGATGTGAGGGCAGTCCATGCTGGTAGTCGGTTGAACCCAGATAGATGGTATTCATGGTGATAAAATCAGGAGGATGCTCAGTTCCTTCTGGTGCAGGGTTGCAGGTCGATTACCTTGCTTAGGAGAATCGTCGTTGTCGCTGAGGCATGCTGGATTCTGGTGGTGGCGGTGCAGGCAGGTGCAGTTGCTGATGTGCGCGTTGATATTCGCATCGGGAGCAAACCGTGTGTCGGCGACGGCCGAGGCACCGGCCTTACGCCGCCAGTTCCCGCGAAAAGATTCCTACTTGGCGCAAGTGATCACCTCGAGAGCAACGGCAGACTCTGAACGCACAGATGCTCCACCAGGTGAACCTCCGACCAGCCCATTGTAATCCAACTCCAAGGGCAACCCATTGCCCAACGAAGCCTCAAACTGCCCAACTCGCCAACTATCACCGACCCGATGAAGGCCATCGATTGGCCTCCATCAACCATGGATCGAATCGTGTGCTCCCATCAGACGAACGCCGGCATCACTTCCGAGCGAACTCCCGTCGCCGATGGCGTTCGCGATATCCTAAAGGACTGTGAGCAACAGGGACTGGTTGACGAACTCCGGCAGGCGCTGGGAATGGAGCCGCGACCTGACGCCACTGCCGTCCGTGCGGTCCGCGATCTCGTCTACGCATTGGCGGGTGCCCGGAATCGCGATCTCGCGGTTGACGGGTTGATCTAAGCCACCGGTGTCGCGGAGTTCGACGTCACGAGTCTGCGTGGGTACGCCGCCCGGCACGGGCTTACCGCTGAAGGCTTCCGCAAGCAGGTGTTGGCCATGCAGCGCCGGCTGGGCCTGCCGCCTCGGCCGATGCAGCAATCCGATGCGAACTGACGTCGATCAACTTGTCCGCGAACTGCCCGAGGCCGGCATCGCTCGCGCCACGCGGCTGGGCTTGGTCTTGAATCCTGGATTGGAGACGGAGACGTGGCGCGGGCTGTTCGCTCACATAGTCCGGCTCGTGCGCACCTCGGCCGGTGCCCGCCAAACATTGACCGCCCGGCTCGGCGATGCGCTGGCCTACGGTGAAACCGGTGACCGCGGGTTGATCGCCGAGTGCGCCGCCGCGACTGGGATCAATCCCGGGCCCTTGCGCAACGCCAAGATGGTCTGCCTCCGAATCCCCGTGTCATGTCGCCACGACGGTTTGAGTTGGACCCAACACTGCGAAGTCGGGATCGCGTTTGTGGACCCACAGGAGATCGAGCGATGGCTGGCAGTGGCGGAATCAGATGGCCTTTCGGCGATGGCGCTCCGCCGCCGCATCCGGTCACACGTGGCCAGCCAGCATGAGCAGCGGGGCGCAAGTCCTGACGAAGCCGCGATCACTGCGTTTCACTTGATGCGCGAACTACGTGCCGGCGATAGAATCCTCGACCGACACCGTGCCGCATGGCGCCAGTGGTCACCCAGTGCTGCACAGTTCGCGCTCCAGGAACTTCGGGCCGTAACCGACTTTGTGGACACCTTGCGGGCCCGGGCGCTCGAACCGCCGGTTTGCCCGCGAGACCCGGGTTTGAACTGAAGATTAGGAGGCTCGCTGGTTGACAGCAGGCTCATCGGTAATGCAGCCCGGCTTGATTGCTCCGGATCGGTTCCGGCGCAGGCCAGAAATACTTCTCGTCCAATGAAATTCCTCCGCCCTCACAAGTTCTACCGACCGCCTCCCGACGTCACTCCCGCCCAGATCGGATTCGTCGCTTCAGCTTTTTCGAAGCTCGCAACCACAGTTGACCCGGCGGCGCCTCCTGCCACGGTCTCAACTATGAAAGCGCGCCATCTTATGACCAGACTCGCGCGGCTTGATCTGACCAAAGCCGCCCGGGAGGCTACTGCCCTGAAGGGGCAGTTCCGGCGGGACGATCAAGAACTGCTCCGGCAGGGCCGTGGTGATGAAGTTGTTGCCCGCAATCGTCAATTGATGGGCATCAAGGAGGGCGAGAAGACGCGCATGGTTGGTTTTGGCGGGGTCCGTTTTGAGTGACACCGACGCGGCCACCGACGACGCCCCACGACTACCGCGTGGTTTGCGAGCATGAGCCTGCCCCCACTGTGGTGGGCGGACAGGCGGTTAATTTGTGGGCCATCAACTATCTCGCGGCCCAAGTGCCGAAATCCACGTTGGTGAGCAAAGATCTCGATATCGTCGTCAGCCAGGATGGGCTGGCGCGATTGAAGCGGGTTCCGGGCTGGGTTTTCGAGCCGAACAAATTGAAGAATTGGACTGATTCCCGATTGGGTTTCCTGCGCAGCACGAGTCCCGATGGCCGCCCGCTGATGGTCGAGGTACTGCATTCGGTTCATGGGTTGGACAAAGCCGACCTCGAGGCCGCCGCGTACATCAAATCGGAAGGCGGGGTCTATCGGGTGCTCGACCCGGTCGCCATGCTCAAAGCCAAGACGATGAACGTGCGAGACATCGAGCAGGACGGCCCGTCGCCTCGCCAGGACCGACTTCACTTGCATCTGATCGTACGTTGCGTGCCTGAGTTTCTCCGTGATGTCCATCAAAGCGCGGTGGCGGATCCGACCAAGGAGAAGCAGGCGCTCGAAGTGTTTTCCCGCGCTTTCCGGACGCTCCAAAACAAGAAGATCGCCACGACACTCATCGCCGAAGGCATCGCACCTCGTTCCCTGCTGCCGCCGGAGTTTTCCGAAAGCTCGCTTGAGCGCATCCAGAAGGCCTACCGGTGGCAGATGAAGATGGTGCCAGAGGTCACTCAGCAAAATCGGCCCCTCGGCGACACAGCGTCCAGCGTCGCCGTCAGACCAGCGGAAGGCCGTGGTCCCAAGATCAGCATGTAGCTGAGCGTTCGCCGCCGGGACTCGCCAACGGTTAGCCGCGCGCTGGCACCTTCAGTTTCGTGCGGATGTGCAGGGTCACCTCCTGGACATCGAACAGCACAAAGTGGCCAACCTTGTGATAAGGAATTCGCCTGAGTTTGGTCCATGAGCGGAGCGTGCGGATCGACGGTTCGCGGCCGGCGGGGAAAATCCCGCAGTGCCGGAGGCCGTTGATGTCGGTGAGTGTGGAGGAGAAAGTTTGGGAAGAAGTCGGTGTTTCCATGCACCTGATAACACGCGTCAACTCGCCATCCGCTCCGCCTTTCCC
>CAMDOF010000261.1 GCA_945903465.1 Opitutus sp. GAS368
GGCGTTCTTGCGCGCGGTGACCAAAGGGTCCGACATAGTGGTCCGCACAGTCCCCTGTGCGGCTCTGAGTCAGGAGACGCCCCTTCCGCACAGCGGACTGTGCGGTCCACTTTCGCCGACATCCCCGGCGTTCTTGCGCGCGGTGACCATAGCAAGGGTCCGACATAGTGGTCCGCACAGTCCCCTGTGCGGCTCTGAGTCAGGAGTCGCCCCTTCCGCACAGCGGACTGTGCGGACCACTTACGCCGACAGCCGCGGCCGGCCCCGCTCGCTAAGCTCGGTCGGCAAAGTCCGGATCAACGCGAGGTCCGCCCCCACCCAACGCCCAGCCTTGAATCACCCTGCTTTCCTCCTTGGACGAAGGCGACCCTCCCTCCGCATTCTGAGTTCAGCATAAAATTCGAATTTCTTCGCGTAACGTGCGCGTTCACCGGCAGCTTTTTCCACCGTGAGCAGTTAAGAAAACCAATCGGTAAAAAACAAATACGACTTTAAAAACATAACCCTCTATGAAAACCTAACCATCTATGAAAACCTGACCCGGGCGCTCGGAGCGCCCATCCATCCTTTCAATAAAAATGGGCGCTACGACCAGCAGCCCCCGTTCATGCTCAGGGGTCGTTCCCTAAAATTTTTGTTTCCGCCAAACCCAACCTGCCTCCGAACCACAAAAATGAAACCCACCCGTGTACTCCTGTCCTTAATCCGTCGCTTGGGCCTGGCCCTTGCGCTGACCTTGCTCGCTAGCTCCCTCGCGGCCCAAACCGTTACCACCGGCACGATTGAGGGCCGCGTCTTCGATTCGCAGCGAGGCCAGTATCTCGAGAAGGCCCGCATTATCGTCGACGGCTCAAAGCTGGAAACGCTCTCCAGTACCAACGGGCAGTTTCGGCTCGATGGAATCCCGGCCGGCAAAGTGACCCTGAACGTTTTTTACACGGGCCGCGGATCGCATACCCAGGTCGTCAACGTGTCACCCGGCCAGACTACGCAGGCCGAAATCACCATCGCCAAAGCGGGCCCCTCAAAAAATGAACCGGACCCGAGTGGCGAACTGGTCACACTCGACGCGTTTACCGTCGCCTCTTCAAAGGAAATGGACGGCGCCGCGCTTGCCATCAACGAGCAGCGCTTCGCGCGAAACATCACCAACGTCGTATCGGCGGACGAGTTTGGCACCATCGCCGACGGCAGCGTCGGAGAATTCATGAAGTTCCTGCCGGGTATCACCAGCGACTACACGGGAGGCGATGCCCGCCGCTTCTCGATCAACGGCGCTCCCGCCGGCAATGTGCCAATCTCGATGGGCGGGTTCGATATGGCCAGCGCGGCCGGCGCCGGCACGGGTCGCCAAGTCGAACTCGACCAAGTCTCGATGAACAATATCTCCCGGATCGAAATCAACCGCTCACCGACACCCGACACCTCCGGAGCGGCTCTCTCCGGCTCAGTCAACATGGTCCCGCGGAGCGCCTTTGAACGCAACAAGCCCTACTACAGCTACAGCGTATCTTGGCTCATGAAGGACGCGGAGCGCGCCTTCGGTCGCCGCACCCCCGGCCCCGGCTGGGGCCAAATGGACTATAAAATTCACCCCGGATTCGACATGTCGGCCATCGTGCCCGTCTCGAAGACCTTCGGCTTTACCCTCTCCGCCGGCTACTCGCTCCAATACACCCCGCAGTCCAATACCTCCATGCAGTGGCGCGGCACGGCGGCCACCACCAACGTCGCCGCCACCGTGACCACGGGCCTCCCCGCCACCACCCCCGACAACCCCTACCTCGGGGTCTTTTCTTGGCGCGACAGCGGGAAAAACACCACGCGCCACTCCTTGGCGACCACCGTCGATTGGAAGCTTGCCCGCTACGACCGCCTCTCGTTTGGCTTTTCCTACGGCATGCTCCGCGAGCACTTCGCCACCCGCACCCAGACGTTTACCATCAACCGCATCATGCCGCTCAACTGGAACTCCACCCACGCGTGGGGCCAAGCCAGCATCTTCAACGCCGCCACCAACATCAACGCCGGCCAGTTCTCCATCGCCAATAACGGTCGTATCCGCCCCGGCCGTACCGTGACCCCTTCTCTTCGCTGGCTCCACGAGGGACCCATCTGGAAATCTGACGTCGGCACCAGCTACGGCAACTCCCGCATCGACTACCAAGACATCGACAAGGGCTTCTTCAATGGCGTGAACGTGCAACGGAATAACGTGCAAATCCTCTTCGACGATATCTTCTATCTCCAGCCAGGAAAAATCACCGCCCTCGACCCCGATGGGCGCCTCGTCGATCCCACCAAACTCGGAAACTACTCGATGGTTTCGGCCAACAGCGTGCGCCAGCGCACGTACGATACCACCCGCCAAGCCTACGGCAACGTGCGCCGCGACTTCCTCGTGTTCAATGCCCCGTTAAACCTCAAACTTGGCTCGGACGTAAAAGCCAAGGTCCGCGACCTCCGCGGGGTCGGCACCGAGACCTACACGTATGTCGGCGCCGACGGCCGCGCCAGCACGACACCGGCCACCCAGGCCGGCCTCGTCAACGATGATAGCCCACTCCCGTTTCTGGACCCAATCTACTCCGAGCGCATCCCCGACTTCGGCCTGCCGAAACAACAGCAGATCGACAACGGCAAAGTCTGGGAAAGCTTCCGCCAGAATCCCGCCGCTTGGACGCGCAACGCCGGGACCGACTACACCGCCGTCACCAACGCCTCGAAACGGGCGCAGGAGATTATTTCCGCCGCCTATCTCCGCGCCGATCTCGGACTGTTCCAAAACCGCCTGAAACTCACCGGCGGAATTCGCGCCGAGCAGACCAACATCGCCGCCCAGGGACCGCTGAACGACCCGACCCTCGCCTTCCAACGCGACGCCGCCGGAAAAGTACTTAAAGCGGCCAACGGCACTCCGCTCTTAATCGTCCCAACCAACGCCGGCCTGCCCTACAGCCAGCTCGTCCTCAAGGACCGCGGCTACCGGGCAGATAAGGAATATCTCCGCCTCTTCCCCAGTATCAACGCCAGCTACAACCTCGCCGAAAATCTGATCGGCCGCCTCGCCTATTACGAGACCGTCGGCCGCCCGGATTTTAACCAATACGCCGGCGGCCTCACCCTCCCCAATATCGAGGTCTTCAATCCCAATGACCGCATCACCGTCGCTAACGTCTCCATCAAGGCTTGGCAGGCGACCACCTACATGGCCCGCTTCGAATATTACTTCGGCGTGGTCGGCCAACTCTCGGTCAACTACTTCGTCCGCGACTTCCAAAACTTCTTTCAGAGCGTGGTGTCGCGCGTCACCCCCGAGTTTCTCGATGCCTACGGTTTAGATGAAGAATCCTACGGCCAATACCTCGTCAGCACCCAGTTTAATTCACCCGTGCCGATCCGGATGAAGGGCTTTGAAATCGACTACAAACAGAGCCTCACTTTTTTACCTAACTGGGCTCGTGGCGCGCAATTTTTCGTGAACGTGAGTTCCCAACGCGCCCGCGGCACCGACAACTTCCAGGACATGAATCCCTTCACCTGCAACTGGGGGCTGAGCATTTCGCGGCCCAAGTGGAATCTCCGCCTCAATGAAAATTACCGCGGCATCCAACGTCGCGGCCTAATCACAGGCGCGAGCATTGAGCCGGGCTCCTACAACTACCGGCCGAAGCGCCTCTACATCGACGTCACCGGTGAGTATTACCTCCGCCGTAACCTCGGCCTTTTCTTCGCGATGCGTAACCTCAACGGCGCCACCGAGGATCAAAAAACGTATGGGCCCAATACTCCGTCCTACGCCAAGTTCCGCCAACGCGACGACTACGGCGGTTCCCTCTGGAGCGCCGGCGTCAAGGGTTCTTTCTAAAACCGCCCCCTCAACCCCCTCGCGCCCTTCTCACGAGGGGCCGATCTCTTAGGAAAGGCGGGCCGACGGGCCCGCCTTTTTTGCGCTCCCACCCGACCCAACCCGCCCACCCATAACACCGCCCAGCGCCACCAACCATTCCGCAGCGCGCCAACCACCCCCTGCACCCCGCCGCCATCGCACCACCCACCGGTTCTCGCCCCAAAAAAACCAACGCACGCCATCCGGTCCGCGTTGTCCCCATCCCATTCTACAAAATGCCATCGGCGGAGCCGAGTGGCCCGCCTCACTCGCCCACCCATCCCACCGCCCCACGCCCGCCGCCCGCCAGAGTACAGATCCGCCGCGGCCTTCACCTGGCCCCACGCCCACGCCCACCGCCCCACGCCCACGCCCGCCGACCGCACGCCCACCGCCCCACGCCCGCCGCCGCGAAACGCTCGTTAAAATCGGCTACGCGTGCGCCTTCCCCCACCCCGCGCCCCCCCACGCCCGCGCGAGCCCACCGGCCACCTTTTAAAATTCGATCGTGCATGCACAAATCCACTGTGCTGGAATCCGCCACCCCCACTTACCTCATGCCTCATCCGCTTTCCCGCCGCTCTGCCCTGAAAACCCTCGGACTGGGCGCCAGCCTCTCCGCCCTCGGCTTGCTCGACCGCGGAGCCCGCGCCGCTGATGAAACCTCCACCCGCATTAATCGCGGCGCCAAGCCTGTCGTCATCACGCGGGTCCGCGCCTTCACCTGCGCACCGCAGGGCGGCATCCGGTTTGTCGTAGTGCGCGTGGAAACATCCGAGCCTGGCCTCTATGGTCTCGGCTGCGCCACCTTCAACCAGCGCCCCCTCACCGTCGTCACCGCCGTCAACGAGTACCTCGATCCGTTCGCGCGCGGCCGGAATGTCGACGAGATCGAAGACATCTGGCAAAACGCCTACACCAGTTCCTACTGGCGCAACGGGCCCGTGATGAACAACGCGCTGAGCGGGCTCGATCTCGCGCTGTGGGATATCAAGGGCAAGCGCGCCGGATTGCCCGTTTACCAATTAATCGGCGGCCGGTCGCGCTTCGCCGTCGATACTTACACGCACTGCAGCGGCAGCGACGTGAAAGCCGTCGAAGCCCAAGTGAAGGCACGGCAGGCCCAGGGATTCCGCCACATCCGCATCCAACTCGGCGGGTACGGCTCCGAGCAACTCAGTACGAATGCAGATTTTGGGAAGGAAGGTTTCGGCCTGCGGACCGACCGGCATATGGACCCGTTGCCGTACCTGCAGGGGGTACCCAAAATGTTCGCCCACATCCGCGAAACCTGCGGCGACACCATCGAGTTGCTCCACGATGTTCATGAAAGGATTCAACCGATCGAGGCCATCCGGCTGTGCAAGGAGCTCGAACGTTACCGGCCTTTCTTCATCGAGGATCCTTTGCCCCCGGAGCAAAATGGCTGGTTCACCCAACTGCGGGCGCAGACGAGCGTGCCGATCGCCATGGGCGAACTGTTCAACAGCCCGCACGAGTGGGTGCCGTTGATCAAGGACCGCCTCATCGATTTCCTGCGCGTCCATCTCACCCAGGCCGGCGGCTTCACCCCCACCCGTAAACTGGCGGCACTCGCCGAATTCTTCGGCGTGCGCAGCGCCTGGCACGGCCCGGGCGATTTGTCCCCGATCGGCCATGCCGCCACCCTCCATCTGGATCTCAATATCCATAATTTTGGTATCCAAGAATCGGTGACGTTCAACGACGCCACCCGCGAGGTTTTCCCCGGCACGCACACCATCAAGAACGGGTACGCCTTCATCAACGAGGCCCCGGGCTGGGGCATCGATTTCAACGAGGAAAAGGCCAAGAAATACCCCTTGCCCGCCCATCCCGGCTACTGGGAACCCGTGCGCCGCCGCGACGGCACCGCCATCCGGCCCTAACCCCACCCCGTCACCACGCGGCCGCGCCGCCCCCACCGTCACCGCGCTCTCAAAAAAACCGCCCGCCTCCGTTTCATGCTGGATATTAAGAACCCTCTCGCGGAATTTTTATACCGCGTTCTCCTCCGTGGTTTAATCGCACTCGCCGCCGCCGCCACCGGCCTCGGCCCGCTCGCTGCCCAAGATTTCGATGTCGTCCTCCGGCACGGCCGCGTGCTCGATCCCGAATCGCAGACCGATGCCGTCCGCGAGGTCGGTATTCGCGACGGCGTGATTGTCGCCGTATCGACCGAAGCATTACACGGTCGCGTCACCCTCGATGCCGCCGGACTCGCCATCGCCCCCGGCTTTGTCGATCTTCACCAACACGCCCAAGCACCCGCCGATTACTGGCTCAAAGCGCAGGATGGGGTCACCACCGTCGCCGAATTTGAGGTTGGCACCGCCGACATCGACGCTTGGTACGCCGCTCGCGAGGGCCGGACGCCGATTAATTTCGCCGTGAGCATCGGCCACATCCCTTGCCGCCTGCACGTCATGGGCGATCGCCCCGCTTTTCTCCCAGGCGCCGGCTCCGCCGGAGCCACCGGCGTCCCCACCACCGGGCAGCTCGCTGAGCTCAAGCGGATGATCACCCACGGACTGAAGCGCGGGGCACCCGCTGTCGGGATGGGCCTGCAATACACGCCCGGGGCCAACCAATGGGAGACGATCGAGCTCTTTCGTATCGCCGCCCAGTATCAGGCCAGCTGTCACGTCCATCTCCGCGCCAAGGGAGAAACCGCCCCGCAGAATATCTACTCCGCACTGCTGGAGGTCATCGCAGCCACCGCCCTCACCGGCGCACCCGCCCACGTCTGCCATGTCCAAAGCACGGCCAACCAGACGACCCCGCGGGTGCTTCAGCTCATCTCCGAGGCCCGCGGTCGCGGTCACGATCTGAGCGTTGAATGCTACCCCTACACCGCGGGCATGACCGACCTCAAATCGGCGATCTTCAATCCCGGCTGGCAAGAAACCGCCGGCATCACCTACGGCGATCTACAATGGCCACCGACCGGAGAACGGCTCACCGCCGAAACGTTCGCGCGCTACCGGTCAACCGGCGGCCTCGTCATCGTTCACTCAAATTCAGAAGACACCATTCGCGCCGCCGTCGCCCACCCGCTGACGATGATCGGAAGCGACGGCCTCCGCGGGCACCCCCGGCACGCGGGCACGAGTGCGCGGATCCTCGGCCGCTACGTCCGCGAAACCAAGACCCTCACTCTCCTGCAAGCCATCGATAAACTCTCGTTGATGCCCGCCCGCCGCCTCGAAGCCCGGGTACCCGCCATGAAAAACAAGGGCCGCATCCGCGTCGGCGCGGATGCCGACCTCGTGATTTTTGACCCCGCCTTGATTCTCGATCGCGCCACCTACGAGCAACCCGACCTACCTTCGACGGGTATTCCCCATGTCCTTGTCGCCGGAAAATTCGTCGTGCGCGACGGCGCGCTCGTCACCAGCGCGCTCGCGGGCCAACCCATCCGCGCACCCCTGCAACCGTAGAAATTCCCACGAGCGGCCGATGCGGTACCTGCACTCGCCGGCTGCGAGTGACCTGATTTGCCCGGGTCGGCCAGGATGTCCATGGGTCCGACTGGAGCGATCGCCCGCGGTCATTCACAAGACCCGGGCAGATCCATTCGTCTCGGCTGCTGAATCCACGCTAACCCACGTCGCCTCTCGATCACGTCGCTACAATCCTCGTAACTGCTCAGGATGGAAAAAGCTGTCGGTGAACGCGCACGTTACGCGAAGAAAGCAGAATTTTAGGCTGAACTCGGACTGCGGAGGGAGAGAGGGTAGCCTTCGCCCAAGGAGGAAAGCCGGGGATGTCCGCGAAAGTGGTCCGCACAGT
>CAMDOF010000262.1 GCA_945903465.1 Opitutus sp. GAS368
AGAAACTGAATCAGACCCCTTTGGTCCCCCAGCTCTCAAGCCCATCAGGCCTGCCAGCAGCGCGAAGAGTCGGTTTACGCAGATCTCGCGGCGAAATTTCAATAACTCATTCGGTTTTGACGGCGCGTTGGCAAATATCGGGGCGTCGGGGGCAGCGATCACGATGCGAGGAGACAGTCCTCCGGTTGCTCACTGTCAAGGAGTGAGTTTTCAAACTGACTACTGGATTTTCAGGGGGATCGGATCCGGGAGGGGTTTAGCTAACTCCGTTTGGTTGCGGCCCTGTGCCGCGGTGGGAATTTATTCCTTCACCAGGTTGAACCAATCGCGCTTCACCCCATTTTCGTTGAGAAACACGAGCTGGAGCCGGAGGGCGTCGATATCAAGCACCACGGATCCCGCTTCATTGAGCGAAACGACCATCGCGGGGTGGTTCAGTTTCAAGGTCGTTTTCCCCGCTCGTTCGTAGCCGGCGCTACCGGTGACGACCGAGATTTCGCCCGCGTGCGCCGTGCGGCTCCGCGGTTTGCGATAGACACCGTCGCCGTCCGCGCGGCCATCGCCTTTCTGCTTCACGTGCAATTGAGCATCGAAGGTTTCGCTTTTGCCATAATGGCCATTCAGCAGATACGAACGTTCGTAAACATGGGAGTGGCCGGTGAGAATCAGGTCGACGCCGCCCGCTTCCAGGACGGGAAGGAAGATGCCCCGCATATCGTTCATCCGGCCCTGGCTGTCTTTGTCGCTGTCCGAGTTATGCGTGCCCTTCGTATACGTGGGATGATGGAAGAATGCGATGAGCCAGTCGCGCTGGGTCGAGGCCAGATCGGCCTTCAGCCACTGCATCATCGCGCCTGCCTCCGAACGGTCCGTGTCGTGTGAATCGAGACAGATGAAATGAATATTGGCGTAGTCGAACGAGTAATACGCCTCCGTGCCCGAGACGGCGCCGCCCGCTTGCGCGCGGGTCGGCAGGGTGAACACATCGTAGTATACGCCGGACTGCGTCACTGAATTTGCACTGTAACCGTCGTGGTTTCCGAGGGTCGACCAAACCGGCGCTGTGCGCAGCGTCTTCGGGTACATTTCAAATATTGCCTTCTGGTAGTCGGAGTCCGTGCCCGTGGGATAGGCATTGTCTCCGAGCAGGAGCCAGAGGTCGGTCGCACGATCCCCGGCAAATTTGTAGTAGGCATCGCGCACGGCCCGTTGCGCCCGACCCTTTGTGCCCGGATCACCCAACACCCAGATGCGGGTGGGTTGGGGAGGGCCCGGCAGGGGCGGAGTCGTAAAACTGCTGATCGGACTCAACACCGATTCGCCCAGGGTGGCCCAACCGTCGACCTCGCTCCAGTCGGTAAAGGTGTTGAGCGGATTTCGCCCGGGTGTGGCGTCCACCGCCGTTTGGCCGTCCGCTGCCGTCTGGACGGCAGGGGTCGCGCCAATGGCGTAGAAATACTTCGTGCCCGGTTTCAGATCGAGGAGCGCGACGATGTGTTCGGTGGCGAGCCCCTCGGCTTTGGCGGTGGACCGGAGGGCGTTGCGCGCGGTCCCGTAGCTCACCACGGACAGTTCGGCCGTGTCGGTCCGCCACCGGATGACGATGCTCGTCGGAGTTGCCAGCTGCAGATAGGGACCGCGCACGACGGTGGTATGTGCGGCGGGCAACGGGGCTGAGAGCAGGGAGAGAAGAACGACTAAGGCATAACGATGCAATTTACGTGGGTGGAACGCGACCTCCGGGCGCGTTTTTCGAAGGACCTTCGGAAATACGGCGCCCGGAGGTCGCCATCCACCTTTCGGTGGTCTCGTTTTGAGAGCGAAAAGCATGTTCATGGAACGGATACGACCAAGGTGCAGAGCCTCATGCTATTTTTTTCGAGGGAGAACGGGCAGCGCGTTTTCCGGCACCAACAGCGGGCCGCTCAAAAACACGTGCGGCGAACCAGGATCGACCACGACGAGGACGGCGTGGATATCACCCGCCCCAAAGGTCTCCAGCCGGCTTACATTTGCCAGGGGCTTGCTGTCGGGGGCGAAACGCATCCCTCGCTCATTCAGGTAGCGATGCCCGTCGGCATGCACGAGCAACACGGGTTTTGCGAACGCCCGTGCCTCCGCCTCCACCGTCGCGCGGAACAACTTGAAGCCTGTGCCAAAAAACGGCTGCGCCTGGAAGAACAACGCCACTCCCTTTGCTTCGCTCGCGACGGCCTCGGCAAATGTCGCCCGGATCCACGCCGCGTTCGCCGCGTCACGCTCGCGAAACTCCTCGTCCGCGCCCGGAATCGCGGGCTGGAGATTATTGTTGCTTCCGACAACGTGGACGGTGGCAAAGACGACTCCGTCGCGGGACCAGCGGGCGTTTTCAACGTACTTCGCGAATTCGGGCATGCGGCGCTGAGTTACCAACGCCATGGGTCGCAGCCCAAAGCTGCGTTCTTCCGCGAAAAACTGCGCCCGCAGTTTAGCCAGCCATTCCCCGGGATTCTCGCCGTGGCGGTGGACGTCGGTCCATTCATTGTCACCCGGCGTATATACAACCGGGTGATTGAGCGTATCGAACCACGCTCGCGTTTTGGCCAGAAACGCATCCGAGGGTCGCTCGCCGCTGCCTTGGAGGTCGCCGCAATGCACGGTAAAAGCCGGGGAGTGACGGTTGATTTCCAGGAGCAACCGCTCGTAAGCCGCAAAGTTGGCCTGACCATAGGGCATGCAGCCCAGGGCAACAAAAGAGAACCGGTCGGTCGCCGGCGGTGGCGTCGGCGCGGCCTGCAGCATCAACGTATAGCCGAATGCCAGCCAGAGTGTGACTAGAGAGTTGAAGAATTTCGGGGGAGGCTGGCGATGCATGTGATGTTATTCGGTGGAGGAGCAGCCGATTCCAACCGTCGAAAAAGAGTACGATTGCTCCTGCGATTGTTTTTCGAATGGAGTGGACGCCTGGAAGAACGCCTCTCCGCTGCCGTCGGTCGCCTGACTACGGTGGTGTGTCTTCATTCCTGTTTCCATCCTGCCGAGGGGCAGACGCAGCATTGCCGTCGGAGCCATCGAATGAACTCCGGTTGTAGGAGCCTGCTTGCAGGCGTCGGCATGTGTGTTCGATCTTGGAATTCGAAGTCCCAATCCCCAACGCCTGCAAGCAGGCTCCTACATTCCGAGCCAAGGTTCATTCGGAATTTCTATCTAACGGCTCGGTATTCGTTCGGCTGTCGCCGGGCTTCTGTCAGCCAGCTTTCGAGGACGAACCGTGAACGTTGCTCGGTCCATGCCGCTTCGGTCAGGACGCTCAAGTCGTCGCGCGTGAAGCCGGGGACATCGTCCAGCAAGGCCGGCGTGCCGCCTTCGCGCTCCTCGGAGGCATATCCCTTGTCGACTGTAATGCGGTGTTTCGCCACCCAGTCGGAAATGCGGGTTTCGGGCAACGCCTCGATCTCCGCCGGTGTCCAGCGCGGCAAGTCCAACTGTCGATCGAGCCACGCCACCACCGGGCGGGTGACGAAAAAGGGGCGATGACTCACGGCCGGCACCATGACGAAATCAAAGACGCCCTCGCTCCTCCCGTGCAGGCGTTGCACGCGGGTCCGCACGTCGGATAGAAATGCCTCCCCGAGCCGCGGCATCGCCACGACCGAATCGGCCGCGCCGTTGAAGAGGAGCGAGGGTCCGCGGGCGGCGTGCAGCGCATAGATTGCCGCCGGTCGATCGCCAAGGAAATCGAGCGAGCGATACGGCAAGCCCTGGCACATGGGTTTGGAGATGTCCCAGTATCCGTTGGGATCGTCGAGATTCCCGCCGCCGACCATCACGCATGCGCGCAGTCGCGGCTCCACGGCGCCCGCCAGGGCGAGCACAAACGAACCGAGCGAATAGCCGCCGGCCCCGATGCGGCTGGCGTCGACCTCGGGACGCTCCGCCAAATATGCCGCTGCTTGCATGACATCCGTCATCAAAAGTCCGCACAACCGGCGGGCCAGCGTGGCATCTCCCTTGATCATGTCGTGCGCGCGCGTGCCGGACTTCCGGGCGGCATTGCGTTCCCCTTCGCCAATCGGATCGAAAGTCAACACCGCCGCGCCGGCCCGCGCGTAGAGGATTCCGGTGTAATAAGCGTACCAGCTGTATTTGTCGCCACCGTGCCCGTTGACCACGATGAACGCCGGAATTTTTCCATTGGCGGTCTTGGGCAGGGGATTGGGCAGGTAGAGTATCCCCGGCACGCGCAAGCCGAACTGGGACGTGTAGGTCACGGCCTCGGCGCGGACCGCGGGGTCCGGCTTGAAGTGGCGGTGCGTTTGCGGGTCGCGCGCCGGCAAGGGCGTCGGAATGAAAAAGTTCGCGCGGATTTTCGCGCGCCATTCCTCGACCGGCACGGCCTCCGCGGCGGCGCTGCCGGTGACGTCGCACAACAGCGCCGTGCCGAGCAGGAGCAGCGTGGGAAATATCCGGACCAACGTGGCTATTTCACGGGAATGCGTCGACCCTTGGCTCGCCGAAGCTTCGGCGCGAAGGCGGCTCGTCGCGTTTCTAATGAAATCCGCGGCGAGGGCGCCGCAGCTCCGTTTATACTGTGTAGGCATGCAAAGGGATCCCTTCAGAATCGGCCGCTCACCCCAAACGTAATCGTGGTGTGGGTGATATTCGTGTTTTGGATTTGGTCCGGGATGCCGACGTAGCTCACTCTCGGCTCGTTCGTGGGATTGGTTACCTCGCACGAGAGGCTGACGCTCGGACGGATTTGATATTCCGCCCCCAGGTTCAGGATCGTGCGTTCGAGTCGGTTTACGTTTCGGCCGACGCTCGCCGCCGAATAGCTTGTGATATAGTCGCTGGTGTAGTTCAGCAGCGCTCGCGCGCTGAACTTGCGGTAGCGCCAGGACAGGGCGACATTTCCGGTTCGCGGAATAAATCCGGCAAGTTGTCCGGTCGTGAGCCTGGCAGTGCCACCGAAATCGCCGTGGGTGTCGAGCCAGGTATGATTGGCCGAAAAACTGAGGCCCTTGAGCAGCCCCGGAAGGAATGTCAGCTGGTGTTGATAGCTTGCCTCCCAACCTTGCACATAGGCAGTGCCCGCGTTGCCAGTGCTCAGGAGGGTGTAGCCGCCGAATTGTCCATCGAAACCATTGTTCGCGCCCGTGGCCACGGTTCCGGACACGACTCCGTTTACAATATAGTCCTTGATCGTCTTGTTGAACCAGCCAACGGAAAGATTGCCCACCGGCTCGAAGTAATATTCGAGCGTGGCGTCCCAGCTCGCGGCGGTTTGCGGAAGAATTCCCGGATTGCTGGTGGTCACCGTCTGGTTGGCGTCACTGAAGCTGTAGCTGGGGTAGGATGTGCTCATCGGCGGGCGGCCAAAGCTCGTCGACCAGCTCAGCCGAGCCTTGAGGCTGGATGTGATGTCCTGGGTGAGATGCACGCTCGGAAATGATTTCGTGTAACTTCCCTTCGGCTCACGCCACTTGTCGGCATAGTCCTGCCGGGCGGCGCCGGCGGGATCCGCGGTGCGTTGGGCGGTCGTGCTGAGGAAGCGTTCCCGTACCCAGCCGAAGCTCGCCATCTCCGTCTTTTCGGTGCGGACGCCGGTGAGAATGCCGGTGCGTCCCAGCTTTCCCTGCGCCATCACGTAGGCGCCGGTGGCGGTCTCGGTGGCGCCGCGGGTGTCGATGTACTTGGTCGATTCGCGGAAGTAGATGTCTTCCCGCCAGAGAGCGGGATTGGCGGGGGCGCGATCGTTCATGAAGGCGGCCGGCTCCCATTGCGGAATGCGCCGGCCGGTCTTTTTCGAATCCCAGGTGACGATGGACGGATCGGCGGGCAGGGAAGTGGCGCCGCCGATGTAATTCCACTGCCGGTCGCCGGCGATCGACTGGCCCATCTGCTCGCGCCAGCTGAATCCGGTTTTTAGAGACAGTCGCAGTGACGTGGGCAGCGCATAGCGCACATTCCCCCGGATTTCCTTCACTTCGTGCTGATTCTTGTTGTTCCGCGTGGTGAGGGAGATCGGACGGTAGTTCGCCGGGTTGGTGAAGTCCGGCCCCTCCGTCTGGATGAAGCGCGGGTAGAGGTCCGACTCGGTGCGGTCGAGAATCCAGCCCACCCCGGTGAGGCGGTTGATCAAAATGGCGCCCGCGCCGTTGGTCGTGTTGATGTGGGCCTGGCTGTAGACGGCGTTGTAGTCGATTTCCAGGCGGCCGAAGGCGTGCTCCGCCCCCAGGTCCACATGGCGCAGCCGCTGGAAATACCCATATTCCGCGCCGGTCACGTCGATGGTCGAGCCGACCGCCCCCCGCACCCGCGTGATCCGATCCGTATAACCAGGTAGGATACCCGCAGTGCCCGTGGTGCCCACGGCCTGGGTGGTGAACGCGCGGGTCTCGAAGCGGCGCTGCGCGGCTTCGTTGTTGTCGCCGAGCGTGCTGTTGAACGTGAGTTTGGTCGTCGGTGACAGGCGATAGTCCACCCGGACGTTGGCGCTGGCCTGGCGGCGGCTGTTGTAGTTGTCCTGGGTGCGGTAGTCGTAGATGTAGGCAGGCCGGTTCGTCGTGTTCTCGAAGCCCCGGGTGCCGAGAAAGGGGGCGGCCACGTTTTCGCTGTAGAACAGGTTGATCGAGGCGCCCAGGTTGCGCTGGCCGCCCAGCACGCTGAAGATTTCCTGATAGCCCAGATTGAGCAACTCGTGGAAACGATGCGGCTCGCGCAGCGGAGTTTGCTCGGTGAACGACGGAGCGAGCCGGCCGGCGAAACGATACGTGACGCGACGCTTTTCGCTCATGCTTAGGGGTGAGCGGGTCTTGAGATTCACAGTGCCGCCCATGGACGAGGCACTCCTGTCCGGCGTATGCCCCTTGGTTACTTCGATCTGTTCGAACAACGCGCCGGTGAGGATGCTCATGGCGAACGTACGGCTTTGTCCGCCCGCGTTGGCCATGATTGTGTTGTCCAGCGTGGTGGTGTTGAGCCCGGCGCTCATGCCACGGACCACGAGGTCCCGGATGTTTCCTTCGTCGTCGAGATTGCCCGCAATACCGGGCAGGCGGATGGCGACCTCGCCCGGACTCATGTTCGGCAGGTTGCCGAATGTGTCGAGGGCCGCGATGTTCTTCACATTGTCGGCATTGCGTTGCGCGGTAATCGCGGCGGCGGCGCCTTCCCGCTCGCCCGTGACTTTGAATTGCGGGAGCACGTAAAGCCCGCTCGTCAGATCGAAATTTCGCAACGCACGCTGCCCTGCGGCAATCGTCACCTGGCTGCGCACCGGATCGAGCCCGAGGTAGGAGACGGCGACCTCGTGCGTCCCGGCCGGCACCACCGTAAACAAGAACCGGCCCGTATTGTCGGTGAGTGCGGTCAGTCCGAGATCGACGAGTTCGATCCGGGCGCCTTCGAGCAGCTTCCCGGTGGCTTGGTTGCTGACGGAACCGGTGAACATGCTGGTGAGCCCCTGCTCACCGGTGGCTCCGGCAAGGCCGGGCTGGGCGGCGGGCAGGGGAGCGAACGCCAAGGCAAGTATACTGGCGAACGCGGCCAGGAAATTATTGAGAGGAAACTGGATTTTCAGGGGGATCGGATCCGGGAGGGGTTTAAGGGGAGGGTGACCGGTAGAAACTGAATCAGACCCCTTTGGTCCCCCAGCTCTCAAGCCCATCAGGCCTGCCAGCAGCGCGAAGAGTCGGTTGACGCAGATCTCGC
>CAMDOF010000263.1 GCA_945903465.1 Opitutus sp. GAS368
CCTGCCGCACGCCCCTTCCGCACAGAGGACTGTGCGGACCACTTTCGCATGCCCCTTCCGCACAGGGGACTGTGCGGACCACTTTCGCCGACATCCCCGGCTTTCTTGCGCGCGGTGACCAAGGGTCCGACATAGTGGTCCGCACAGTCCCCTGTGCGGGTCCGAGTCAGGAGACGCCCCTGCCGCACAGCGGACGGTGCGGTTTTAATATCGGCCGATGGTGACGTTGACGGTCGTCTGCTCGCACCAACCGCGATGTCCATCAACTAGACGTCCGCGATCTGCCAGATCATCGGCGCCAAACCCGCCTCTGCGAGGTGCGCGTCGATCTTCGAAAAGCAACGGCAACCCATGAAAAATCGCGCCGAAAGCGGCGACGGGTGGCCGCATTCCACGACACGATGATGCGGCGCGGTGATGAGCGACCGCTTCGCTTGCGCCGCTTTTCCCCACAGCACGAACACGACGCGCGTCGGCTTCGCGTTCACGTGGGCGATGATCCGGTCGGTAAAGCGTTCCCACCCTCGGCCGCGATGGGAGAACGCTTCTCCAGATCGGAGCGTCAACACAGTATTGAGCATCAGCATGCCCTGCCGCGCCCACGCTTCGAGCGTCCCATGATTGGGTATCTGAAACCCCACGTCGGCGCGCAACTCCTTGTAGACGTTCTGCAACGAGCGCGGCACCTTCACGCCCGGTCGCACCGAGAAGCACAGCCCATGCGCATCGCCGGAATTCGGATACGGGTCCTGTCCGAGGAGCAGCACCTTCACGTTTTCGTAGGACGTAAATTTCAAGGCGTTGAAAATATCTGCACCCGCCGGCAACACGGTCTGGCCCGTTTGCACCTCGGATTCGAGAAAGGTCTCGAGCGCCCGAAAATAATCCTGCGCGAGTTCTTCACGCAGCAAGGGCAGCCACGAATCAGGAATAGGGGGAAGCATGTCAGTCCCACTGTCCGCCAACGCGTCTCGGCTTCCAACGGAAAAAATAAGTGACGACCTCGCGACCACCGCCTAGTCCTCGCCCATGCTCCTCCGTCACCCCGCGCTGTTGCTCTTCACACCTTTCATCGCCTTGGCCGCTCCCGCGGTCAACTGGGTCCCGGCCGGGCTCCCTCCGGTCCCGGCCACCGGCCCCGCGCTCTGCGTCGGCGGCTACCTCAAACCCGAACAGGGCAAGGCCACCCTCGACGCCGCGCTCGCCCAATTTCCCAACCGCGCCTCGTGGGAAGCCTACGGCCAACACGTCCGTCAACGGATTCAAGCGGGGGTCGGCTTGTCGCCTTGGCCGAAGCGCACACCGCTCAATCCACTCGTCCGCGCCAAGCGCACCTACGACGGCTACTCGGTGGAGAACGTCGCGTTCGAATCCGTCCCGGGCTACTTCGTCACGGGGAATATCTACCGTCCACTCACGACCAAGGGCCCCTTTCCCGTTGTCCTCACGACGCACGGTCACGGCGCGACCATCAAGACGCCCGCTGATTTTGAAAAACAGGGCCGCTTCACCGAGACCGTTCAAGCGCGTGGCGGCACGCTCGCGCGCATGGGTGCCATCGTGCTTTCGATCGAGATGGTCGGTTATGGCGACTCCGGCACCCAGATCGGCCAGGAGGCGCACAAGCAGCCGTTCACCCAAACGCTGCAAGTCTGGAATACTACCCGCGCCCTCGATTACTTGCTGTCGCTCGACGGCGTCGATCCGAAGCGCGTCGCCGTAACGGGCGAATCAGGCGGCGGCACCCAAACATTCCTGCTCACGGCCCTCGACCCACGTGTCACCCTCAGCGCACCCGTCGTCATGGTGTCGTCCTACTTTTTCGGTGGCTGCCTGTGCGAGAGCGGCCAACCGATCCACCGCAGCGCGGACCATTTCGCCAATAACGCCATGATCGCCGCGCTGGCCGCCCCTCGCCCTCTGCTGCTCGTGTCCGATGGCAAGGACTGGACCCAGCACAACCCGACCAGCGAGTTTCCGTTCATCCAGAAGATCTACGACTACTACGGGGCCGGAAAAAATACCGCCAACATCCACCTCGCCAATGAGGGCCACGACTACGGTCCGTCAAAGCGCGCCGCTGTCTACCGCTTCATCGCTGAACATTTTAAACTTGGCCCACCGCCCTCAGACGCCGCCGGAAAGATCGACGAATCGCACGTCACCATCGAGCGTCACGGTCCCCTGCACGCGTTCGACGAGACCTCTCCCCTGCCCGCCCACGCCCACCGCAATCTCGCCGCCGTCGAGCGAACCTTGCGCGGATTGCAGCGTTGATTGCCGGCCGTCTTCCCGCCACCAATCCTTCCTCCATGAGCGAACTCCCCGACTGCCTCTACTGCCGCCAAGACCAACGCCTGCACGATCTCATGATTGAGATCGCGCCCCTGAGTGCCTCCACGCTCTACCTGTTCAAAGAGCAGTCCCATCCCGGCCGTTGCGTGGTCGCCTACAACGGACACGTCAACGAGCTCTTCGAGTTGCCCGACGCCGAACTCATCCGCTACACGCAGGACGTCGCCCGCGCCGCCCGGGCCATCAAGGCCGCCGTCAATGCGCAGAAGATCAACTACGGCGCCTACTCCGACAAACTGCCGCATCTGCACATGCACCTCGTGCCAAAATTTGAAGGTGGCGTCGCCTGGGGCGCACCCTTCGAGATGATGCCGGCGAACAAACAATTCCTCGCCGAGCCCGCCTACGCTACCCTGATTCAGTCGATCAAACAGCGGCTCTGACTTCACTCCGCCCGCTGGCGAGCCGCGAGACTGCGCGCAGAAAATTGCTCCGAAATTATCCGGACGACCCGTTCGTCCGCCCGTATTCGCGTCGGCGATACGAATGAATCAGGCCACCCGGTGGGCCCGAGTCCTGGTGGGCGACACCGCCTGCCAGCCTGTCGGACTGAGAGATTTTTCAAAAAGCCGACGCCACAGAATCACTTATCCGGCATTTTCTCGGAGGGGTCTGATCGATTTGATGGTCGAAAATTCAGAAAAACGAGTGGAATACCCCTAAAGTCCGACGGGCCGCCTCGAATGGCCGCTTCTTCACCGGCGTGTTTACCACGGGCAGCGCTTCCCGCCCCTCGGGCCAGATCCGCCAACCGAAGCCCGAAAACGTCCGCTTCTTCCCCGGCTGCGCAGCCGCCCGCGAGCCCGGTTTGCGCGCGTGGAGAGCTAGGCCACCCCGACGACTTCGCCCGTGGTGCCGATCCCGTGCTCGCGACCAGCGAGTCACTCGTCAGCGAAATCCGCGCGAATCCCGCCGCGTTCACCGACGCCCGCGCGCTGGTCCATCATTGGCCAACCAACCGCCCCGCTCGCCCGCCCCATCGCGCCCCGCCGCAAAATTTTTCACCCCCGCACTGCGCATATTTGACCCCTTCCCGCAGATCTCGACCCGGCAACTTTGGCGACGCTTAAACGCCTTCCCTCGCACGCCTTCCCTCCTCGCCCCGCGCAGGCTTGCGCTGCCATGATTTCAAAGGCGATGTGCGCCTTCCCACGCACGACTTCCCGCCTCGCCCCGCGCAGGGCTCTCGAAAACCGGCGCTTAAATTAATAAAACTTTTTATAGCGTAAACGACGAGGACCTCGCACCGTCGCAATCTTCGCCCTGCCCGGTTCCTCACGCCTTCAGACGCACCCGCCGCACCCGCCGCACCCGCCGCACCCGCCGCACCCGCCGCACCACCGCACCGCCCACTGCCCGCTGCCACCAGCGTCGCCCCCGCCCACCGCCCGCCCGGCCCAACCCCCGCCACCCTCCACCTGCCGCCTGCCCGCCGCCCGCACCCCGCGCCGACCACTCACGGCTCCTTCGCCCCGACCCGCTAACGCCGTTCCGATCCTCCACCCAGCGCCTCGGCTTTAGCGCGCAGCTCCCGGCCTCCCCTCCTCCTTCCGACCTTCGCTCCCGCCTCCTCCCCTCCTTCGCTCCGACCGTCGCTCCCATCTCCTCATGCTCGCAAACAAAACGGTTTTGATCACCGGTTCGACCAGCGGTATCGGTCTGGGTCTGGCGCGCGCCTTCGCCCAGGCGGGCGCGCGCGTGATGCTACATGGTCTGGGCGAACCCGCCGCCATCGAGGCGCTGCGCGCGGAGATCGCGGGCACGAGTGGCGCCGACGTGCGGTTCCACGAGGCCGATCTGGCCCGGCCCTCCGCGGCCGCCACGCTGGTCGCGGCGACCGAGGCGGCCTTTGGCGGCATCGACATTCTGATCAACAATGCGGGCGCCCAGCACGTGGCCCCCGTCGAGGATTTCCCCATCGCCGGCTGGCACACCCTTCAAGATATTATTCTCAACGCCAGTTTCCACGCCATCCGCGCCGCCCTCCCCGGCATGAAAAGGCGCCAATGGGGCCGCATCATCAATATCGCCTCCGCTCACGGGCTGGTCGCCTCCCCATTTAAAAGCGCCTACGTCGCCGCCAAACACGGCCTCATCGGTCTCACCAAAACCGTCGCGCTCGAGGTCGCCGAAACCGGTATCACCTGTAATGCCATCTGCCCCGGCTACGTCCTCACACCCCTCGTCGAAAATCAAATCGCCAGCCAAGCCGCCACTCACGGGCTCCCGCGGGATCGCGTGATCCGCGAAGTCATCCTCGCCGCCCAGCCCACCAAGCGCTTTGTCGAAATCGAAGAAATCGCCGCTCTCGCCGTCTTTCTCGCGGGCGACCCCGCCCGCTCCATCACCGGGGCCGCCCTCGCCATCGATGGCGGTTGGACAGCCCGCTAAGCCTCCCGCTCAGGCAGGTAAACCCACCGAGAAATCGCAGCCCGTCCTCGCGCGCACCTCGGCCAGCGTCACGCCGGGATGCAATTCGCGCAGCACGAGCCCACCCCCCGCCGGTAAGACCGCAAACACGCAGAGATCGGTGATGATCAGACTGACCACCCCTTGTCCTGTTATCGGCAACGTGCACCGCGGGAGAATTTTCGGGCTGCCGTCCTTCGCGGTGTGCTCCAATACCGCCACCACGCGTCCCGCTCCGGCGACCAGATCCATCGCGCCTCCCGGTCCTTTGACCATCTTGCCCGGCACCATCCAGTTCGCGATGTCGCCGTTACCGGCGACTTCCAGCGCGCCGAGAATCGTCAGATCAATGTGCCCACCGCGAATCATCGCAAAAGAATCGCCACTCGAAAAAAACGCGGAGCCCGGCAGCGTGGAGATCGTCTGCTTACCCGCATTGATGAGGTCAGGGTCGATCTCCTCCTCACTCGGAAACGGGCCGATGCCGAGCAACCCATTTTCAGACTGCAAAGTGACGGTGATGCCGGCGGGGATAAAGTTGGCGACCAGCGTGGGAATACCGATGCCGAGATTCACGTAATCCCCATCGCGCAACTCTTGCGCGGCCCGCCTCGCCATCAACTCGCGCAGGGGCGCTTCTTTTTTGGCAGCGCCGGCCCCGCGCAACGTGCGAAACTCGATGCGCTTCTCGTAACGCTGCCCGAGGACGATCCGATCGACATAAATTCCCGGAGTGTGAATCTGATCGGGATCAAGTTCACCCACGGCCACAAGCTCTTCAACCTCGGCCACGCACACGCGTCCGCAAGTCGCGATCAGGGGATTGAAATTTCGCGCGGTCTTCCGGAAAATTAAATTGCCGGCGGCGTCGCCCTTCCACGCTTTGACGATCGCAAGATCGGCGCGGAGCCCGCGCTCGAGTACGTAGGCTTTACCATCGAAAACCTGCGTCGCCTTGCCCGCCGCGAGGTGCGTGCCGAAACCTGCGGGCGTATAGAAACCAGGAATCCCCGCCCCACCCGCGCGCAGGCGTTCGGCTAATGTGCCCTGCGGGATCAGTTCCAATTCAAGTTCCTTGGCGAGCACTTGGCGCTCAAACTCGCGGTTCTCACCCACGTACGACGCCAGCACTTTTTTAACCTGGCGGGTCTGCAGGAGCAGGCCCATCCCAAAGTCGTCCACCCCCGCGTTGTTGCCGATAATCGTCAGGCCTTGGACGCCACTCGCCCGCAACGCGAAAATGAGATTTTCGGGAATGCCGCAGAGACCAAACCCTCCCGCGGCCACACTCATGTGGTCGTGGCATAAACCGGCCAGCGCGAGTTCAGAAGAAGCGTAAACCTTGCTCATAATAGATGAAAATCAGGGTGGAAAAATTTTAAACGAGCTCGACGCAAACCGCCAGCCCCTCACCGCCGCCGATGCAGATCGCCGCCAATCCGCGCTTGAGCCCGCGATCGCGCAAGGCGGCGATCAGCGTGACGACGATCCGCGCACCCGAGCAGCCAATGGGATGGCCGAGGGCAATCGCGCCGCCGTGGACATTGACCTTGGCGGGAGGTACGCCGAGTTCGCGCATAAAAGCCAAAGGCACGACCGCGAATGCCTCGTTGATTTCCCAGAGATCAACGTCGCCGACCGCCCAGCCCGCCGCCGCGAGGGCCGCCTGCGCCGCGCCCACGGGGGCAGTCGTAAACCAGGCGGGCGCTTGGGCATGGCTGCCAAATGCGATGACCCGCGCCAGCGGCCGCCAGCCATTGGCCTCGGCGTGCGCGGCCGTCGTGACGACGAGCGCGGCCGCACCGTCGTTGATCGATGAAGCGTTCGCCGCTGTGATGGAACCGTCCGGTTTAAACGCCGGCTTGAGCTGCGGGATCTTCTCGTAACGGACTTTCCCCGGCCCTTCGTCTTGGACCACCGTGACCACACTCCCCTTGGCCCCGGGAATCTCCACCGGAATGATTTCCGCAGCGAACCGCCCCGCTTGCTGCGCCGCCTGGGCGCGCTGAAACGAAGCCACCGCAAAACTATCCTGCGCTTCCCGGCTCAGCTCATATTTCAACGCGCACTGCTCGGCGCACGCGCCCATGTGCAGGTTCGAGTAGGGATCCCAAAGCCCGTCCGAGATCAGCGAATCGATAATCTGCCCATGCCCCAAACGATAACCCTCCCGCGCCTTCGGCAACAAATACGGAGCCTGGCTCATGTTCTCCATGCCACCAGCCACCACCAACGACCCCATCCCCGCGCCCAGCGCATGCGCGGCTTGCATCAATGCCTGCAACCCCGAGCCACAGACCTTGTGAATCGTCACCGTCCGCACACTCGGCGGCAGTTCCGCATAAAGCGCGGCCTGCCGCGCGGGCGCCTGCCCCTGGCCGGCCTGCAGCACGTTGCCCATCAGGCAATCGGTGACGTCGGCCGCGCTCACGCCCGCATGGCGCAGAGCCCCCTTGATGGCGATGGCACCAAGCCGCGCCGCGGGCACCGCCGCCAACTCCCCTTGGAGCGAGCCGATCGGGGTGCGCACCGCGGCCAGAATCACGATGGAAACCATAAGAGGAAAAAGTTTGAGGGTGGCGTCAGCGCGTCCACCCGCGGCGCGCTTGGCAATAGTTTAATCGTTCCCATTTAAAATCCCATTCATCGGCCAGCAACCGGCGGGTACAGCGAGCTGCAGAGCAAACTTTCACGCGAAATCTCGGGCGGCGTCCGCTTGCTTCAACGCGAGCACGCCCGCCAGCAGCTCATCGCGCTGCGCGGTCAGGCCAGCCACGGACCGACCGGCCGCCGCCGCCGCCACACCTGCGATGATCTTGGCTTTTATCTCCGGAGTGAGGTCCGGCGCCCCGAGATCCTGCCACCACGTGGCCATGGGCCCGGAAA
>CAMDOF010000264.1 GCA_945903465.1 Opitutus sp. GAS368
GATTGCGCTTGATGAACATGCCCCGACGCTGGGGCCCGCGCCGCCGGGCGCAAGGCTATTTATCATGATTTAGTGACAACACATAACCGCTAAGTTTTCACTCGTAATCATCTAATTTAATTATCCGAAACAGGGGAAGATCCGTCAGATTCTCGCCACCGCGCGGTGTCATCCCTAGCTGACCCACTGCGCGCGCAGCCGGATCAATTCCCCCACCCTCCCGCCAACCAAGTATCCCCATGAACCTGGTTCAAACATCCCGCCTGCTCTTCGGCCGCTCTGCGCGGCTGTTTGCCCTGCTCACCGGCCTCGCCTGCGCGTTCGCCAGCCCACACGCTCACGCGGCCGATGCCGGCGTCATCGCCGGCCCGGTGAGCAACGCCGCCACGGGTAATTTGCTCGAGGGCCCTCGCGTCCAGGTGCCCGCACTCGGACGCACCGCCTTGGCCCGACGAGACCGGGCGCTACGCGCTCAGCGGTCTGCCAGCTGGGACGCATGAACTCGTGGTCACCTACATCGGACTGGACTCGGCGCGCTCGCAGGTAGTCGTGGGCGAGGGCCGCCGGGCCGGGGGGGCCGATGGGGTCAGTCCGCTGATTGCAAGGTCTGTTGCGAAAGATTGCCCTCAGCCCGTGCCAGCGCCGATCCGACCCATCCTCGAGGCGCCAAGATTCAGCGATAGGACTGCATTGCAATCAGCGGACTGACCCCATCGGGCCGCGCCCAGCCCGTGCCAGCGCCGATCCGACCCATCCTCGAGGCGCCAAGATTCAGCGATAGGACTACATTGCAATCAGCGGACTGACCCCATCGGGCCGCGCCCAGCCCGTGCCAGCGCCGATCCGACCCATCCTCGAGGCGCCAAGATTCAGCGATAGGACTGCATTGCAATCAGCGGACTGACCCCATCGGGCCGCGCCATCGTGCTATAGGGTGCGGCCGTCAGCCGGGCGGCCAACGGGCAGCCCCGGCTGCTAAATAGGTGCCCGCGCGAGCCTGTTAAGATCGATCCGGATACGACGGGACGTGGCCGCCGCTCCGCGATCATTCCCGCATTAAGAAATCAGAATCGTCCGCTCACCCCAAACGTGACGGTCGTGCCGGCGATCCTATACTCGGCCATCTGGTCCGGAATACCGCGAAACCACTCTTGGGGTTCGTTGGTGAGATTCACGACGTCGATCGAGAAACTGAGTGACGGCTTCCATTGGTAAGCGACACCAGCGTTCACTATCGTCCGCTCACGAACATACAGATTGCGCGCCGGACTGCCCTCCGTGAACGTGCTGATGTATTCGCCTGTTCGATTCGCCACCACGCGCGCCCCAATGCCGCGGTGGCGCCATGTGAGACTGATGTTACCGGTGCGGGGGATGAAGCCGGGGACCTCGCCCGTCCGTCGCTTCACGGTGCCGCCGAAATCTCCTCTCGTTTCCATCGTTGTGTAGTTCGCGGAGAATCCGAGCCCGCCCAGTACTCCAGGTAGAAACGTGAACTGCTGCTGATAGCTCAACTCCCAGCCTTGCACCACCGCGGTTCCGAGATTGGCGCTACTGAGAATCGTGAAACCTGAGTACTCGCCGTTGAATCCGTTATCCTGATTCGGACCGACCGTGCCGGACTGGACGTTGTTCACGAAGTAGTCCCGGATGGTTTTGTGGAACCAGCCGATCGAGAGATTCCCCACCGGTTCAAAGTAGTATTCGAGTGCCGCGTCCCAGTTCTTCGCGCTCTGGGGCAACAAGGCTGGGTTGCTGATCGTGAGCGTTTGCGCGGTTTCGTTGACCGTCTCAGCCGGCGCCAGGTTGCTGAGCGGTGGCCGCCCGAAACTGGTGGACCAGCTAAGCCGCGCCTTGAGATTGCGCGCGAGGTCGTGCGTCAGGTGCACGCTCGGAAATGATTTGGTGTAGCGACCGCTGATCTCGCGGCGGGTGTTCGCGTAATCGCGTTTAGCCGATCCGACCGGGTCGGCGACCTGCTGCGCCGCCGTGCTGCCAAACCGGTTACGCACCCAGCCGTAACAATCGTCCTCGGTGCGTTCCCGGCGGACGCCACCGACGAAGCCGGTTTTGCCCACGCTGCCCTGCGCCATCACATAACCCGCCGCGACTGTTTCGACGATCTCGCGCGTGCCGGTGTAGCGCTGCATCTCGCGGAAATAGGCATCCTCGCTCCACAAGAAGAGATCGACTGGCATCCGCCCCCGACTGATCGCATTGGCTTTCCAATCCGGGATATTCAACCCGGTTCTCTGGTCGCCGAAGAGTTCGACGGTAGGATCGGTCGGGAGCTGGGCCGAGTTGGTGCCGGTGAAATTGAAGCGTCGCGAACTGCTTGTGCCGCCTGCCATCTCCTCCCGCCAGCGGAAGCCTGTTTTTAAAGAAAGCGGCATCCGAGTCGGGAGCTTGTAGAGCACGTTGCCGCGGGCCTCCTTGATTTCGTGCGTGGCGTAGGTGTCCGCGAAGTTCAAACTGTTCGGCCGGTAGCTCGCCGGATTGCTGATGTCTGGACCAGCGGTCTGGATGAAACGCGGATAAAGATCGGACTGAGTCCGGTCGAGTCTCCACCCGACGTTCGTTACTCGATTGATCAACACGCCGCCATCGCCGCCGCCGCCGTTGATGTGATCAAAGCTCAGCACGCCGTTGTAGTCGATCTGCAGCGGTCCGAACGTGTGCTCGGCGCCCAGGTCCACGTGCCGCTGCCGGTGGAAGAAGTGCGACATGTCCGACGTGATATCGATCGTCGACGCCGCGATGGGTCGCACGTCCGTGATGCGAGCGGTGAACCCGGGAATCACGCCGGTGTTGGTGGCGTTCGGCACGATATTCTGGGTCTGTGTGAACGCGCGGAAGAAGTAACGCAGGCGGAAGCGCTCAAACGCGTCGTTGTAGATCAGGTTCAGCGTGACCTTCGTGTTCGGCGAGAGCTGGTAATCGAACTTCGTGTTGATGCTCGATTGCTTTCGGTTGTTGTAATTGTCCTGGGTCCGATAGTCCCAGACATACGCCGGCTGGTCGGTCGTGTTCTGAAAATCACGCGTGGTGCTGAAGAAACCGAGCGCCTGCTCACTGTAAAAAAGATTCACTGCCACGCCGAGGTTCGACTCTGCACGGCCGAACGCGGCGAATTTCTCCTGGTACGCCACGTTCAACAACGGATGCAACCGGTGATCTTCGCGCATCGGAATCTGCTGGGTGAACGACGGCGCGAGTCGCGCCGAGAAATTATACGTGATGCGGCGCTTCTCCTTCATGCTGAGCGGCGATCGGCTCTTGAGATTGATCGTTCCGCCGAGGGAGTCCGCGCCTTTGTCGGGCGTGTGCCCCTTCGTGAGTTCAAGCTGATCGAACATCGAGCCCGTGATGGTGTGAATTTTCGTCTGCCGAGAGATGCCGGCCTGACTGGCCATGAGTGCGCCGTCCACCGTGATGGTGTTCATGCCGGGCCCCATGCCGCGAATCGTGAAGTTGACGATGTTGCCTTCGTCGCTCGGATTGCCGGCCACGCCCGGAAGCAGAACCGCGAGTTCGCTCGCATTCATGTTCGGCAGGTTCCCGAACGAATCGATCGCGACAATATTCTTCACGTTCGGTGCATTCCGCTGGGCCGTGATCGCCGCGGCACTGCCTTCGCGCTCACCGCTCACGGTGAACGCCTGGAGCTGGTAGATCCCCGTCGTGAGATCGAAATTGCGCGTAAGGCTCTGGCCGCCGGCGATCGTGATGGCGTCCCTCACCGGGTCGAGGCCCGTGTAGGATACCACGATCTCATGGTTGCCGGATGGCACCCCCATCAGCATGAAGCGTCCGTTATTGTTCGTCAGCGCAGTCACCCCCAGCTGCGGCAGTTCGATGCGTGCACCCTCAAGGAAATTCCCGGTCGCGGCGTTGCCGACGCTCCCGGAAATGCTACCGGTCCCCGCGGTCGTCGAAGTTGCAGCCGTTATCGACCCAGCGAGCGCGAACGTTAGCATAAGCCAGCCAGTAATACGGGCAGGGAGATAGGTTTTTGTGAGTGATGTGGGGTTCATTAGGGGAAACCTTGGGGCGGGCGCGCCGAGCGCTCGTGGAGCGAAGCAGCGCGCCGAATGCGTGGGAGTTTGACGAGCTACTTCTTCTGGACCGCTTGCATCTTCCCAGCGGCGAGTTTGGGTACGTCGGCATTCACCAAATCGAACTTCTTCTGCAGGCGTGCCACGACCTCCGGGTTCTGCGCGGACACGTCCCGTTGTTCGGCGGGATCCGCCAGCAGATCGAAAAGAGCCCCCGCCTTGCCGGGATCGCCGGTGCGCACGCCGGGGTAATCGGAAGGTTGATACTGTTCAAAGGGCGCCAGCAAGGTGACACCATCCGGGCCCCATGGATCGATCCAGCGCTCGCCGGGTGTTCCGTCACGCCGCTCCGTCGCGGGTAAAACGTGCAGCTTCCATCGGGCATCGCGGATGGTCGCGAGCCGTGGCCCTTGATGACCGAAGATCACGTCATGCGGGCTACTCGCGCCCGTCGTGAGAACCGGCAGCAGGCTTCGTCCGTCGATCACGCGATCGGTCGGCACGGCGATTCCAGCCGCGGCCAGCGAGGTGGCGAAGACATCGGGCATCATACCCAGCGCGCTGCTGACGCCGCCGGCTGGAATCTTCCCCGGCCACCGGGCGATAAACGGGACCCGATAGCCGCCCTCCCAGCTGCCGCCTTTCATCGCGCGCAAGCCGCCTGAGCTGCCCCCGTACCACGGACCGTTGTCACTGGCGAAGATGATCAGCGTGCGTTCATCTAAGCCGAGCTCCTTCACTTTCGCGAGCACCTCGCCGACACTCGCGTCGAGGTCCGCCATGATGTCGCCGTAAAGGCCGGCTCCGCTCTTCTGATAGAAACGTTCGGTTGTCGCCAGCGGCTTGTGCGGCATGGCATGCGCGAAATAGAAGAAAAACGGCTTCGCGGCGTTGCGTTGGAGAAAGTCGAGCGCGCGCGCCGTGTAGCGACGCGTCAGCGTTCCTTGCACGACCGGGTACTCGATGACTTTGTCTCCGTCCAATAACTGGACGGGCCGCATATCGTTGCTATAGAGAATACCAAGATACTCGTCGAACCCGCGGCTAGTCGGAAGATACTCGGGGAGTTTGTGGCCCATGTGCCACTTGCCGACCATGCCGCTGGCGTAGCCGGCCTGCTTGAACAGTTGCGGGAGCACCACCTCGGATCGCGGCAGGGCGAGATCGTTGTGTTCGGGTGGGCCCGACGGTGAAGGATTCGCAGTCAATCCGCAGCGAAAAGGGTAGCGGCCGGTGAGCAGTGAGGCGCGGGTGGGGGCGCAAGAAGCGGTGGGCACGTTGAAGTGCGTGAGGCGCATCCCTTCGGCCGCCATCCGATCGATGTTCGGTGTCTTGAACCTCGGATGGCCGTAGCACGCGAGGCCCCCGTATCCAAGATCGTCGGCCAGGATAATGATGACGTTCGTCGGGGGTTGCGCGGCGCAAGTCGCGCTCAGTGCAGCGATGAACGCGAAGAGAAAGCGAGCCATCACGGTCGAGCGGGGGCATAGCGCAAAAACGCACGTTGCAGTGTTATTGCTAGGAAACTGGATTTGCGGGGGGGAGAGGTTTAAGGGAAGGGGCATGGTGGGAGCTGGATGAGTTAGCCGTAAATCAGTCGATTTTGAGAGGGTGGCGGGTTCGGCTGAGGCTGGGGACTTGGGGTGGGGAACGGCGGCGACGGAAAGGGGGATTGCGGGCGCGAATCGAGGCGCGGCTTGCGATTGGGGGGGGCAATCATCGCGGGAGGAACGACGTGCAGAGGCAGACCTCCGAATTGCTCGGGGTCAAGGAGCCAGCGTTTTTAAATAAATTCAGGCAGACTCCGGTGCGTCGGCCGGGAAGTCGCCGGTTGAGGGGGCGGCTGGGTCGGCGGCGGCGTAGAAGGGGCTCCGGTCGTCGGGGCGAACGGGGCGGGTGGGCTCCGTCCAGAAGACCGGTTCGCTCGCGGCGGCGTCGGGCTGGGAGTAGTCGTGGTAAATAATTCTCCTTGCCCGGCGCTCCGCGAGAATGAGTGCCTCGACCGCTTCGCCGGTGCGCTGCGGCAAGTGGTGCGGCCCGGTGGCTGCGCGGCTGCAAGCCCGCCAAACCGAGCGCGGCGGAGCGCCCCAGATGTTTGTAGCCGGTCTTTCGGCTGATGCCGAACTGTTCGCACAGCTCCGGTCACGGTAAAGCGCCCGCTATGGGCGAGTATAACGAATCGATCGATCTCTTCCATAGAGGTTACGTTGGTCCAGGGCATCGCCCTAGGTGTAACCTATCTCCCCGGATTAAGTGTCACCTATCTCGCCGGATCGAACCGAGGGCGGGGTGGCGGTCGATCATCAGTGGGAAACGCCCGCAGTGTGGGAGCTTTTCACGCGAGGTCAAAACTCGCCCTTGATACCCAGCGAAATCTGGGAGCCGAGATTCTGGTAGTTGTCCACGCGCGCGTATTTTGGCGTTTCCTTGCTGTAGATCTCCACGACCTGGCCCGTGTTGCCAATGTTGCGGATGGTGACGTAGACGCCGAGGCGGCGCGTGATGCGATATTCCGCGTTCACGTTCAGTGTCAGGAAGGGCGCGTTATACGTGTAGGTACCGTCCGGAATGCCTGCGCCGGTGACGGCCCCCAAGCGCTGGATCCCGCGATAGTTCCAGTTCAACTTCACGTTGTAGCGCGGACGATTGAGGCTGAAGCCCCAGTTGATTGTTTCGCGAGTGAAACCAGTGAAATCGACCGTCGATCCGCCGCCCAGCCGTGACTCCGTGAGGTTAAACTGCGCGATGACACCGCGCGCCCACTTCGGCAGAAATGTGAGCGGCTGTTGGAATTCGAAATCGATGCCCGTGACGCGCGCGTCGCCGACATTGTTTTTCGTGACGATGGTGTAGTCGAGGTAGTCGTCGTTGAGCCCGAATTCGGCGAGTTGCTCCACGGTGGCGCGCGTGCGCGTCGCACCGAAGAAATCGTGAATGTTCTTCTTGAAGGCGCCAAACGTCGCGCGACCGCCTTTCGGAAAATAATACTCGAGCGAGAGATCGAAATTATCCGCGTTCCACGGCTTGAGACCGGTGTTGGTGACGGTGATCGTGCGATTGTCCGTCGTGGCGGTCGGATCGGTGACGGTCATGCTGGGGATGATTTCGTTCAGATTGGGCCGACCGATGGTTTTGGCATACGCGCCGCGCGCCTGGAAATTTTCCGTGATGTGCCAGGTCGAGTTAAAGCTCGGGTAAACGTTGCCGTAGTCGCGCACGGCATGCGAGCCGCGATCGACGTATTGGGTGCGGGCGATCGTGAGCGCGTCGCCGGGGATGCGGAGGGGAGCGCCGGCGGCGTTTCGGAGGAGATTGCCGCTGGCGTCCTGCTGGTAGGTGGCGCGCACGTCGTTCTTCAGGCCGTAACCTTCGTCCTCGGTGAATTCATAGCGGACGCCGCCGACGAGCAGGAGTCGGCTCCGGAACAGGCG
>CAMDOF010000265.1 GCA_945903465.1 Opitutus sp. GAS368
CGGCGCATGGCGGATGATTCGCAGTGAGGAACAACTTCGCCGTCTGCAAAATTCTCCACGTCGGCGCAAACCGGCCGGGATTCCTCGTTGGTTTGCAAAGTCGCGCCCAACCGCCAGAGCGGCCTGACTTCTTATTTTAACGCCTATGAGGGCGTGGGGGTGGTGGTGGGGTGTTGGGCGCGGTTGCGTTTTCGGTCCAGGCAAAGCGAGCGACGCTGCCCAACGTGCTGGAATTACTGCGCCAAGTTTTAAGAGAGCCGTTGTTACCGGTGGATTATTTTGATGAGATGAAAGCGGAGCGGATTGCGACCCTGGAGCAGACCCGCGGCGAGCCTTCAGCCGTGGCGCCCCGTTGGCTCCAGCGCCAGTTGACGCCGTATGCGCCGAATGATCTTCGCTATGTGCCGACGATCGAAGAGTCGATTGCGCGATTGCAGGCCGTGAGCCATGCGGATGTGGTCCGACTTTATCGGGAGTTTCTTGGTGGCACGACGGGTGAGTTAACGGTAGTGGGTGATTTTGAGACGGCCGCGTGTGTCCCGATTTTACAACGGGCGCTCGCTGGTTGGGTTGCCGTTCAGCCTTACGCGCGGATGGCCAATCCTCTGGTGGGCGGCATGGCGGGCACACGGCACGTGATCAACACTCCGGATAAGGCCAACGCGTCCTACGCGGCCGGCGTGATGATGCTGATCCGGGACGATGACGCGGACTATGCGGCGTTGGTGATCGGCAATTATATTTTGGGCGGCGGGACGTTATCCTCGCGGCTGGGGGTGCGCATTCGCCAGCAGGAAGGTTTATCCTACGGGGTATCTTCCAGCTTCACGGCCTCATCGAGGGAGCCGAGGGCCAGCCTGACGATTACAGCGATTTGTAATCCGAAAAACATGGCGCGGGTGGAAGTGTGCGTGCAGGAAGAATTGGCCCGCTTGCTCCGCGCGGGTATCAGCGCCGACGAATTGGACAAGGCGCGACAAGGTTATCTGGAATCGTTAAAGGTCGCGCGCTCCAGTGATGCCGCGGTCGCGGGGACCTTGGCCGGGCTACGTTATCTTGATCGCACGATGAGTTGGTCCGCGGAGATGGAACGGCGCATCCTTGCCTTAACTCCTGATGCCGTTACCGGCGCGCTCCGTCAGCACGTCGACCCTGCCAAGCTCGTCGTGGTGACGGCGGGTGATTTCGAGGGAAAGCCGGCGGGCGGCTGATCGGTCGGCCGCTCGCGCGCTCGACTTGTCGTCCGCGCCGGAGCGCAGGCGGTGACCTCGCGGCGAGTCGTGCCCTTCGCGCGATGCGGTCAAGTTGACTTTGCGCGGGGCTAAGAGCGCCCACAATCTTTCAGGTTTTCATCCGCTGATTTGCTGAGATTGGGAGCCGAGTTTGGTTGCACGGGTTCAAAAATGGGGTCCCTCGTAGTTTCAACGGGCAGGTGGGCTGGAGGGTGTTTGGTCGGGGGATCCCACCCGAGAAATTATTTCATGAACTTTGGGGATTCGGTCGGCCGTGGCGCGTGACGCGGTGCGAGTATGGACCGAAGGACGGTACGGCACGGCGCGGGGCGAGCTGGACGGTATGGTGCGACCGACCACCTTTTTCTCAACCAACCACGGGAGAGCCGGCACGGCGCGGGGCGAGCTGGAAGGTATGGTGCGACGGTGGGTCGAAGAGACGGAGGGATTATGGTCCGGCGAGAGCGTTGCGGCCGGTCAGGCGGTGAGCTGTTACGGGCATGTCGGCGAGGAACTTGTTTGGCGGCACCTTGATGTCTTCGAGCATCGCGGTGAAATCCGGTGCCATTTGCCGCGCGGGCAGCGCACCGCCGCTGGGAAAGTTGACCGCGTCAGTCCGCCCTGGGAGGGGTTGGCCAAGCACTTCACCCAAGGCTTCCAGGCGATGGTGCTGCTGTGGTCGCGCCAGATTGTCGATGGCGGCAGTGGGAATGAGTATTGGAGAAACGGATACGCGGTGGTGGCGGCGGTTGCACGCGCACGTCGCAGCGGCGTGGCCCGCGGTCGACTGGGGCGGGGGCGTTTGCGTGGGCTGCGACGAGCTGAGCGTGCGCAAGGGGCCTCACGAGGTGAGCGTGGTCTGCGACTTGATCGGTAAACGCGCGCTCTGCGCCACACTGGGCAAAGACGCGGCCACGCGGAGCGTCTGGGTCGAAGCGCTCGGGGCGCACAACGGCCATCCGCGAGCGATCACCGCGGTCGTTCACAGACTGGCCGCTCACCGCGGCTTGGAAACAATGAACTCCGCTGAAAACAAACCGAAAGAATGGGATTCGGTAAACCGTGTGCGGGAAAACCGCCTGCACGGTTTGACGAGGGGAGGGCAGCGTGCCGGGTGAACGGCTCGTTGCTCTCTCCACACTACAGCAAGGCCGGCGGCAGGAGTGCCGCCGATCCGTTTTCGTGAGCGAGTGCTTCGACCAAGTATGGATCGGCGGCACTCTTGCCGCCGGATTGAGCGAGGAGCAAGGCCGTTATTATTTTAACGCCCAAGGGTGTACCGCCCTCGGCAGGCGCTCCGATTAGGTGGCGGGAGCGTCGATTTTATTGATGCGCGTGAGGTGGCGGCCTCCTTCGAAAGGGGTCGCGAGCCAGATGCGCACGATGGCGAGAGCTTCGGCTTCGGTGATCGTGCGTTGTCCGAGGGAGAGGACATTGCCGTCGTTGTGGGATCGGTTCCAGATGGCCAGCTGCTCGCTCCAACAGACGCCGCAACGGATACCGCGGACGCGGTTGGCCACGATCGCCTCGCCGTTGCCGGAGCCGCCTAACACGATGCCGCGGGTAAACTCACCGCGGGCGACGGCTTCGGCGACCGGCCTGATGAAATCAGGGTAGTCGCAAGCGGCCTCGGTGGCGGTACCGAAATCTCGCACGGTATGCCCGTCGGCAAGCAGCATCGCCTTGATGGCTTCTTTGTAGCCGTAGCCGGCGTGATCGGAACCGATGGCGATAGTGAGCGAGTTCATAGATAAGAATGGCGGAGGCGGATCGTGGTGGGCTAGGTCGCGGGGGTGGATCTATTAATGATATTCCAGAAGGCGACGTGGTCGGACAGGTCGGGGAGGACGGCGTCCGGTTGATGCGCGGTGAGCTCGACGATGGAGTGTCCGCCGGTGGCCACGGCCAAGGTGCGGGCACCGATGGCGCGACCGCACGCGATATCGTGAGGCGTATCTCCGATGATCCAAATGGCTTCCGGCAAGAAGGTGGCCCCAACGTGGGCCGCTGCGCGCCGCACCGCGTGCGGCCCGAGTTCATTGCGCTGTTCGCTGTCGTCGGCGAAAGCGCCGAAGGGGAAAAAATTCCAGAGATCGTGATGACGAAGCTTAATTTGAGCACCCCGTTTAACGTTGCCGGTGAGGATTCCCTGGGTGAGGTGGGGGCGGCGGGCGGCTGCCGTCAGCAAGGAACGGATACCGGGGAGGACGACGGCGCGTGGATTGATCAACGCGGCGGGTAGATCCGCGAGGTAAGCGTCGAGACAGCGCTGGACGTTTTCTGCGGTGAGTGGCACGTCGAATTTTTCAAAGATGCGGCGGATGATCCAAGGATCGGTTCGCCCGGAAAAATCAATATCATCGAGTGATCCCTCAATGCCGAAGGCGGCGCGCAACCCCGAGCGAAGCGCGTGCATGCCGGCGTTGCCCGAGGTAATCAGGGTCCCGTCGATGTCCCAGAGAAGTAGGATAGCGTTAGACAAGGAGGTCAGAAGTTCAGAAGAGCGCGAGTGGCTGGCGAACAAAAACTACTCCACGTGGGACCGCGGGAAAGTATCGGGGTCTCATGGTGTCGTGGTTCAACGAGCGCGTGTTAGCTTTAAGGGGGGGCTCTCCGGGGGGGGGGTAAGTTCAGGGTCAGCTTCGGGTTTCCCCGGAGTGGGTGGCGGTTCGCCGCAGGGTCGGACGTGGCTACTCCTTGGTCTTGGAAGGAATCGGGAATTGCGGTTGCGGCCGCGCGCCAACGCATTGATTTTCAGAAATCGTCTTTTTAAGCACACAGTTTCTGGTCCGACGCGCGCTGCGGGGATGGTCGACGCAAACCCTCGACTGGATGGGAGTTGAAACTTTACATCTGAGGCGGGCGTCGTAGAGCCCGCGCATGATGTCATCTCAAGCCGTTTTTATCAGTTACGCGCGGGAAGACTTTGCAGCTGCGCATGCGCTAGCCGATGCCCTGCGCCGGAAACAAGTGGAGGCTTGGTTGGACCGCAGCGAACTCGTGGGTGGAGATGCGTGGGACGCGAAGATCCGGCGGCAAATTAAAGCCTGCGGATTGTTTGTGGCGTTGATCTCGAAAAATACTGACGCTCGGCTCGAAGGTTATTTCCGGAGGGAATGGAAACTGGCGATTGACCGCACGCACGACATGGCAGATGAAAAACCTTTCTTATTACCCGTGGTTATCGGGGATTTGGTGGCGTCGACTTCGAGGGTACCGGATAAATTTCGGGATGTGCAGTGGATAAAATGGGTGGACGAAAGTGGGGTTGAAGCGGTGGTTCAGCGGGTGCAGGCGCTCCTTGAGGGGACGGCGAGCGGGACAGCGGCGGTTCCCTTTCGCGGGCGGGCGGAGGGTTTGACGGCTAGTCGGGAGGCTGCGGGGATCGGGGTGACGCGCGTGCCGGTACCCAGCGGCTGGGGGCGCTGGCGAGCGTGGGGCTGGTCTTTAGCAGGGTTGGTTGTGCTTTCGATGGCGGCGGCAACCTTCCTGGGGGTTCGCGTTATGCCCACTAAGGTTAATACGAGCCCGAAGAACGCACGTACGAACGACGTAAACTCGCCGGCGCTGGCGGGCAAGGCGGCGAATCTTTCGAAAGCTGAAGGCGGCGCCGGTACAGCGGCCCGCATCGCCCCCGCGCTACGGCCCAAGGGCGCGACCGTAAACGGCCCGAGCGAGGCAAGGCAACTTGCGGCCAAGGCGACGTTGCTCTGGGAGAAGTGGGATGATGCGACTCACGCGGATTGGGCGTTGGCGGAGGAGTTGTGCAAGCGAGCCGTTGAACTGGATCCGGCGGATGGGGAGGCTTGGGCCGTTTATGCTCAGGTGGCCTGTGGTCAGTACGAGTTTTCGCACAATCCGGCGGCGGACGATCTGGCCCGCAGCCGAGCAGAACGCGCCGTGCAGCTGGCGCCGACGTCGAAGACAGTGCGGCTCGCATTGGCGAATGCCTATCGGACCAACGAGTCTACACTGCCGGAGTCGGAGCGGCTCCTCCGGGTGCTCGCAAGCGAGGCGCCGAATGATTCGCGAGCTTTGCGGACCTTGGGAGAGACGCTTCGAGCCCAGAATCGTTGGGAGGAGGCTTTGAGTTATTTTGACCAAGCAGCCGGTTTGCCCGGCGGAGATCCGCTGGCGCTTTTGGCGAAGAGTTTCACGCTTGAGGAACTCGGTCGTTATGGTGAGGCGGAAGCGGCGGCGAGCGAATCGATTGCGCAGCGATTGGGACCGGCGGCGTTGCTGCGAAAGATGGAATGTCAGCTCGATTTTCACGGGGATCTCGTTGGCGCGGCAGAAACTTTGGCGCGCGTACCGGCGTCTGCTTTACTGGACGATCGGGCCATCGCCTTGGCTTGCCAGCTCTGGTTTTGGAAGCGGCAGCCAGAAAAATGCCTCGCCGTTTTAAGCGCGGCGTCGCGGGACTTTCTGCCAGGTAACTTTTGGAATGGGGCACCGCGGGGTTGGTTGACCGGCCGAGTGCATCAACTCGGAAACCGGCCCGCCGCGGCCGAAGCGCATTGGCGAGGGGCGCTCAAGGTGATTGAGAAGGCTCGCGATGAGGATCCAGAGGAAACGAATTTAATTTTTTGGAGCGCACGCTTGCACGCGTGTTTAGCAGAAACGGCTGAAGCGGAAAAAATGCTGGAGCTGGCGCGGCAGTTAGCAACGGGTGGAGTGGGAATCACCTCGCCGATGGTGGCGGCGATTGAAGTTCTCCTGGGTCGACCCGCGCAGGCCGTGGCTCACTTGGAAACGCTCGTTCAGACCGCGGTGGGCCCGGCGCTGCGGATCGCCTTGCAGCACGATCCCGTCTTTGATCCCCTCCGCGCGAACGAACGTTTTGCCGCCTTGCTCGTTGCGCCTGCCGCGAGCGCGGCGCGTTGAGGCTGCTCTCCAGCGGGCCTGCGTGGGGTAGCGGCGTAAATCCAAGGTAGGTTTTCCCTCTGGCGGGAAATCGATGCGGGGAATGGACCGGGCCTGGCCAATCGAATGGGGCCACGCTTCCCACCGTTCCGCGCGGCGGGCCTCGGCTTCCTCGTCGGTCACTCGGAATCTGCAGGTAAGCGGTGTGGGTGCGATTCCAGACATGCCAGCGAGCGGCGACCAGCACGGTGAGCGTTTTCCGATCCACCGATTCCACGATGAGACGCGCGTGGACCGGCGTCTGGGGTTGTAAAGAGGGCGTGTGATAAAAAGCTCGGTCCCGAGTGTCCGCCGCCTCCCCGCCGCCGACTGTGGGGCGAAATTCCGCGGGAACTCCATTCACCAGGAGCACTCCAGTTTCGAGGAGCACGCCGTCGGGGAGGTGGTAACCCGCAAGGACGAAATCGCGGAGGTCGAGACTGTAAATGTCACTCCGCACCGAAAAAAAACGAGGTCCACCGACGCCCGGTGTTGTTCGAAATCGGCCGCGGGTAAGGTGCGGAGGCGCTCTGCAAGCTTTTGATAGTGGGTAACTGCTCAGGGTGGAAAAAGTTGACGGTGAACGCGCACGTTACGCGAAGAAAGCGGAATTTTATGCTGAACTCGGAGTGCGGAGGGAGGGTCGCCTTCGTCCAAGGAGGAAAGCAGAGCGATTCCAGGCCGAGAGTTGGGTGGGGGGGACCTCGCGTTGATCCGGACTTTGCCGACCGAGCCTAGCGAGTGGGGCCGGACGCGACTGTCGGCGTAAGTGGTTACCGCGCGAGGGGTGATAGGTGCTCGTGATTGCCGGGAATCGACCTGAGCAGTTGCCGAAATTCTTGAGATTGGCGATCGAGACACCATCAGGATGATGACGGTCCAGCAGAAATTAGCGGGTCTGTTCCGCAGCGAAGACGGCGCCCAGGTGCTCTGCCACATGCGCCGCGATATCTTCACCGCGCGCAAGAACGCCGGGCATGTCCGCGAAAGGGGGATGTCGGCGAAAGGGGGATGTCGGCGAAAGGGGGATGTCCGCGAAAGGGGATGTCCGCGCAAGGGGGATGTCCGCGAAAGTGGTCCGCACAGTCCCCTGTGCGGAAGGGTGCCTCCTGACTCAGAGCCGCACAGTGGACTGTGCGGACCACTATGTGCGGACCACTATGTGCGGACCACTATGTGCGGACCACGTTGGTCACCACGCCAGAGGTGATAAGGGCTCGTGATTGCGGGAATCAACGGCGGCAGGTTTTTTAACTACCCGCTGCGCGCATTCAACGCACTGTTTGGGCTTGGCGTTTGGCAAAGCGTGCTGGTTGTCGCCAGCTACCTGTGGGCGCGC
>CAMDOF010000266.1 GCA_945903465.1 Opitutus sp. GAS368
ACGCCTTTCTCGAAGGGCTCAACAGCGTCTTCTCTGCGGTCAAGCGGAAGGCCCGCGGCTTCCGCTCCACCAAGAATCTTATTACCATGCTTTACTTCACCGCCGGGCGCCTCGATTTACCTGCTACCCACTGAAAACAGCGAGGAACCATTTATAATCCCTTTTTCACCGGCGACCGCTTCCGCAACGACTACAGCCCGCCGCTCAACGCCGGCCGCGGTCTCACCGGAACGTATGGTCTCGTCTACCACGCCCACAAAAACGTCTCCCTCGTCGCCAACTACTCGACGAGTTACATCCCGCCCCCCACGAATGCGTTCACCCTCGACAACGAACTCGTCCAACCCCTCACCGGACTCGGTTACGACGGCGGTCTTCGCTTCAATTTTTTCAACGGTCGGCTGACCCTCAATACGAATTATTTCTTCAATCGCGAAGATCATCAGCGCATCGCTTCACCCGCCACCGCCTCCATCAACGGACTCCTTTCACGCAACGCCACCAACGATGCCAGCCTCGACGGTCGCAATAACCAGGGCATCCCCGATATCTTCGGCACCGACTACCAATCGGCCAAGACCAGCGGCGTCGAATTCGAGGTAGTCGGCACCCTCACCCGCGGCTGGCGCCTGATGTTCAATCTCGGCACCGCCAAGGTTCTTACCTCCAATCGTTATCCCCTCTCAAAAATCCTGATCCCCGAAAACACCGCCGCCTACCGTCAGGTCCTCGAGGACGCCGGCGGTCGCCTCGATATTAGCCAACACCCGAACGGAGCCCCTGGCCTGGCCAGCGTGAATCCCACCAGCACCGCCGCACTCGCCTCCGAACAAGCCAATGCCGTCATCGATTTTAATAATATCTGGGCCAACTACGCCCTCGTCGTCGGCGATCAGCCCACCCTCGGCCAAGAGCGCACCGCCATCAACGCGTTTTCAGATTATACCGTGCAGTCCGGTCGGCTCAAAGGTCTTCGGCTCGGCTTCGGCGGACAATACGCCGGACGTTACTTCGTCGGCACCCGCAGCGGCGACTCCATCGTCAATCCCAGCAACCCGAGCACCGCAATCGACGACCCCACCGTCGACCAAACCTCGCGTATTTATGCACGCCGCCCGGTGATTCTCACTGCCACCCTCGGGTACAGCCTCCGTCTCAAAGCCTCGCCACGCCGGGAGGGCAAAGAACTCTCGTTTCGCCTCCTTGTAAAAAATATCATGAATAACCAAATGATCATCTACGACGATGCCAACATCGTCGCTCGCCCCCCCAACGGTGACTACAGCAAACCTAATCGAGTCGGCGTCCTCGCCTTCGCCAACCTGTATACCGAACCCGTGAGCTTCGTCTTCACAACCACCCTCAAACTCTAACCAAACGATGAGGCCGCCACGCCGTCCGTCCTCCGCCCTCCGCCCTCCGTCCTCCGCCGTCCGTCCTCCGCCGTCCGTCCTCCGCCGTCCGTCCTCCGCCGTCCGCCCTCCGCCCTCCGCCGTCCGCCCTCCGTCCTCCGCCCTCCGCCCTCCGCCCTCCGCCCTCCGTCCTCCGCCCTCCGTCCTCCGCCCTCCGCCCTCCGCCGTCCGTCCGTCCTCCGCCGTCCGCCCTCCGCCCTCCGTCCTCCGCCCTCCGCCCTGCACTTTACCGCCAAGAGCGGGTCCGCATCCCCTCGCGACGATTCTTTATCTTCCGGCTGGCGGTAAAGAGGCGGGAGTAAAAAAGGGCGGACACGGCAAACTGCTCCGCGACGGCGCCGCGTGCTCACCTTCGATTTGCCCGGCCTCGGTGAAATACTGGCGGCGGCGGCCTCCGATCTCTCCTCGTCGGACACGGGCGACCGGCGGCAGGCGCAGCAGGCCCGGTTGCTGGGTCGGAACCTCGTGGGCTGCGGGCGGAAGCCATCCTGCTCGGCCTGCGCTTTCTCGGCGCGACGGGCGGGGTCCGGCTCATGTGCGGCCACGAGGCGGCGAGCGCTGCGCTGCCGGCGGCGGCACTCGAACCGGCACCGTTCTCGTCGGTCGAGTTGCCCGTGCCGCCGGCGGGGTGGGCGGAGTTCGTTCGCCCCCCCACACTCACGCTCCCTGCGGGCGAGGTCGTGCCCAGAGCCCTGATGACATACGACCTTCCCGATTTGACCCGCCTCATTCCACTGGGAAACTTCGCCCGCCTCGGCCTGATTCTCCCTCCGTGAAGCGCCACGTCCTGCTCGCTCTCGTCGGCGGCCTCGCGATCGCTCTCGCCGCGCAGGCGGCCAAGCCGGCGGATTCCGACCCAAAGGGCACCCGTTCGACCCGGGTTTTCAAGGCCCGGCGCCGCGACAGCACTATCCCCCCACCGATCGGAACGTCCACCGGCCGGTGACTGGGCACCGGTGCCGTCCACCCAGGTGTACGACGATTGGCACGTGCGTTGCCTCGCGCAAAATCGTCACCACGCTCCTGGACCTGTTCAAGCAGGTGAAGCCCTGAAGAAAAGATGATTTGGTTCCGAGCGTAGGAGCCTGCTTGCAAGCGAGTCTCGGCCCGCCAACTCTTAATGCCTCCCATCGCGGCAAACAGGCCCCTGCCTCCAGCCAATTCACCCTGACCACGCCTCCGGGCCTCGCACCCCTTGCAAATGAAAGCCCCACGTTCAACTCCCATGCTTAAATTCCCCACCCTCCTAGTGGCCGCGCTGATCTTTTCCGCAGCCGCTTTCATTCCGGCGCACGCCGCGCCGGCCGCCAAAGCCAGTGCGGCTCGCACCGAAGCGCTGACGCCCGAAGCGGCCCTGGCCACGTTCCGGCTCGAGCCCGGCCTCCGCATCGAGCTCGTCGCCTCGGAGCCGATGGTCGTCGACCCGGTGGCATTCGCCTTCGACGAGCAAAACCGGATGTACGTCGTCGAGGCGCGCGGCTACCCCGACGCGCTCGACGGCAGCACTCCGACGACACTGGGCCAGATCGTGCGGCTGGAGGACACCGACGGCGACGGCCGCTATGATCGCCGCACCGTCTTCGCCACGGGTTTAACCAATCCCAACGGCATCATGATCTGGAAGGGCGGCGTCTTCGTCACCTGCGCCCCGGATATTTTTTACCTGAAGGACACCAACGGCGACGGGATCGCGGACGAGCGCCGCGTGGTCCTGACCGGTTTCGACAAGACCAAGACCGCCCAGATACGCGTGAGCTATCCGACGCTCGGGCTGGACGGCAAAATCTATGTCGCCTGCGGATCGAACGGCGGCAAGGTGACGTCGCCCGCACACCCGGACCGGCCTGCGGTGGTGTTTTCGCCGACGGACGGGCGCTTCGATCCGGAGACGTTCGCCTATGAAACCATCGGCGGCCGGGGCCAGTTTGGGCTCACCTTCGATGCCTTCGGCCGGCGCTTCAATTGCACCAACCGGCATCCCGTCGTGCAGTCGGTCCTCGAACCTTGGCAGCTCAAGCGCAACCCTCATCTCGCGTTCGCCGAAACGTCCCAGGAAGTTTCCAAGGTGCAGTCGGCCGCCAAGGTTTTCCCCATCAGCCGCGTCAGTGTGACGGCCGACTTCGCGCCCAACCTGATGAGCACCCCGCATGCCGGATCCTTCACCTCGGCCTGCGGCGTCATGGTTTACGACGGCGCGGGCCTGGCAGCGGAACATGCCGGCAACGTCTTCATCTGCGAACCCGCGCAAAATCTCGTGCAGCGCCAGGTTTTCCGGCCGGAGGGTGCGTCATTTCGCTCCGACCCGCCGTATACCGGACGGGAATTTCTGTCCTCCACCGACAGCTGGTTTCGTCCGGTCTTCGTCGCCGGCGGCCCGGACGGGGCGCTCTACGTCGCCGACATGCACCGGCGCGAAATCGACCATCCGTCCTATGTGCCGGAAGAAGCGCGCGGAAGGCTGGACTTCGAGAGCGGCAAAGGCAGGGGCCGGATTTATCGCATCGTGAAAGCGGAGTTGAAGATCAAGGCAGCCGTGCCCGGTCGCACCACCGCCAGCCTCTGTCGCGATTTAGAATCGCCCGAGGGATGGTCGCGTGAGACCGCCTACCGGCTCCTGATCGAGCGCCCGGATCCGGCCGCCGTGCCCTTGTTGGAAAAGTGCGCGACCACCGCCAAGCGGCCGGAGTCTCGGACGCGCGCCCTCTGGACCCTGCAGGTTTTGCAGAAGCTTTCGACCTCGACCATTGTCTCGGCCCTGCGCGATCCCCATGCTGGAGTGCGCGAGCAGGCCGTGGCCCTGGCCACTGCGGCGCTCGAAAGATCCCCGGAGTTCCGCACCCGCCTGCTGGCCATGGCCGGCGATCCGGACGCCCGCGTTCGCTTCGTCACCGCGCTGGCCCTCGGCTCCATCCCGGAAAGCGCAGCGGTGCCGGCGCTCGCGACCATTGCCGTGCGCGATGGGGAGGACCGCTGGGCGCGCGCCGCGGTCTTGAGCGGGATTGGAAACCGCATGCCCGAGTTCCTCGAAGCTCTCGGCCGCTCCCAACAAAACAATTCCCCCGGCTTTGCCGCGGTGATGGAAGACTTGGGCCGGACCATGGGTGCGGGAGCGCCGCTGGATTCGTGCCGCCGGTTCCTCGTCCAGATGATAAACGGCGAAGGCGATCTCGCATGGCGGGTGCCGTCGGTCGTGGGCCTGGCGGACGGGTTGCGCGGACGGCGCGATCTCAAGGCGAAAGCGGGCGGCAATCCCCTGGCCGCTCTTTTGGCCGAGGGCGCAGATGCCGCCTCGACCGCCGGACTGGACCCGTTTTTCAATCGCGCTGCGGAAACCGCCGCCAACAAACAGGCACCAACCCGGATGCGCGCCAGTGCGATCGCGCTGCTCAGCTACACCGAGTACTCCCGTGGCGGTGCGCCGCTCGGCGCCCTGCTCGGCGGTGGACAGCCGCTTGAGCTGCAATTGCAGGCGATCAAGGCGCTCGAGCGGTTTGGCGATCCCCGCGGGGCCACACTGCTGCTGCAGGCGCAAAACTGGACGCGCTACACGCCGCAGGTGCGTGAGGCCGTGATCTCCACCCTTGTGGCGAAACCGAAAATGACCGAAGTGATGTTCGCGGCGATCAAGAGCGGCGCGATCAAGCCGGCGGAAATCTCCTCCTCCCGGCGGACGCGATTGCTCAAGCACAACGATGCGGCGATTCGAGGGGTGGCCGAAGCGCTTTTCAGCGGGCTGGATGGTGGCGATCGTATGGCCGTCTATCGGGCGCATCGCGACATCTTAAGCCAGCCGGCAGACGCCGCCCGGGGAGGCAAGGTCTTCGAACGGGCCTGCTCCGCGTGCCACGCCTACAACGGCGTCGGCGGCAAGGTCGGGCCGGAGTTGACCGGTATCCGTAATCAACCAGCCGATGCGCTGCTGCTGCACATCATCGTGCCCAACCTTGAGGTGGCACCCGGTTACCAGGCGCTGACGGTCACGACGACCGACGGCCGCACCATCGCCGGCAACCTCGCGGGCGAAACCGACAGCGGCCTTACCCTGCGCACCGCCTTTGGCACCGAGGAGTCGGTGCTGCGCAGCAACGTCGCCTCGTTGTCAGCCCCGGGCCTCTCGCTGATGCCGGATGGCCTGGAGCAGACCATGACCAAACAAGAGTTGGCTGATTTGATCACCTACCTCAAGAAGGGCGCCGACCTTTGAGCGCCTCCGATCTGTCCAGCGCCGCATAATTTCGCACCCTCGCCGGAGGGCCGGGCTCCGCCGCGGCCGCAATATCGTCGGCGCCGAAGCGGCCTCGACGGAGCTCGGCCCTCTCGGTGGGAGCATCACCTTGGGCCGTGGGTGATCACTAATCCACCGGTTCATGGCTTCCCCTTCGCCGGCGCCGGGCGAAGCATCTATGACGACTTTATGCCCTTGGAGCGCGAACGTCTGCGCGACGCGCGGCCGCTGCCGCTTCCTTCTGTTCTGCGTCAGACTATCCCCTGAAAACGGATGTCGTTTTTCTCAATGATGGTGGCAGCGTTCTAATAATCGCCGGGCCAAACGTCGTGCAAAAATGGATTCGTGCTTTCTCCGACCTCTGCGAGGTTTCCCTTCTCTGCGGTGTAACCTCCAGTGCAGTCGACCCGGGCCGTTGACACGGCAAAGCCAGGGCAAGAACGCAGAGAACACCCAAGGCCGGCAGGGAGATGGCAAAAAAGTTGGCAAAAAGATGAGGAACAGGTGGGCACGAAATGCTTTGAGCAACTTCCCCTCGGATAAGAAGGCCCCCATGCTCGGCCTTTTTTGCCACCCATTTTTTGCTAAAAAGATTGGCGGTCTGGGCCCAAGCCCCAACCAATCCGAATAATTGGGGTTTAGTTCCCCTGTCCCCTTTCTTTGTCATGCCGTGCGCTCCTCCCCTTTATTATAAAACAACCTTCCGAGAATATCGTGACGCGCTCCACCTTCCATGGCGCGAAAGATAGTGAATCATCCGAGGAATTCGGTCCGACGAAAGCCCTACTCGCAGTCAGGCTTTCGGCGGGTCGAAACACCACAGTAATGACCACCCAAAAAACGGGTGTTACTTTGCGGTAAATCGCCACCGCTTCGCCCAGCGTGCGCCGCAGCATGAGCGGACGATCTGGTCATCCCGGTCCGCCGGCCAACATCGCGCCCGGCAAAGGCCGCACTGAGTAAGGGCAAATTACGCTGTTCGGCAAAAGAGAGAACTTTCTGGAGAAAAGCAGTCGTCGAAGATCAAAGCGCCAGCGCACCGCCAAAAAGAATGCAACGAACGGGACATTCAAGCGCGCCAGGATCGGGTCCGAGAAATTTTCCTGTCCTCAATTTTCCTGTCTCAATTCAGAGGTTCGACAGAAAGATTGTGGACAGAAAAATTTCCAGAGTCGGAAAAGCCTCGGCTTTCATCCGGGCGGTGAGCGCGAGATTTTGCCGACCGCCGAACCAGTCGCTACAGCACAACGCGGGGGCTGGGCTCGCGATTCTGGACGAGGCTTCTACGTTCAATCGTGCCGCGCCATCTGAAAAGACGGCTGGTGCGCACCCCCCCGCGTGGCTGACCGCTGAACGATGGGCGCATGAAAATAGAGTCCCTTGGCGCACACTCCAGCCATTACTCACGCGGAGGCGCGGCGACGGAGGATGGGTATCGAGTATCCGAATACGCGGAGCGCAGCAAGCAGCCATTGCTCACGCGGAGGCGCGGAGACTGAGGGGGCGGGATTGCTCCGCGAGCTCCGGCCTCCGCGTGATCCAAGGCTTTGAGTTCTCACGATGCCCGCGAAAGAGACTTCCGCGATTCTCCCCGGTAAGATCGCGCGACTCATCACCGCCGTGATCGATTGCTCCCAGTGGCCGAACCAGTCACTCCAGCGGCACACGGGGGCTGGGCTCGTGATT
>CAMDOF010000267.1 GCA_945903465.1 Opitutus sp. GAS368
CGACGGACCGGCGACACTCCTGTCGCCGATGGTGGCCATGGAAATCTGTTTCTTCCAGTCGGTGCCAAAACTTGTTTTGGTGGGGAGGCTCCCATGCAGCAGGGGCGACAAGAGTGTCGCCCATCCGACGGACGGACCGGCGACACTCCTGTCGCCGATGGTGGGCCTGGAAATCTGTTTCTTTTAGTCGGGGCCAAAAGTTGTTTTGGTGGGGAGGCTCCCATGCAGCCGGGGCGACAAGAGTGTCGCCCATCCGACGGACCGGCGACACTCCTGTCGCCGTTGGTGGGCATGGAAATCTGTTTCTTACAGTCGGTGCCAAAACTTGTTTTAGTGGGGAGGCTCCCATGCAGCAGGGGCGACAAGAGCGTCGCTCATCCGACGGACCGGCGACACTCCTGTCGCCGATGGTGGGCACGGAAATCTGTTTCTTCCCGTCGGGGCCAAAACTCGTTTTGGTGGGGAGGCTGCTAGGAAACTGGATTTGCGGGCGCGAGATTCTTTGCGACTCCTTTCGCCATCTCGTGAAGCCCGCCATCACCGGTCTCGGCCTGGCGTTTTTTGGTTTCGGGCAGGCCCTTGATAGTCGAGACGGCGATCGTGCGGCGAGGTGCGTCGAACACCAGCGCGCCGGGAAACCACCCGACGGGAAAGAGCCCCTCGAGTTTGGATTCGCGCTCGGGCGGGATCGAAACGCACGACGGCGATCACGTTTTGGGTGCCATTCGCGACGTAGAGCCGGCGGCCGGACGGATCGAAGGCGAGGGCGTTGGGCGAAGCGCCGAAGAGATCGCTGGGTTTCGGCTTAACCCAGAGGGTCTCGACGACGGTGCCGGTGCGGGTGTCGATGACGCCCGGAGACGTTTTGGTTTGAGGGGATCAGGCGCCGGTCTCGACGAAGGTTTCGGTGCGGGTGTCGATGACGCTCAGGGTGTCGGCGGCGGCGTTGACGTAAACGACGTAGCGGCCGTTCGGGGACACGGCGAGCGCGCTCGCGTGGAGACCGTTGAGGAGCTCGGTGGAGCGGTTCGTCGGAGCGGCGGGGGGCGAGAGTGCGAGGACGGTGACGGAGCCTTCGTTGGCGATTTGTTTTTCGGCATCGGCGCGCACGACGGTGCCGCGGCCCGCGGGACCGGTGAGGTCGCCGTGGCCGGGGCGACGTCCGCCCCAGTTGCTCACGTCGGCCTTGGCGCCGACCAGGACGACATCGTAGGGCGCGACGCCCACAGGGAAGGAGCGCAGGACTTGGCCGGAGGCGGCATCGAGCTCGAAGAGCTGGTTGGAGAGATTGCCGCAGACGTAGAGCCGCGTGCCGTCGGGCGAGAAGCCGAGGCCGCCGGGGATTTCTTCTTTGCGCCGCGGGGCGTTCGCGAGCGGCAGTGGCACACTGTGCGACGGCGTGACGGTGCCGTCGGGGGTGACGGCGAAGATCTTGAGGCTGCCGTTGACATTGCTTCCCCTTGAATTGGCCCCTATGGGGCTCCGTCCTGCCTTCATTCATCGGGTCGCCGACTGGGTTTGGCCCGGGTGCGATCAGTAGCCGTTGGGGTGGCGCCAGCGGGCGAAGGTGAGGAGGAGAATCTGGATGTCGAGCCAGACGGACCCGTTATCGATGGAGGAGAGGTCAGGTTGGGCTCGGGCGGCGAGGTCGGTGTCGTCGCGGAGGCCGTTCACCTGAAGCGGGACGTCGTCGATAGTCCAACGATGCACACGTGTGCCGATGCGGGTTTCGCTGAAATACGAAGTCACGGGAGGGGAGGGGGAGGAGGTGCGGAACGCGTGGGTGCAGAGTTACGTGACGAAGAACGCCATGCCATCAGCGCCGCTCATTTTCGGTTAAACGTGGTGTGATCCGGGGAGTGCGGGCTTGGTCCAATCGGCGAAGCGTGGATGTGACGCCCGGGCGGGGTGGTGCAACGCATGAACACCCGATAGCGAAGGTAGCCGGAGTCGGAAGCGATAAAATGGGCGTGCTTGCATCGATCGGGTTGGCGGCCTACTTTTGAGTCATCGATATGGAAACCGTCACACTTTCTCCCAAGTTTCAGGTCGTCATCCCTCAAACCGTGCGCGAGGCGCTGGGTCTGACGGGCGGCGAAAAACTGCGCGTGATCTCTTACGCGAACCGCGTGGAATTTATTCCGGTCCGACCGATGAAGCAGATGCGCGGCTTTTTGCGGGGCATGGACACTGCGATCGTGCGGGAGTCCGACCGCCTGTGAGCGAGTCCAACATTGTCGACTCCTCGGGGTGGCTGGAATACCTTGCGGACGGCAAGAGCGCGCCCTTCTTTGCTCCGGCGATCGAGGACACCGCGCACCTGCTCGTGCCCGTGATCACGGTCTACGAAGTCTTCAAAAAGGTGCTCCGCGAGCGGGGCGAAAATGAGGCGCTCCAAGTGGCCAGCATGATGCAGAGCGGGCAGGTGATCGACCTAGACTCGGCATTGGCTTTGGACGCGGCGCGCTATGCCCTCCCGCTGGCCGACAGCCTGATCTACGCGACGACGTTGCGGCATGGAGCGACGCTCTGGACGCAGGACGAGCATTTCAAGGATCTGCCCGGCGTGAAGTATTTGGCGAAGAAGTCGGCGGTGACGCGGTAGAGTCGATGGAGCGGAGCGTGGCCGAAAAAATGGCTCATGCGCTCAAGGGATCCCGTGGTCGTCTGACAGCAGATCTGCATGCGGAGAATCAAGATATGGCCTACGGGCGTGTCGCGCTTACTGTGGTTAACGAAAAAATCCAGCCGACGATCATTGCCGAAGTCAGGCCGCTATATCCCGGGTTGAAATTATGTAAATTCTGCGCCGATGGGCAGCCGATCCCGGATTTCTATCATTGGTCCATACCGAATGTGAAAATCGAGTAGCGGGAAAATTGCTGCTAGCCCGGAAGTGGCGAGACGATGACTTTGCACAGATGCGGGACATCCTCAATCAGTGGTTCAGTCCTGTGCGCGCAGCCTCCAGCTGAACCAGCGCCCTCGCCCTCAGGAACAAGTTTTCCTATCTCCTGGAGGCGGCCCCTCTCAAAACACCATAGCCTGCGCCACCCACGATCAGGGATGTCTTCACGCGGTGTTCTGGGGCCAAGAGTCGAATAATCTGTCACGGGTTAGACCTTTTAGATGCTAAAATGCCCAAGCCCGTCTAAGTTCTAAGTTCTTTCGCCCTTGTCCCGTAGGGCCAAAAAAATCGAATTTATAAATTTTCAAGGATTGAGCGCTCGGCCAAGAGGCGCCTGCCAAGAAACAGCTTCTGCAAGTCGTTGGTGATATAGGAAATATGTTTCTTACCGTCGGTGCCGAAACTTATTTTTGTGGGGAGGCTCCCATGCAGCAGGGGCGACAAGAGTGTCGCCCATCCGACGGACCGGCGACACTCCTGTCGCCGATGGTGGCCACGAGGGCGTGCTTCGCTCCCCCACCACCCCCCTCTCGCGCTCCCATGAAACAGCTTCTGTAAGTCGTTGGTGGGAAAATAAAGCTGTTTCTTCCCGTCGGGGCCAAAACTTGTTTTGGTGGGGAGGCTGCTAGGAAACTGGATTTATGAGCGGGGCGGGTTCCTGATCGGGCTGCTCAAGGCGGTGGGACGGGCTGAGGCGAATCTGGTGGAAGGAAAATCCGCGGACTGGAAGCGGCGATCGCCGCCGAACCGAAACCCCGCAGCACGGTGATCAACCGCTGGCTGGCCGGGCCCATGCAGATGGGGAATCTCCACGAAGCCAGCCGCGAGGCCGCCGCCTGCCAGCGACCACCCGACCAGCGGAGGCCATCCCTGCTCGTTAAAACCTCAAACCCCAAGACTTGACCCTGTTGGCTTTTCCTCTGCGGTGCAAAAAGGCTTGGGCCGTGACGGGAGAAAAATTCTTTTGGTGGGAAGATTTTCGTCACCAAACCAAGGCCGGCCGGAGCGGTGGGTGGGGCCTTGGGTTATGCCTCGGTTAGGCCGCGCTTCGTGCCGCCCGGCAAGGGCTAGGCTAGGCTGTGGGGCCCGGTTATTTCTCGGTTAGGCCGCGCTTCACCTAGCCGGGGGACCGCAAAAAAAAGCGGACCACTCGCGCGGCCCGCTTTCGAGCGGTCGGTGCCTGGATTTATCCGCGGCTCACGCCTTGCCGCCGTACGAGTGGTAATCGTCGAAATCGAGGAGGTCCGCGAAGGAGCGAATATCGTCCCGTTGGGAATTATTCCCCTTGATCACGCTTGCCGCCCACTCGTGACCAGGTGCGCCGCCGGGGCCGTTTTGTTCAAGCCACGCCGACCATGCGATGATCTCGAAGCTCTGGCGCTTGGTTTGTTCGCTCAGCCAAGCCAGCACTTCCGTGTCGGTCTTCCCCGCCTTGATCTGGTCGAGCATCGCTCCCTCCGTAATGCCAGTGAACTCAAAAAGTGCCTGATCGAGGGGACAATTGTAATGATACTCCGCCGCTTTGCCGGCAACCACCGCCCGCCCTTTGTCGAGAAGACGGCAGAGATGGGCATAGCCACCTAAGCGCACGCGGATGCTGCGCGGCGGATGTTGGGTGAGATCGGGTGTCGAATAATTAATCATAATTTTTAAGGAAACCGTGCCAAATATTTGGCGCGGTTTTACAACTTAGTTAGGGCGTTTAAGGATTCGCAAGTCTGGCGGCGCCGTTGGCAAAGGTATTCAGGGCAACAGTGAGCCCGCGAACGCGGTGCCGATCTCGACTCAACGCGCCCCTGCCGCCGCGTGAGTCCGTCTTGCCCGCCTGCCCAAACCGATCGAGGCCAGCCGGCTCTTTCCACGCCTTTCTTTTTAAGATCGCCCGCCACCGCGCCCTCGACCTCCTGCGCCATGATCAGGCTTCGCCGCTCGTCGTCGTAACGCCTCCAACCCCATCCGCTGACCCGCGGTCGTCGCTATGCTTTCCCCCACTCAAAGGCAAAACGACCCGACCGACCCGACCAAGCCTGGCTGGGGCGGCCAGTTCGCTCGGGCGCCCAATCGCTGGTAGCGCCATCCCCCCGCGTCTGGACTTCGGCCCGCCCACGACCGTGTGCCGATGCGTCCGGATACTACCGTGCGCGACTTCGCCAAACGCACGGCGTGGTGCCTACCGCCGTAACTTATGCCCTCCTCGGAAGTACCTCCGCCAAATACCCCCCGACAAATCGACCTCTGCCAAATAGCCGATTGCCCTCGGGCACTCCGGGGCCCTAAATCTCTCGTATCTTTGCCCCACGCCCCGCCGTCCTGCCCACCAGGCCTCCCCGATTCACCGCTCTCCGTCGCTCCATCTCAAAGCATTCTCCCATGAACCACTCCCAGCCTACCCGCCGCGACTTCCTCCGCGCCTCCGCCGTCGCCACACTCGGCTTCCACATTCTCCCCGCGTCCGCCCGCGGAGCCAACGGCCGCATCCAGATCGGCGCCATCGGTATCAGCGGCAAGGGCCAGGTCGACATCTCCGCGGTCTCCGCTGCCGGCGCTGAAATCGTCGCGCTCTGCGATGTCGCCAACCCGCGCAACCCCGAGCTCAGCCGGAAGAAAAAAGCGAAAACCGGCGACACCATGCTCGACCGTTTCCCCAACGCAAAACTCTTCACCGACTACCGCGAGATGATCGCGACGATGAACGGCATCGATGCCGTGACCGTCTCGACGCCTGACCACCACCACTTCCACGCATCGACCCTCGCCATGCGGAAGGGTCAACACGTTTACTGCCAGAAACCAATTTCCCACTCGATCTGGGAGGCGCGACGCCTCGCTGAAATCGCCGTGCAGACTAAGGTCCAAACGCAGATGGGGAACCAAGCCCACGCCGGCGAACCCATCCGTCGCGGCGTCGAACTTATCCGCGCCGGTGTCCTTGGTCGCGTCACCGAAGTCCACGCGTGGACCAATCGCCCGATCTGGCCGCAAGGCATGAAGGAGTGGCCCAAGGCCGAACCCGTGCCGAAGGGTCTCGATTGGAACCAATGGATCGGGCCCGCCCCGTTTCACGATTACAGTCCGACCATCGCGCCGTTCAACTGGCGCGGCTATTGGGATTTCGGCGCCGGCGCGCTCGGCGACATGGGCTGCCATATCATGGACATGCCCTATTGGGCCCTCGGCCTCACCGCTCCCACCACCGTCGATAGTTGGCACGAGGGCGGCACCGCCATCGCTGCGCCGAATCGCTCGACCATCACCTATCAATTCCCCACGAGCATCCTCGGCGGCCCCGTGAAATTCATGTGGTATGACGGAGTCGTGGCCAAGGAAGGGGTCTACCTCAACGCCCCGCCCGCAGCTTTGTGGAAAGGTGATTTCCCGACGGCGGACCACGTTTTCCGCCGCTTCGACCTTATGCTCGTCGGCGAAAAAGGCCGCATGTTTTTCGGACGCTCACGGCAAGATTGGGTATTCAAACCCGACGCGCTCGGCACCGACTTTCCCGCACCGCCGAAAACCATCGCTCGCGTCTCCGGTGGCACGCAGGACGGCAAGGGCGAAGACGGCGGCGGTCCCTACGTCGAGTGGCTCACCGCCATCAAGACCGGCACGCCCGCCCTCTCGAACTTCGCCTCCTCCGGTCCATTCAGTGAAACGGTTCTCCTCGGCAACCTCGCTCTCCGCCTCGGCAAACGCGTGGAGTGGGACGCAAAAAAAATGGTCGCAAAAAACGCCCCCGAAGCCGCCCCACTCATCCGCCGCGCCTACCGCAAAGGCTGGGAACTCGCGTAAGCTCGTCCGGGCTTGTCATCGCGAGAGTGCCGCCAAGGCCCCGCGTCTTCGTAAACCCCTCCCGCTGAAAATCCGATTTCCTAGCAGCCATTAATTTCCGGCGAGTGAGCGGTGTGTTCACGGGCACAAGGAATAAGGCCTGGCGTCGTCGGTCGCAGAGGGCGACGCGACGCCCGCACGTTGAACGGATTCCCGGCCACCCCAATCGCGGAAATCGCGCAACTGCTCAGGTCGATTCCCGGCCATCACGAGCACCGATCACCTCTGGCGCGGTGACCACAGGGTCCGCCCCGTCCACTGTGCGGCCATCGGTAACCCGCAGGAATCGACCGCCGACAATGGTGACCACAGGGGTCCGCCCCGTCCACTGGGCGGCGACCCGCTTGACCCGATGGATTGACCGCACCGCTTCGGTGACCAAAGTGGTCCGCACAGTCCACTGTGCGGCTCTGAGTCAGGAGACGCCCCTTCCGCACAGGGGACTGCGCGGTGACCACTTGCGCCGACATCCCCGGCGTTCTTGCGCGCGGTCACCATAGTGGTG
>CAMDOF010000268.1 GCA_945903465.1 Opitutus sp. GAS368
ACAAGAGTGTCGCCCATCCGTCGGACCGGCGACACTCCTGTCGCCGTTGGTGTGAATAGAAATCAGTTTCTTCCCGTCGGGGCCAAAACTTGTTTTGGTGGGGAGGCTCCCAGGCAGCAGGGGCGACAAGAGTGTCGCCCATCCGACGGACCGGCGACGGCCGCTCAAAGACGACGCGACCGGGCAAATCGTGGCGACAAGAGCGTCGCCCATCCGACGGACCGGCGACACTCCTGTCGCCGATGGTGGCCACGGACGCTCCCCCGCGGTGGCTGCTGATCAGTTGATAAATCGGGCTTAGTTGGAGCGTAGACCGACGGTGTTTACAGCGATGACGCGGTAGGCGTAGTGCTTGCCCGCTTCGGCGGTAGTGTCGGTGAAAGCCATCGGCACGAGCGGCTGGTTCGGGGTATCGCTGTATTGGAGGCCTTGAAAGACCGGACGGCCCCGGGGGTTGTTCGATTTCTCCGGGTGGGTGGCGATGAGTTGGCCGTCGCGCTCGATGAGGAAGCTCGCGAGACCGCTTTCGAGATCGGCGTCGGCGATCCAAGTGAGCTGGCGACCGGTGACACGAACGTTGATGGGGGCGGGCGGGGGCGTGGTATCGGTCACGGCCGTGTCTTTGACATACTGGGTCCACGCGCGGGCGATCGCCTCGTTGGGGAGCCAGATGGATTTTTCTTTCGTGCCGGAAAATTTATCGGCTGAGACCGGAGCGACGATTTCAGGTCCCCCGGCATAAAGAGGAGCGAGCAACGCGGCGGAGGCGGGCATGGAGCGTAGCGGGCGGCCGAGTTTGGCGGGGAGACGGGCGGTGAGGCACGCGTCAAACCACGGGATGGCGAGGTAGCGTTGGTTGCCGCATTCATGACTTGAGAGGGGATCGACCGCGACCGCAATGAGAGCGCCTTGGGCCCGCATCGTGGTAAAGAATTTTTCCACGCCGCCCCACACACTGGCGAAGCGACCTTCCTGCACGGTGACACCTTCCTTGGTGCCGAGATTGCACATGAGGGGAACCTGCGTGGCGGCGTCCGCGATCGAGAAGGGCGTGGGTTTTCCGGCGGCGGCGACCACCGGCGGAGCCCCGGAGCGTAACCAGGCGGCGGCGACGCGATCCGGGTGCAATAGCGTCATGGCACCGGCCCAATTGGCACCGCCGCTGTGCCCCCACAAAGCCCAGGGCACGGTGGCAAGCTCCGGGTGAGCACTCTTGGCGCCGAGTTCGCTCAGGGCGCGTTGGAAGGCGACCGCGGAGCCCTTCCGTGGGTCACACCACAGCTGGCAGTCCGCGGTCTCTGGCTGTTCATAGGCGGGTGAGAGCAAGGCACAATCGTGCTTCTTCGCGAGCGCCTGCCAGTGAAGATCGAAGGCGCCGGTCAGGCCTGACTGGCAGGAGCCCTCACCGCAGCCGTGCTGGTGGACAATTACCCCGCGCAGCACCTTTACCCCGGGCGGCATCCAGACGGTGAAGTTGACTGCATACGCGAGTTCACCTGGCGTGGCCGAGGCCTCATACTGGGCCCGATAATAGGGCGGCTCGGCGGAGGGAAATACGGCGTAGGGCGATGGCTTTGCGAGGAGGGACGGCGCGAGCGCGATCAGGAGGAGAGCAAAGGAACGGGGCGAGCGCGTGATGGTTTTCATGATGGGGGGAGGTAACGATTTGAAGCGCTGACGGACACGAGGCGAGACGCGGGATGGAGGAGTGAATTCGACGGGCCGCTCAGGTCAGTTTCTTGGCTTCGGCTACGAGCGGATGATCAAAGGCGGTGGCGTAGGCGTCGAGCGTGGAGGACTTCAGACGAAGTTGTCGGCCGGTTTTGCGCCAGTTGACGATGACGGCGAGGACTTCGCGGAGGATGGATTTGGCGGCAGCGGGTTTAAGGCCGAAGCGCGGGGCGGCGGCAAAGGCGGCAGCGAGGGTCGAGTCCGAGTTGTCTTCGGCGATGGGAGTTTGGGGAAATTGTGCCCGGTCGATTTCGGGCACGGGGTTCAGATCGTAGGCGGGTGAGAGCGCCCAACGTCCGGGAGCGCGTTGGAGGAAGCCATGATTGCGGAGATGGTCGTCGGTGTTGCTAGCGAGGAGTGAGAAGACGAGGCGGCGCCAGAGTTCGCGGAGGTCGGCGGCGGTGTCGTGGCCGAATTGACGGATGCCGTCGGCGAGCAGCGCGTAGGCGCCGGGTTCGCCGGTCGGCAGACCGAGGAGGCTGTGGGCGGAGAGGAACGGAATGCGGCGCGGGCCATCGCGGTCAAAGCGCGTGATCACGGCGACGTTGCTGGCGCCGACGGCAACGAGACGATGTTCGGCGACCGTAATGCCGGCTTGGCGGGCGAGCGTGAGAGCGAGGATTTCGCCGGCCGCGATGTCACGCCGGTCGTCGGGTTTCGGAAATTTTGCGAGAGCGAGGCGGCCGTCGGCGAGGGCGATGGCGGATTTGGGGCGCGCGCCGCCGAGCGGCGAACCTTGGCCGAGGAGGAAGCGGAGGTCGGCGGCAGTCTCCGTGGCACCGTGCACGGCGTTGGCCGCGCGGACGAGGGCACTGAGTTGAACGAGGGGCGGAAGTTTGCCGACGTTGGCTGACAGGAATGGACCGTCGGCGGTTGAGCGAAAACGGAGCGCGCCGATACGGGAGGCATCGTCGAGCGCGAGGACGTAGTCGAGGTCTTGGTAGGGCTTGCGGTCGAGGACGTGCTGGCGGACGGCACGCTCGATCAATAGCCGGCCCCAACGATCGGGGCCGCAGTCTTGCATCGCGCCGAAAAGGGCGGGCGCAGGGTGCACTCCTCGGCGCAGTGGCAGCGAAGTAGGATCGATCGAAAAGGTATCGGGACGCGCCAACCACGCGGGCGCATACTCAAATGAGACGGCCGCACTGCGGGCGGCGGGATAGAGGAGCCCGGTGAGTTGGGTTTCACCCGCCCAATCGATGTGCACTTCGATGCTCATGGGGAGGCCCGGCGGATGCGTTGCGGCAGGCGGCGTTCGTCGAGCGTGAGCGCGAGCGCGTCGGTGGCCGGCGCGGCGAGGTTGGCGAGGCGGTCGTGCAACTGGAGAATGAACAGCGCTGTCGCCAACGTGCCGACGGCGACGGTCGCATCGCCGCGCTCGAGGCGCCACAGGGTGTCGCGACTCACCATCAGCCGGGCGGCCATGTCAGCAGTGGAAATGCTGCGCTTGCGTCGGGCGAGGGCCAGCTCGCGGCCCAGCTTGCGCAGGGCATGGGCGGCGGGCAGCGGAAGGGGAGAGGCGGTGGCCATCGTCCAGAGCGTCAGGTATAGCTGACTAAAACGCAATTAAAGTCTGCTATAGAGGACACTGGCGGACAAAATGGCGGCGAGCGGCGCAGGAGGACTATTCCTTCTTCGCCGCGTTCTGGCGGACGGGCGGGTTGCCAGACTGGGCGCCCTCGGCAGCGATCTCGGTGCGGAGCGCGCGCATCGTGGCGGTCATGGACTTCACGCGGTCCGGATGTTGGGCGGCGACGTTTTGTTTTTCGGCGACGTCGGATGAGAGGTTGTAAAGCTCCACCTGGTCGAGGGTGGCGTTCGCGAGGAGTTTCCACGGACCGTCGCGCAGGGCGAGCTGGTGGGGCTCGTTGAGGGCGAAGTCGTATTGCCAGTAGAGCGGATGCGGGCGGCTGACGGATTGGCCGGAGAAAACCGGGAGCAGGCTGCCGCCGTCGAGGGCGCGATCGGTGGGTGGGTTGATGCCGGCGAGCGCGCAGGCGGTAGGGAGAAAATCGAGACTGCAAATCGGCTCGGCGCTGGTGGTGCCGGGCTGCGCGTGGCCGGGCCAGCGAATGATGCCGGGGACGCGGTAGCCGGCTTCGGTGACGTGGAGTTTCATGCCGCGCAGCGGGCCGGGCGAGCCGTGGCTGCGCTGGGCGCCGCGGTAGCGGTTGAGCGTCTCGGGGCCGTTGTCGCTGGAGAAGAAGATGAAGGTATTTTCGCGCAGACCGTGGTGGTCGAGGTAGCGGAGGAGCTGGCCGACGGCGGCGTCCATCTGGGAGGCGTTGGCCAGGTAGTGGCGGCGGTCGAGATTGGTTTCGTTCGGATACTGGGCGAGGAATTCTTCGGTGGCGGCGACGGGCTCGTGGGTTTCGTGAAACCAGAGGTTGAGGAAAAACGGAGCGGCGGGCGCGCCGGCGGATTGAGCGGCGCGCGTGGTGTCGAGCCAGCGGGTGGCCTCGGCGACGACGAGGTGGGAGGACGGCCCCGTGAGCGGGCCGGCGGGCGTGCCGTTGCGGATGAAGTTGCGCGGGTTAAGGTGGCTGGGGGCGGCGTTGTTTTGCGTGTAGAGCCAGTGATCGAAACCGGCTTCGCCGGGCGTACGCTCGGAGCCGTCGGTGCGGCTGTTGAGGTGCCACTTGCCAGCGTGGAATGTATGGTAGCCGGCTTTCTTGAGGAGCTGGGCGACGGTGATTTCGCCGGGGCGCAGGAAGATTCCGCTCTGGGGAGGAATCCAATCGCGGATGCCGAGGCGGTTGGGATTGCGCCCGGTCATGAGCCCGGCGCGCGAGGGCGAGCAGACGGGCGAAGCGGAATAGCAATCGGTGAACTTGACGCCGTCGCGGGCGAGTTGGTCGAGGTTCGGCGTGCGGATCTCGGGATGGGCGAAGCAGCTGAGATCGCCGTAGCCGAGGTCGTCGCAGAGCAGGACGATGATATTGGGGCGAGGTGCGAGTGCGGCGGCGGCGGAGGCGCAGAAGGAGAGCAGGAGGGAAAGGGAGAGGGGGAGAAAAAAGCGGAGTGAGTTCATGGGGCTGCTGATGGACTCAAATTCTGGGGGTATGTCGAGCGCGGGGCGCGGACGGGAGTTGGGTCAGCTCAATCCATGCACCCGCCCTTCGCAGCCGAGCGCGTCGACCGCGGAGTTCGGTATTGCGCGTGAGTATGGGACGTATTACTTCTCGGGCATGAACACGATCTCGCTTAAATTGCCGGACAGATTGTTGGAACGGTTGGAGGCGGAATCGCGCGCGCGCGGGACGACCAAATCATCGTTGGTGCGGGAGTGTTTGGAGCAGTCGCTGGAGGCCCGACCTGCCGCCCAGAAGGCGAGTTGCTACGATCTGGCGCATGATCTGGCCGGGTCCTTGAAGGGCTTGCCGCGCGATCTGGCGACCAACCCAAAGCACATGGAAGGTTTCGGACAGTGAAGGCCGCAGTCTTGCTCGATACGGGGCCGCTCGTGACGTTTCTTGCGGCCGGCGTGGGTCATCACGACTGGGTGTGCGACCAATGGAAGCGTTTGCATCCGCCACTGTTGACGTGTGAACCGGTGCTAACGGAAGCGGCATTTTTGCTAAAAAGGGAAGGGGTTGAGACCGATGTGTTGTTTGCGCTGTTGGAGAGAGGAGTGTTGCGGATTGGCTTGGAAATCGAAGATCAGATCGCGGACTTGCGCACGTTGATGCGTCGCTACCGGAATCGCCCGATGTCCTTGGCCGACGCGTGCCTCGTGCGTCTGGCGGAGCTGCATCCCAACGGGGTTGTCTTCACGCTCGATGCAGATTTCCGAATCTATCGCCGCCACGGCAACAAGGTCATTCCGGTTTTGATGCCAGAACGGTAAATCGCAGGTGGCAAAGCGCGTGAATGGTAGAGTGTATGGGATTGCGCGCGGAAGAAATCATCGACGGTTTTTTTGCGAAGAAACGCCAAGCCATTTCATCCCTGCAACTCCGTCCGTCCACCCTTGCAGAGATTGCCGTCCGCGCCGACTCGCTCGCGCGTTTTGGGCGCGAATTGGCCGATTGGCTGCACACCTTGCGGGCGCGCGGCTCACGGCCGGCGTTGAGGCGTGGGTTCGGCCGCACTGGCGGCGACGGCAGATGAAAGCACGCCAAGCCCAAACCAGATGAGGCGAAACGCGGGTATGATTGATACCAACAGCCCGTGAAGTCGGATTTTAGGAACCGGAGTGTTAACCACAGATTTCACGGATGAATACCCGATAAAACCACCGGCGCCTCGACTCTGCTGCCTTCTATCCGGTTCGTATCTGTGCAATCTGCGGTTAAACTCTGAATGTTGGAGGCTGTTGGTATGAGAGAGGAGGCCGAGCCTTGGGGTGTGCAAAGATGGGCCTAGATGCGTAGAGATCGCCGGTTCGGTATGAGCCTGTCCGTCGACGCGAGTCCGGGTGCGCCCCGCGTGGGTTGGTCGATCAGCCTGTAGACTGGAGGTGGGCCAACGACACTCAGCACTCACGCGCTCGGGCGGCAACGGCCACAAACGCCGCGAGATCAAGGCCGCTTGGCCGCAATCGTCTTCAATAGGATTCCCGACGGCGTGACTTCAAACGCCAGACGCGAGCCGCCCTGGATCCAGTGTTTCCGCCGCAACGCCGCCGGGATGGTTACCCGACCGCGCGTCGAAAATCGCACCGTTACAGCGTTCTTTGCCATGACCGTTGAGATGATGGGAAAATATATGCTTCGCCAGCTCATTTATGACTCATAGTCGATTAACTCATAGTCGATAAGCTGTTAGCCTGTGCCATGGCGAAACGGCACGTGGCATTGACCCGATTTGGCGAAAACGTCCGCGCCCTGCGCGAGAAACGGGAACTGACCCAAGAGCGCCTCTCCGAGCTGGCCGAGCTCGACCAGACCTACATCAGCGGCATTGAAAACGGGAGCCGCAACCCGACGATCCGCAGCGTCGCGCGCATTGCCAAGGCGCTCAAAACCACCGTCGCCGATCTCTGTGACGGCATCGACCGATGAGCGCCAAGCCCACGTTCATCGATCTCTTCTGCGGCTGTGGCGGCTTCACGCTTGGGATGCAGCGCGCCGGCTTCGACTGCCTCGCCGCCATCGACTTCAACCCCGAGGCCGTCGCCACCCTCCGCGCCAATCTCCAAGCCCAGAGCCCTACCGGCCTCAAGCCCGTAGCCTTCGCGCTCGAAGCCGACCTCACCGCTCTCGCCCCCGAAACACTCGCCGCCCTCATCGGCACCCGCTCGGTCGATGTCATCGTCGGCGGTCCGCCCTGCCAGGGCTTCAGCACCGCACGCCAGCGCGACGGCTCCAATCACGGCACCGAACGCCTCAAGGAGGATCCCCGCCGTCATCTCTTCCGCGAATTCCTGCGGCACGTGGACTACTTTCAACCGCGCGTCTTCGTCATCGAAAACGTCCTCGG
>CAMDOF010000269.1 GCA_945903465.1 Opitutus sp. GAS368
ATTATCCGAAGCCGGAAACCACCTCCGCGCCCGACCACGATCCGCCCGGCCAGCCGGCGTGACCTCGTCTCGAGACGCGGTGCCCCGGTCGCCCCGCCCGCGGGCGGCCGAGATTTTTTCACCTTCCGCAAGCTTGCCGAAGCTACACAGATTACCAACGACTCTTGGCCGGGAAGAACTCGGCGATGAGATCCGCGTAGTAGGGTCGGAGCGCCTTGGCGTCGGGCTTGGCGTGGCTCTTGGTGGAGAGGTCGTAGGGGTTAAAGGCCTGCACGTCCTGCAGATGCTTGCGGTCCTGGTCGTTCAGGAAATGGGCGTATGCGCCCTCGCGATGCCACGGGTAGAAGCTGTGGTCGCGCAGCCTGTAGCGGGCTCCCCTCGGCAGGTAATCCTTGCAGACACTGTAAATATATTCGTCGTGGCCCCGAAAGGTTCACCGCATTGAATCCGCAACCTTCTTCGTAGACGCCCTTCTTCGTCTGAAACCGCGGATTGCGGAAGTCGGGGTTCGCCTCGAAGAACTTCGGGAAAACGATCTTCGGCGAATCGGCCCAGCCGTTTGGAAACGTGTCACCAACCACCGCCCACTGCGGCTCGCCCCAAAGGCACAGGATCTTGCCGAGGTCGTGGACGAAGCCGGTCAGGATCATCCAACGCGGCTGGCCATCAGCGCGGAGGTGCTCGGCCATCTGGAGGAGGTGTTCGAGCTGGGAAAGGTCGGGGTCGGGGTCGGGGTCGTCGACGAGCTGGTTCAGGTTTTCGGCGGCCTCCCAGATGCCCATCTTCAGCCGGTTGCGGCCGAGGTGTTCCTTCCGCTTGGCGAGGCCGAACTCGTAGGTCTGGTTGGCGTGATTCAGGCGGTAGAATTCACGGACGGTCGGCCGGGCGTCTGCTTCATAATTGCGAAACTCGTCGACCTGCTTTTCCGGATCGGCGCCGACGGAGGGCTTCTTCTGCGCGTCGGTCATCGGCTGCGGATAACGCTCCTTATAGAAGTCCTCCCCTTCGTCGCGGGACTGGAGCGGCTGGTTTTTGGAAAGGGTGATCGGGCTCATAAGCGGAAGAGTTCTCGCCCATGGTTCGCCGAAAAGGGGAATCCGCTCAAGGAGCAACTCTACGGAAACCAGAAGGCCGAATATCCAAGGCGAGAAACGGGTTCGCTTTCGAGTTTCGGGATTCGTCATTCCTGCAACCTTTGGCCTCCGTCATTAGCCATAAACCTCCGCGCCTGCCGCCACCGATCGAGGCCGACGGCCAGCCCGATAAACCGCCCCCCGCAAATCCAGGCTGCTGGCAATCAATAATAGAGATAAAATCCCGCTTTCCTTCCGTCGCCGCCTTGCCCACTTCTCGCGGGCGAGCCGAACGGGGGCCGGCTTTGGGGTTTGCGGCACGGATGCCGGCGTCGGCCGGCTTGCCGGTTTGACCCATCTGTCAGTCACGCTTGACTGCCACGTATGAAAACCAACATCCGGACCTTTCAGCGCGAATTCCCCGCATGCGCCGCCTCGCGGCCGCCGGCACCGTGATCGTCGTGGATTCCGAGTGGCCATCGTTCGAGTTTCGCCGCCGCCGGGCGAGCGCCGGCGCGCTCGGTTGCATGAATGGCCGAGCTAATCTCGGCAAACTCCGCGACGGTCCCGCCATTCCGCTCGACGCGTGGGGCGACCTCGCCCGATGAAATTTTTACTCGCTACCCACGCGGTGCTGTGGATCGCCGAATCCTCCCCCCCGCCTCTCGTCCAAGGTCCGCACGCTCGCGGGAAAATGTCAGGCCGAAGATTTCGGCATCTCCGCGATCAGTCTGCTGGAAATCGCCCGCAAGGCGCGCACCGGAGAAATCGACCTCTCACCCGATCCAGCCTCGTGGCTCGAAGACCTCGGCCACCGGTTTAGGATATTGCCGCTCACCCCGCGGATCGCGTGGCGGTCGGTTGAATTAGATTGGCCGCACAAGGATCCCGCCGATCAGCTCGTCTGCGCCACCGCCCTCGAACACCAGCTCCCGCTGGTCACGCACGATCAAGAAATCAAACGCTGGGACGGCGTGCCCGTGGTGTGGTCGGTCTACGGCCCAGGCGCCGTCGGGGGTTGGCTTTCGCGCCGGGGGTCAAGCCATGAAACCGCACTCACCCGTTCCAACATCTTCTCACGCGCGCCTCCCCCCTCTCCCCCCGCAAATCCAGTTTCCTAGGAATCCATTGAAGACCGATTAAATCCAGTTTTCTAGCAGCCCACTCACCAAAACAAGTTTTTGCCCCGACGGGAAGAAACAGATTTCCATGCCCACCATCGGCGACAGGAGTGTCGCCGGTCCGTCGGATGGGCGACACTCTTGTCGCCCCTGCTGCATGAGAGCGCACCCACCAAAACAAGTTTTGGCCCCGACTCGACGAAACCGTTGCGGTTTCCTAAGCGAGCAGGAGCGGGGTTCGCATCGGGGGAGGCGGCGCGACTTATTGACGATCGCGACCCAGACGCCGCCCTTCGGCAGGAGCGGGGTTCGCATCCGGGGAGGCGGCGCGACCCATGCTGATCCGTTCAACCGGAGCCGACCAACGCAAAGCCGGTGGTATGATAGTGGCACCAAAGCCACTCCTCATCCCTACCTTGCAATCAGCGGACCGACCGCATCCGAATACCGTTTACCCCACAGCGCATGAATACCTGTAAACCCCTCGCCCTCTTTCTTGTCTCGCTCGGCCTCGCCGCCGTGTCCGCCGACCGTGCCGCGGCGGGCGAACCGATCCCGGCGGCGGCGAAATCCGGCGAAGTGGTCGAACTCTCGCCGTTCGTCGTGGGCGCGGACACCGACGTGGGCTATTCCGCTTCCCAGTCCGTGCTCGGCGGGCGCTTCAAGCAGGAGATCAAGGACATCCCATCCCAAATCGAGGTCTTCACCGCGGAGATGATGGCGGATTTCAAAATCACGTCGCTGTCCGATGCGTTCCGATACTCCGCGAACGTCGAGAATTTGGAGGAGTATGTTTCCCCTTCCGATGGTGGCGCCGCGTTTTGGAGCGGCAAGGAGACGGGTCGCATCCGCGGGATCCAGCCGGCGAGTTTTTCCACCTCCCGCAATCTGTTCAGCAGCATCACCCGGACGGACGCGTACAACGCCGACCGCTTCGAAATCGGGAGTGGCGCGCAGTCGCTGATCTTCAGCCTCGGCGAACCCTCCGGTGTGGCCAACGTCAAGCTCAGGACTGCAGAGAATCGCAACCTGGGCAGCACGTCGCTGACCGTCGATTCAGAAAACGGATATCGGTTTGCCTTGGATCTCAACCGGAAGCTCGGGGACAAACTGGCGTTCCGGCTCGATTACCTGAATGAAAACCGGCCGTCCTTCATCAAGCCGAGCTTCGATCGCAGCCGGCGCGGGTACGGTACGTTGACCGCCAGGCCGCGGCGCCACACGACGGTCCGCCTGCACGCGGAGTTTACCGAGGAGAAGGCCAACCGGCCTCCCACCCAATTACCTTTCGACTTCGCCACGCCGGCCTACAACGCCATCAAGGCGGGAAATGTCACCACGGTTGCGTCCGCCACGTTTGGGGCAGTCGCGAACTCGGCGATGTTTCCCGTGGGCAACAACGCCAATCCTCTGGCGTTTTTCCATGCATTTTCCACCCAACTCCCGACCGGCCCGGGCGCGATTGCCTTCGATCCCGCCCGTTACGGTCCGGCCGCCCGCGATCCCAATTCGGGGGTGACGCGCGTGACTTTCAGCCCGCAAAACATCCACCTGTTCCCCGAGGTGGCCGCCATGGTCGGCCGGAACTTTCTGGGCGACGGGGTGCGCAACGAATTTCGATCGAAGATCTTTGACGCGTTTGTCGAACAGCGCCTGCTGCGCACCCTGTCCTTGGAGGTGGGCGGGCACTGGGAGGAGTGGAAGCGGCTCCAGCAGTCGTATGTCGGCTACACCAATTTCGGCTACAACGCCGACGTCAACCGGATCACGCTGCGCGTGCCCTGGACGACCACGCGCAACGTGGACACCCGGGTGGTGCCGACCCCGCTGCCCGCCGAGTATGTGCTGAATCCCAACTTCGGGCGGCTGTTCACCGTGGGCGTGCCGAGCGGGGCAAAGAATCTGGAAAAGACGAAGGAGGTGCGCGCCTCGCTGGCGTGGGAACCGATGACGCCCGCGGCGCTGAAATGGCTGGGGCAGCACTCGTTTTTTGGGAGCTACAATTATCGCGATTCGTTCGTCAAGGCCCAGACCGTGCAGGTGAGGATGCTGGGCAATCTCCAGTATCAGAATTTCAATGGCGTTCTGAACGATGCGCGCCGGGTCTTTCTCTACGCGCATTATTTCGACGCCGGCGCCAACCGCACGGCGCAGCCCCCGGTGATTGGTGGGAGCGTGCGCAGCCTCGAGGAACTCCTCGCCGGCGGGTTGAAATTTACCGAACCCACCACCGGACAGCCGATCGAGTTGAGCGGCTGGAACAGTCCCTACGGCGGCAGCCTGCCCAGCGGCAGCACGACGCAGCTGGGGTCCGCCATTCTTGCGTGGCAGGGCAAGCTCCTCCGCGACCGCCTGCTCTTCAGTTACGGCCTGCGCGACGACGCCGTGGCCAGCAAGTCCATGAATGTGATCACCGAGGCGAACCGCGGACCCAATCAACGCAACGGGGGCTGGGAGTTTATCGACCGTCCGACGTTCGTGGACTGGAACGACGCCACGAGAGTCTCCTACCGCGCCACCAGCCACACCTACGGGGCGGTGGCGCGCCCGCTCCACTGGCTCAGTCTTTCCTACTACCAATCCGCGACGTTCAATCTTCCCACCGGCCAGTTCCGATCCTTCGGCGAACCGATTCCCGGAACGAACGGCGCGTCGAAGGAATATGCGCTCCGCTTCGATCTGCCGGGCGGCAAGGGCTACCTCAAATTGAACCGCTATGAGTTGGAACGGATCGGCAGCAATGTCGGGTTCGGCACGGTTCGGATCGAGGCGGGGCGGATGGAGACCTCCTATCGGAAAGTCGTGGACGACCTCGCCAACGCACGCGGCACGCCGCGCTACGCGACCCTGGTTTCGCAGCAGGGGCTCACCAACCCGAACGCGTGGACCGCCGACGCCAGCCTGAACTCCGCCTTCCACCCCATCACCGGCGACACGATTGCCAGGGGCTACGAACTCACCGCCGGCAACCGGCTGGGCAACCTCGATGTCCGCCTCACGTTCGCGAAGGCCGAGACCGTGCAGGGCAACGTCAGCAAAGACTGGGAAAACTGGGTGAAGGCCCGCCTGCCCGTCTGGTCGGACCCGAATCTCACCGACCTTGCCGGCGACCGCGGCTGGGATCGCATTCCCTATCAGGGCGACAGCGCGAACAACTACACCATTCGCGGCGCCAACGGAGCGTTGCGGCAGATGACGATGAAGGAATTCTACGACAGCGTGACCCAGTCGGCCCTGAACGCCGCCCTGCAGCTGAACAACAAGCCTGTCGATGCCGGGCGCAAATATCGCGCGAACCTGAATGCGGCCTACGATTTCAAGCAGGGCGCGCTCAAGGGGGTCCGGGTGGGCGGCGCGCTGCGCTGGCGGAGCGCACCCATCATCGGGTTTCCGGCGGTGCCGTCTGGAATTGTCAGCGGTGGCTTCCCCGTCCCGCAGATCGATCTGGATCACCCCTATCACGGGAAGGAGGAAATCAACGCCGATGCCTTCCTCGCGTATTCCGGCAAGGTGAGCGAACGGCTTCGCTACCGGGTCCAACTCAACGTCCGTAATCTTCTGACCGGAAAAAATTCGTTCCTGTCAACCCACGTGAACGCCTTCGGTGAATCGATCTTCACTGTCATTGAAACCCCGCGGTCCTACGCCTTGAGCCTGGATCTGATGTTCTGATCCGGACTTTGCCCAGCGCGGCCGCCATCTGTCCTGCCGGTTCGCGCCCCCTATTTTCTGTCCGTCGTTCCGGCGCTTGTTCAGCGGGGCGGCGGCCTGCCCCGATGGCTTGTCGCCTCGGGCAAGGATCCCTTGACAGCGTATGACAGCCGCGCAAGACCACGCCTGTGCCTGCAACGATCGCAAAGACCTTTCTCATACCCTCTCAAAATCGACTCATTTACGCCACCTTCATCCCAAATCCCACCATGCCCCTCCCCTTAAACCCCTCCCTCCCGCAAATCCAGTTTCCTCGCAAACAAGCAAGGGGCGGGGAGGCGAAGTAGCGCGGGCCCGTTTCGGATGAATGGCTGAGGCCGGACCGCGTCTGCCCCTTCACCGAGGAAAAAACCGGAAGCTGATCATGAACTGGGAGGAGAGCTATCAAAAGGGCGAAGTGATCTGGGACAGGGGCGCGCCGTCGCCGCCGATGAAACAGTATTTGGAGCGGTACCCGGCGCGCGGGCGCGCGCTCGTGCCGGGCTGCGGCCACGGACATGAAGTCGCCCTCGCGGTGGAGCATGGGCTGGACGCGATCGGCCTCGACATCGCGCCGACGGGCATTGCGGAGGCGCGCGCGCTTTATCCGAAAATTGCGGACCGCTTCGTGGTCGGCGACCTGTTCAACCCGGCGCCGGAGCTGCGCGGTGTCTTCGATGTCGTGCTCGAGCACACGTGCCTGAGCGGGCTGCGTCCTTCGCTGCGCGCCAGCTACCGGCGGGGCATCGACCTGACACTGAAACCCGGCGGCCTGCTGATCGGGGTGTGGTTCATCAATCCCGACCTCGATCCGGATGAGGAGGGGCCGCCGTTTCCATTTCCCGTGCCCGATCTCACGGCGTTGTTTGCCGACGGCTACGAAATTGTGGACGACTACGTGCCGGCGGTGGCCTTCGACGTCCGCGCCGGCCGGGAGCGCGTGCGCGTGTTGCGGCGGGCGGGGTGATCCGCGCGACTGCGCATGGTCGCCCCTGCTGCATGAGAGCCCCCACCCCAAAACAAGTTTTGGCCGCGGCTCGAAGAAACAGCTTTCCAGGCCCACTAACGATTTGCAGAAGCTGTTTCATGGGAGCGCGAGAGGGTGGGTGGTGGGGGAGCGAAGCACGCCTTCGTGGCCACCATCGGCGACAGGAGTGTCGCCGGTCCGTCGGATGGGCGACACTCTTGTCGCCCCTGCTGCATGAGAGCCTCCCCACCAAAACA
>CAMDOF010000270.1 GCA_945903465.1 Opitutus sp. GAS368
ATGCGCTGAATCCCCTCTTTTAGCACCGGCACGTCAAAGTTGATGAGGAGCCCGAGCGGGTGGGAGCCCAGGCGCATGTAAGTGAGCAGCTGCGCCCGATGGATTGGGAGGATCTGCTCGACGGCTTTGAGTTCGATCGGAAGCCGTGCTACACCGAGCAGGTCGTAACGATAGCCGCAATCGAGCGATGTCCCGCGATAGTTTATGCGCAGCGGTGCTTGGCAGGTATGCGCGATGCCGAGGGCCTGTAGTTTGAGCGCAAGCGCACCTTCGTAGGCGGCTTCGTCCACTCCTGGCCCGAGTTCCCGATGAACTGCAATCGCTGCTCCAATGACTGCGCCCGTGGTTTGATGGTCAGAATCAACGTCCATCGGCCACGAGGCTCAACGGAGGAGCGGGCTCGAGAGGATCAGCGCGGAGGGTTCTGAGGCGTGAGAGCCATCCTGTCCGGCGTTGCCAACAGGGAATTGGGCGAGCGCAGCGCTCATGATTTTGAGGCCTTCCTTTTGTTGCCCGCTTTCAAGCAAAATGAGGCCGAGTTGGTAGCTGCGCTTGGCTTCGTCCTGCACCGAGTACCGTTTCGGCGTGCCGGCGGTCGCGTGCGGACGCGAGGCGGAACCGGTGTTGGGCTCGGTCGTCGGGGCGATCTGCTGCAGCGCGAAGGACTGCGCTTTCTTGAGCGCGGCGTTGAGCCGTTCCTCGCGGTAAGCGGGATTAAAACGCTGCAGATTCATCAGCTCCTTCGTCGTGAGCATGAAGTAGCCGAGGACGTCCTTTCCCTTCGGGTCGTTCTCGTTGAGCCCATAGTGCCAAAAACCATCCGCGAGCTGCGCAGGGATGATCTGCTCGTAAATGCACTTGTCCGTTTTGCGCTTCAGGCGGCCGGAGAGTTCCGGGTCGATGTCCCGCAGGTAACCGCTGACGATTCCCGCGGCCATGGCCATCGCCGCCGTCTTGTTAATCGGAGACGGCTTGGTCATCGGCAGTTTCGACTCGCCCGTCTTCACATCGATGGTCGCTGCCCACCAGCCATCGTCGTTCCAAGCAAAGCGATCAAGGACCGTGGCAAGGTAGCGGAGGTCGTCGTGGCGCCCCCCCTCCTTGTGCAGGATGTAGGCGACGCTCGAAGTATAGGCCCCGAGCGCGGGCGGACCACCACCGACGATCGTGGCGCCGCCGGGCTTGTCCTTTTCCTTGATGGGCAACACGCCGAATTTCGTCGCCCGCATGTCCTTCAAAACTTGGTCCGCCAGACTGAGCGCGGCTTTGCGGTATCTCTCATCACCCGTCACCTCGGCCATCAGGTAGAAGGCCAACGCGCTATTCCCCTCGACCGTTTTGCCCTTCATCGCGCGGACCGATCCATCGGCGCCGAGCAACGTGTCCAAGTGGCGAGTCAGCGTGTCGCGCAGCTTTGCTTTGAACACTGGCAACGACTCCTTCGCGACAGAATCCGCGTCTGCTTTCCGGGGCGCATCCGCGCTGCGGAGGTTGAGCGTGGCGCCCAGCAACAGACCGATGAGAAATTGCATGCCGATATTCATGAGGTGGCGATATTCATGAGGTGGCGATATTCATGAGGTGGCGACCATCACTCGTGATCTTTCGCCTTTTTCTGCTTGGCGAGACCTTCCGAACGGGCGGCGTTCTTGGGCGTTTTCACGACGGCGAACTCGCGCGGTTTCACGTCGTCGGCCAACATTTCGACAACCAACGAATCACCGTTGGCCGCACCCCATTTGCGCAGACGTTCACGCATGGCGAGGAGCGTGTCGCGGTGCGCGGGATCGCGGGCGAGGTTCGTCATTTCACCGGGGTCTTTTTCGAGGTCGACGAGGGATTCACGGTTTTGGCCATGAACGTAGACGCAATATTTGTAGCGGTCCGTGCGGAGCATGCGGCCTTCGGTGGTCGGCACGTTGCCGTCGACGGCAAAAGTCTGGGACATGTTGTTTTGCACGACGACGTCATCGCGCCACGGTGCGACGGGCTGCCCCAGCGCGAGCGAGCGGAGGCTGGCGCCGCTGAGTTTCGCGGGTTTCGCAAGGCTGGCGAAGTCGAGCATGGTCGGCAGGATGTCGGTGCCGGTGTTGGTAAATTTTTCGGAGACGCGACCCACGCGTTGTCCCGGGGCACTGACGATGAAAGGCACGCGGGCCGACTCCTCATAAAAAACCGTCTTCTGATTAAAGCCGTGAGCGCCGGCGCACTCGCCGTGATCGGCGGTGAAGACGATCAGGGTATTTTCTTCGAGGCCGGCGGCTTTGAGCGCGTCGAGGACTTTGCCGATCTCCGCGTCAACTTTTTCGATGAGGCGGTAGTAACCCCAGCGGAGCGCCTGCCAACGTTCGGGAGAAAAATTACCGACGGGGAACGCGGGGTTCGCGTGATAACCCGCGCGAATCCGCGCCATCGTGTCGGGCTCGTTTTGCGGCGGCGCGAGATTCGCGGGCGCGGGCGGGAGTTTTTCGGCAGACGGCGGTTTGCCAATGGGGCCGTTGTTCAAACTCTGATCGCGCGCGAGTTCGCAGACGTTGTGCGGATTGAGAAAACTGACGACGAGGAGGAAGGGTTTGTTATGTTTCCCTCCGAGAAACTTCGTGGCCAGGGCGGCGTTTTCGGCGTCGATGTGGCCGGTTTCGAGCGTCTCGAATCCGTGGGTCTTGGTGGCACCTTCATTGTAGGCGAGATGCCACTTGCCGAAATAAGCGGTCTGGTAGCCGGCCTGAAGGAAATACGTTCCCATCGTGACAAAGTCCCTGGCGTTGAGCGTCGTCTTCGTGTTGTCGGTGACTCCCGTCTCATGCGGGTAGCGCCCCGTGAAGATGGAGTTGCGCGCCGGCATGCAAAGCGGGTTCGGCGTGTAGGCGCGGCTGAAAAACGTGCCGCGAGCGGCGAGCCGATCGAGCGCGGGAGTCTTCAAGTAGCGATCGCCCATCCGGCAACTCAGCGCATCGGCCGAATGCTGGTCGGTCATGATGAACACAATGTTGGGCGGCGCGGCGGCGGACGCGGACAACAACGCGAGAAAGGCGAGGCACGCTTTGGAGAGTAGGGAGAGTAATTTCATGGAATAGAGATCGCGTGGTTGCCTCACAGGTCGTCGTCGCCGAGCCCGAGCTTCTTCTTTCTCTTGGCCTCGGCCTTGTCCTTGTTCGGCGGCGGGAGGGATTTGATCTGCTCCAGGCGGTTACCGAGATGACTCGCTTCGGCGGCCGAGCGAACGAGCGCGCCGTGGGCGCCGACGAGGTGCATCTGGCGGTAAAGGTGCGGCTCGGTTGCGCTGCGCGAAGCGAGCAACATCACGGCATCGGGGTGCGCGTTGCGGATGATCGCCGAAAGGTTGAAGCTCCGCTCTTTCGACGTCATGAATACGGCGCCCTTTAGCCACGTCAGGCCACCCTCCGTCGTGTTCCACCAGGCGATTTCGTGACCGGCCTCGGTCGTCTGCGCCAAGAGCATCCGCACGTTGGTCGGCGAATCGACGAAGAAGTCGCCGTCGTGCATGCGTTCGCCCACTGCGCCGACCGCGACGGGTTTCTGCCACGCTTTTCCGTCCCAGCGATAATACCGCACATCCTTGCCCGCAGGGAAAACCAAGTGCGGTCGGCCGGCGGAATCCGCGTGGGTCGTGCCGTGCGTGGTGCGCACCGCGCCCGTGTCTTCGATGAGCGTGAGCTGGTCGGCGGACTCCTTCGTCACCGGGAGCGCCAGCCGCGCGCCTTGGACGTTGGACCACTGGCCGCTCTGGGTATCGAGCTGCATGTAATACGTATTTTGCCGATGCGCGCTGTGCTTCGGGTTGGCGCAGGGGTGATAAATGTAGGATGCGGTGATGGTGTCGCCCCGGCCATGGTCGAACCACGCATACCACGAGTCGTTCACCGTGGGCGACGTCGCGCTGACCTTGTGCTTCAGCACCGAGACCGGCGCTGCAAACGTGCGCCCAGAGTCGACGGATTTCTGGTAAACCCAATCGCTGCGATGGCCACCGTGGCGGTAGAAAAGATACAGGTCCCCGTTCGCGAGTTTGACCCACTGGTTGTAGGTGCCGTTGACGGGAATGTTATCAACGACGCGCCACGCGGAGAGGTCGCCGGGTTTGACGGAAACGACGTGAGTCATCTTGCCCTTGGTGCCCATGAAGAATTCGCCGAGCGGGTTCCGGCCATACTTGGGGTCGCCACCGTGGGAGCCGAACGCGAGGTGGATGTAGCCCTCCCGATCGACGACCAGCGCGGGCTTGCCGTGATTGTCGAGTTCGCCCGGATCGATTTGGTCAGGCGATTTGCCCATCGCGCTCACCCCAGCTTGGACGGGGCCGATCCACTTGCCCGTGGCGTGGACGTAAGCCGCGACGTAGGGATCTTCGTGCGGCCCCTGATAAGCGACATACGTGACGCCCTGGTAGTGTTCGCCCACCGGATGCTGGAGGCTACTGATCGGATTGCCGTAACCGTTGTCGGCAAAGTAGTCGACGTTGGCGGCGGCGCCGCCGCCCGCCGAGGCGAGGGCACAGAGCGAAAGGAAGAGTCCGCGGAAGCGGGAAGGAAGGAGGTTCATCGAAGCGGTTTACTCGAATTCAGCGCGGAGAAACTCATTCCGCACGCTTGGACTTTTTTCTTTTTTCCTGGCCGGGCATGGCGCGGTCGGTGGCTTGGGCCCACGCCTCATACGCGCTGCGCATGGCGGCGACGCGCGCGGGCTGTTGCGTCGCGAGGTCGTGGAGTTCGGTGCGATCCTTAGCGACATCGTAGAGCTGCCACTGCCTGGCTTGGTTGAGCGTGTCCCAGACGAGCTTCCAAGGGCCCTGACGCATGGCGCCGTTGCCGGCCCATTCCCAAAAGATAGCGTCATGCGCGGCGCGCGTGCCACCTTGTAAAACGGGGAGCAGACTGCGACCTTCAACGGGGGCGGTGGCTTGGGTTTTCCACTCGGCGGGATACTTCGCCCCGGCAATTGCGAGGCAAGTGGGGAGCACATCGATGATATGGCCAACTTCTCCCGTCATCGTGCCGGCTTTCACGCGGCCCGGCCAGCGGACGATAAAGGGCGTGCTGATACCGCCTTCATTGGCGAAGCTCTTGTAGTGACGGAACGGCGTGTTTTGCGCCCAGCCCCAGGCCGGGCCTACCGCGGTGTAGCTGCTACCGAGCCCGGGCTGCTCGCTCGCATTGCGGCCACCGGGCTCCTCCGAGCAGCCGCCATTGTCGGACAGGAACATGACGACGGTGTCGTTCTCAATGCCCAGTTCCTTCAGCGTCGCCAGGAGGCGGCCGATATTTTGGTCCATACGATCGACCATCGCGGCATAGGTGGCCATGCGGAGATCTTCCCAATCCTGATGGGCGGTCGACCACTCGTAGGCGTGCTCGTCGGTGCCGGACAACGCCCACTGCGGGTCGAGCAGTCCCATCGCGATCTGGCGCGCATGACGCTGACGGCGCAGCTCCTCCCAGCCCGCCCGGTATTTTCCGCGATACTTTGCGATATCAGCGGGGAACGCGTGCAGCGGGTAGTGGGGCGCGTTGAACGCGAGGTGAATGAAAAACGGTTTTCCGGCCGCGTGAAAACGTCTCATCGTATCGCTCGCGTGAGTGGCGAAAGCATCGGTGGTGTAATAATCTTTCGGAAACTCCGTGATGAGCGTGTCGTTGTGCCCGAAGGTGCGGACCTTGCTGTTCTTGGCCTCAGGATCGGGCTGCGCGGGATTGAAGTAATTGCAGGCGCCATCCATGAGCCCATAATACTCATCAAAGCCGCGATCAATGGGTCGCTGCGGCGCCTTGGGCCCGAGGTGCCACTTCCCGCTCATCCCGGTCTGGTAGCCAAGGCCGCGCATCACCTCACCGACGGTCGGGATTTCCAACGGGATGGCGTTGCCACTGTGCCGCGGATACATGCCGGACAGGAGGGACGCGCGCGTCGTGGTGCACTTCGCGTTGTTATAAAACTGGGTGAACCGCACCCCCTCGGCCGCGAGACGATCCAAGTTCGGCGTCTTAATTTCGCTGCCGTAACAACCGATATCGGAGAAGCCCATGTCATCCGCCATGATGAGAAGAATGTTGGGCCGCGGATCGGCGCCAAAGGCCGCCGTCAAGAGACCGAAAACTGAAAAGAGCCACAGGGTCAGAAAAGCAGATTTCATAGAAGCGATGAGCGTGAAAAAATCGCGCGGCAGCTCAACCCTCCTCTCGTGCGGTCGGTCGCCGCAGAGGATCCAGCCGGCCATCCGCACCCTGAACTCGACGACGCTCAGGGTTCGTCATCGGCGAGGCCAGCCTTTTTCTTTCGCTTCGCTTCCTTTTTGGGCGAGCCTGGCGGGAGCGCCTTGATCAGCTCCAGCCGATCGCCCAAGTGACTCGCCTCAGCCGCGGGACGAGTCAGCGGACCGCGGTCGCCGATCAGGTACATGGGGTGATAGAGGTGCGCTTGATTCGCAATGGTCCCGGCCACGAGCATGCGCGCATCCGGATGGGCATTGCGCACCAACGCCGTTGTCTCGAAGGACGTATCCTTTTGCGAGATGAGGCTCTCGCCCCGGACCCACGTTTTTCCGCCGTCGTCGGTGTTCCACCACCCCACCGAACCGACGCCCGCGTCGTTTTGGTCCAGGAGCATCCGGACCTTCAGCGGTGAATCGATGATGAAGTCGCCGTCGTGCCCGCCGCCGTTGGCGTCCGCGACTTTTGTGGGTTTCTGCCAGGCCGTCCCGTCCCACCGATAGTAGCGCACTTCGCCCTTCGGAAAGCGGAAGAAGAGGTGCGGCCGGCCGTCGGCATCGACGTGGCACGTGCCGTGGTTGGATTTTTCCGTGCCCGTGGCCTGGATCAACGTGAGCTTGTCCGCCGCTTCCTTGGTCACGGGCAACGAGAGTCGCTCGCCCCGCACATTGGTCCACGAACCGTCGCGGCAGTCCATCTGCATGAAGTAGGTCTCATTGCGGTGATTGGTGTGCCCCGGGAATGCACAGGGGTGGTAAACATAGGACGCAGTGATCGTGTCGCCCCGGCCGTTGTCGAACCAGGCATACCACGAGTCTTCGACGGTGAGCTTGCCCGCGCTGCGCTTGTTTTTG
>CAMDOF010000271.1 GCA_945903465.1 Opitutus sp. GAS368
TCGATCAGCCGCGAGCACTGTAATGCGCGTGCTGACATACTTCGAGTGATCATACCCGCGAGCGTCGAGCTGATCGCGTGCATTGCGGAATGCCTGGATAAGCGCTTCCATCGTCTCAATCGGTTTCGGCTCAGATTGAGCAGATTGATTAAACTGAATAAACGGAGTTCCGAGATAGCCGAGAAGAGCGGAAATGTCCCTCTTCTGGACCGCAAGGCTGTAGCGGTCGAACATTTCATTGATGGCGGACGCGTCTGCTTGACCAAAGCGGGGAACTTCTTCTCCTCGCATTCCAACCGTGACTAAAAGAATGAGGCCAACGGCCAGGGAGCGAAGCATCGGTAGTGTGATCATGGAGTGAGGTTAGTTTTTGCCCAACAGTGTAGTGAGCCGAGCCGAGTTTTCTGGCTATCGGTAATATTCATAGTGCCGAAGTGAGGGATGAGTGGTGAATCGGTCATATTGGGAGTGCCGAAGGTCATTGGTTAATAGGAAACTGGATTTGCGGGGGGATGGTTTTAGTCAGCGACTCCCGCCGGCTGACGTCACCCTCAGCCCGAGCGCCTTCTCCACACTGTCCTTGAGCTCACGCCCGGTGAGAGGATTGCGAAACGTCGCCCGATCGAGCGGCACGCGCCACGTTTCGATTTTTCCGGCAAGCACCGGAAACCGGTTCGCGGAGCTTTCCCGCCACTTGACCGCTTCGGGTTCGCTCTCCCAGGAGTGGCGGGAATAGATGATGAATTTCGTGCGCGGGCTGACGGTGGCGATGTAGCCCAAGAATGCCACGAGTTTGTCATCAGCGTGCGGGTAGAGATCGTCGAAGCGGGGATCCGTGTTGGGAAACGTGTAGAAGCACGAACGGTGCATAACGATGAGCGCCGGATATTCTTTCGCGACCTCGGGCTCACGCCGCCACAGCCAGCTCGTGGTCTCCTTCACAATCTTGATCGGAAGGTCGTGCAACACGTCGGTGATGTCGTCCGCATTAGTCCCGCCGCTCTTGAGCGTGATCGGATCGTAAACGCGATCGGAGGCCGCCGTGTCCATCAGCACCACGACGGGTGCGCCGGACGACGCGGCCGTACCGGCGGCGTTGCGCGGAGCAAATCTCCACCAAGCGCCCGCGACGAGCAGGCCGGCCACACATGCTCCCAAAATAATTTGGCGAGCGGAATTCGATCGAGCGGCTGGCGCGTGACTCGCCCCTCCCGCCACTGGTGCCATCGCCGGCGCGGACTTGCGTTGCTGCGCCATGAGTCGCTGCACCTGCTCGACGAATTGCGGCGACGGAATGCCCTTAGGCAGCCGCGTCCAGTGCGCGCGCATAAATGCATCCGGCACTGCGGCGCCAGCCTCGGCAGTTTCGTCGATGACGATCGGCACGATGAACGGCACGCCTTTCGCAATATGCTGGGTGCGCTCCTCGGCGAGCGTCCACTCAAGGCGAAAATAGCCTTCGCCGCGTGCCTGCGTGTGCGCCGAAATGATCGGGATGAAAAGCGCGCACTCTTTGATTTGGCCACGGATGTTTTTGTCCCACGAGTCACCGCCGCGCAGCTCGCTTTGATCGAGCCACGTCTCGACGCCAAACGCGCGCAACGCATCGGCGATGCGGCGGGCGGCGGCGGTGTCTTCGCGCGCGTAGCTGAGAAAGACGGCCTTGCTCGCGTTATCGGACATGGACAGCGGAAGCTGAATTGGCGTCGCGATTACTCGCCGATTTATTATTATTATTATTCACTGCTAGAAAACTGGATTTGCCGGGGGATCGGGTCCAGGAGGGGCATGGTGGGGGGGCGGATGAGTTAGCTGTAAATGAGTCGATTTTGAGAGGGCGGCGGGTTCGAATAATGCTGGGGACTTGGGGCGCGGAACGGCGGCGGCGGAAAGGGGGATTACGGGCGCGAATCGAGGCTCTGCTTGCCGTTTTTTTTGGGGGGGCAATCATCGCGGGGCGGGCGATGGGCGGATGCAGTGCTCCGAATCGCTCGGAGTCAAGGAGCCAGCGTTTTTTATAAATTTTTACCTCTTCTGGTTTCCGCAGTACCTCAAGAGCGTCCACGGTTTCGATTGGGCGCAGATCGGGATGACGGCGTGGATTCCGTTCGTCGGCGCGGATCTCGGCACTCTCGTCGGCGCGGATCTCGGCGCTCTCCTCGGCGGCTGGCTCACGGGCTGGCTGATTTGTCGCGGCATGCCGACCTCGCGGACCCGCAAAACCGTGGCGGCGATTTTTGCCCTGCTGGGAGACGTCCGCGATTCCCGCCGCGCTCACCTCAAACGTCTGGGCGGCGGTCGCGTTCATCGCCACCCCGAAGTTCGGCGGACACGCAAACACAAGTCGTGCGCTGATCGAACGTGGCGGTCGCGTTCATCTCCACGCTCGCGTTCATCTCCACGCCCACGTTCGGCTCCACGCCCACGTTCCGCTCCATGCCCGCGTTCATCTCCACGCCCACGTTCATCTCCACGCCCACGTTCATCTCCACGCCCGCGTTCATCTCCACGCCCACGTTCATCTCCACGCCCGCGTTCGGCTACAGCGGCGACAACACCAACGCGCTGGCATTCGCCCCGGACGGGGTTCCCCGCAACAGGGTCGCTTCGATTTGGGGCCTCGCCAGCATGGGCGCGGGCTTCGGCGGCAGGGTGTTCAGCTGGCTGAGCGGCCGGATGATCAACCGCCACGGCTACACGCCGGTGTTCATCGGCTACGGCATCATCCCGCTGATTTCACTCGCCGTGGTATTGTTTGCGCTCGGGCCGGGCAAGCCGCTGCGGGAATTTCAAACGCCGCCGCCGCCGGTGAACGTTTAACCCCTTCAGAACCGCACGGTCGCCGTGAGATCCCATTGCGGTGGCAGCACGTAGGCGAGTCGGTAGAGCGTGGTGCCAGTGGCGAGCGTCGTTGTGCCGGTGCGCCGCGTGGCGCCATTTTCAAGATCCACGAGGTTGCGGCAGCCGAGCCGGAAACGAACCGCTTGCTTCCAGATTTTCTGTTCGCGCATCACGTAGGCGCTCACCAAGTGCGATGTGCCGCCGTAGAATTCCCGGCCGTTGACAATCGCGAGCAGGTAGTTGTCGCGCCAGCTGCCATTGACGCCGACTTTCACCCCACGGAGCGGAGTCCAGGATTCGCGCGAAAACGCGTAGTCGAAAATCCAGCTTGCCGACCACGGCGAGGCGCGCGCCCCGGTGGGCTTGGTCGCAAAATCAGAGCTGTTGAGCACGTCGGTCGCCTCGGCGATGAGGGCAGGCGATTCGTTGCCACGTGTGATCGCGGCGTCCAGGTACGCGCGAAAGGTCGAGAAATCGGGGCGGGTGACGACGTCGGCCCTCGCAATCGTGAAACGCGTCTGGAGCCCCTTCAGCGGCCGGACAAAGAGCGTGAGGTCAAAACCCTTCGACGTCTCGGTGGAGAGAATGTCGCGGTATTGGTTCACGTCGTCCCATGGCTTGAGGTAACCGGGCGAGCCGGGCGCGAGGTTGTTCGGGTTGAAAAGACTCTCGACGTCGCCCGCGGAAAAAGTCGAGGGATTCCAGCGGAACTCGACGTTGGCCCGGTCGATGTGAAACACGCCCAGCGTGAACGACGCCTTGTTGCCCCAAAAGTCACCCTTGAGCCCGACCTCCTTCGTCGTGCCGGAAATCGGGCCGAAGGGTTTGCGATCAAACGTGCGGGCGTCCTGAAACCGGAACGACTCCGAGTAGACGCCATAGGCGTTGATCCCCGGAGTGAGGCGGACCGTGAGACCGCCTGAGAAGCTGCGGTTGGCGAGGTCGAGATTGGGATTGCGGAAATAATCGCCGGAAGGCGCGTCCTTCGGGCTCGCCGGCGGGAGATCCTCGCCCCGGGCGTCGCGCTCCGTGCCGACGAAATCCAGCGTCTTGTTCCAGTCCCAGCGGACGCCGATGAGTGACTGAACGCGGCCCTTGAAATAATGGCCGCTCGTGGAAAGGCCGATGGCAGACTGCTGACGATATTCGGTGGCGTCGGCGGCGGAGGCGCCGGCCTGGATCGCATACATGCCGGGCTGAAACGTCGCGGACTTCGGTAGATTCGCGAGGGTGAATTTGTCGAAGTAGGCTTTGGAGTAAAAGAGCGGGTCGTCGAGGTAGGCGCGGAATCGGACGCGGTCCGTGGTGGTGTTGATGGTGCGGCCGGCGTTGACGCCGGCGAGATTGTAGAGGAACCAGCGGAAATTGTTCGTGAAATCCTCGCGGTAGTCGGCGCTGAGCACAAAGAGCTGTTTCATCCATTTCGTAATTTGCCACGGATACGCGGCGGTGAAACGGAACGCATCGACGTCGTTGCCGAAGCGCTTGAGATCGATGCCGACCGAATCGATGTAGGGCCGGCCGTTCACGTCGACGCTGACAGTGTTGGCGAAAAAATTATCGTTGCGCAGGCCTTCCTGATTCTGGCGGTTGAACGCCAGTTCGAGGCCGAGATCGCCGAGGCGTTGCTCGATCGTCACGGAGTACGACTGAAACGGGCGCCCGTAGCCGTCGAAGCTTCCGCGGATATTGTAGTGTTTCGGATAGGCGTTGAAGCGCCTGCTGCCCACCGTGGCGCCGGCGGCGTTGCGCATCGTCACGTCGAAGAAACCGCCCTCGACGAGACTCGGGGAGCCTCCGGCGGGCGTGTTGGCCGTGCTGCGATCGGCGGCCGGGAGGGTGGACTGGGCAAAGAAATTGTTCGTGGCATCCGAGGTGACATACCAGCCGGTGCCGGACAGAGCGAGCGAACGGGCCGACTGCTCGCGGATCTGCACGCCGGCGTAGCCGCGTTGATTGCGGATGTCGCCCTGCTCAACCTCGACCCGGATCTCGGTGGCCTTGAACGGGCGCCACGTCGCGGCGATGGTCTCTCCCTTGAAACCGTACGAGGAGAAATCCTGAAACGTCTTGTCGGCGCGACGGACGATGTTGAAGCGGACGGCGAGTTGCTTGGTGACCTGGCGGTTGACGTCGAGCTGGACGCGATAGGCGTCCTCGCTCCCGTATTGGGCGAGCAACGTGCCGAAATTCTTAAAAAGGGCGCGCTTCGTAAAAACCGAACCTTGGCCGCCCGGCTCGACGTCGCCGAAGATGAGTGAGTTGGAGCCCTTGCCAAAGTCGATCCGCTCGACGTTGTAGGCGTCGCTCGGGATGTACCAGCGGAAGTAGTTCCGGGAAACATTGAAGCGCTGCGACAGGCCGCGAAACGAGAAATTGTCGGTGTTGTTGTCATTCTCCATCGCGGGCGCGGCATAGACGTTGGCGACGAACCGGGTGACATCGTCGGCCGAGAACAGCCCGAGATCCTCCATGAAATCAGCCGTGATCGCATCGATGTTGACGGGCACGTCCTTGAGCGCCTGCCGCGTACGCGTCGCGGAGAGCGTGTCGTTGGCCGACCAGCCGGTGTCGCGCTCGGTGGCGACGACGAAAGGGGAGAGTTCGAGGGTTTCCTCCCTCGCGGCGGCGGCGAAGACCGCGGGCGCAGGGGAGGGCGCGGGGGCGGTTTGCGAACGAAGGACCGACAGGGCGAGCACGAGCGTGGCGCCGAGCAGGAAGGGAAAGCGCAAGAGGTTCATCGAAGAAGGTAGGTTATTCCTAAGAAACCTCATTTGTTAAGCGTTTGGGCGCAAGGTTGGCTCTGCTTCTTTCGGGCGCGGCCAAAAACCGGTTTTGGGGCGGGGGCTAATGACCACCGGCTACCCGAGTGGCCGGTTTTTTCATTGGCCTTTGCTGAGTCGCTCCCTTGTGGGTTTTTCCATGAAATGTGCGATCGTCACGACGCGAAGTGTTTCTTCAGAAAATCCCTGATGATGCGATACGGTGTCTCGTGTACTTTCCTTATCGGTGCTTCGGGCTATTCGTGAACGGGGTGCCCATGTGCCGGAGACCGCGAGACTCGCCCGACCCGCTCGACGATCCGTGCCGCCATTCGCGCCGCATAAAACTCGGAATCCTCTGCGATGTACTTCTGTATCGATCGCCGTGCCCTCCGGGCTTCCGACGACCAAATGATGCTCACGGCCATCCAAATTCTTTCCGGATGGCTGCGTGATGGTGCACGCGACCGGCTCGAAAATCGTCCAAGCGGGCCTTAATCTTCTGGCGAACATAGATGCGATCCATGACATCATCCCACGAGGATGATGCAGGGAGATCACGGACCAGCCTGATGGCTTCGGCCTTTACGCAGCGGGGCTTCGCTTTTGTTGTTGGCATCCGGCGAAAACTGACACCGCCATCGCGCGTGGGAAGCGGGCTCTTTCTGCGCCGAACGACCGCGGTCAGCCACGCCCAGTGGGCTGACGGTTGACGATCCTTTTAATCCTGAAATCGAAATCTTGGCGTCGCGGAGCAGAAAAGAATGTTGGCGGATGAGCACGAACCGCATCGTGCAAGCCGCGCTCACGAACGAGTGGTTAGGGAAACAAGGGGTGCCGGATTTGTCGGCGCTCTGGGTCGCTTATCATTCCCCGTCGCCGTCGAAGCCGGAGCCGAAAGCCCCCGGTGATGTCCGCGAAGGGCTAAACACGATGGAACCGCCGGTTGCGGACCCGCCTGTCCGGTGGTGTGGGGTCGGTGGCTAACGACCACCGGCTACCCGCCGATGCGCTCCTCCTCCGCTCACCCACTCACGGGCTGGAAAGCCCATGCCACTACGGTACCTCGTAAACTTCCACGAGCGTCAAGCCGCCGGTCCGCTCACGCCGCTCACCTGCGCCGTGTAGTTGCCCGGCGCCAGCGTGACGAGGATCGCGGCATCCTTGCTCGCGTTGCCAAGCGCAAACGCCCCGACGCTCGCAAATGCCGTGGCGAGCGTGCCACCACCGCCCCAGTTGTCATTGGCATTGATCACGGTCTGGCCGGAGAAGAGGTCGAGTTTTGGATCGGCCATCACGCCGGGAATGCCGAACGCCGTCCCGAGCGTCGGGCCGACCGCGCGAATCAGAATCTGTTTCGCCGTCGCACCGCCGACCACGAAGCCGGCGGTCAGCGTCTCGCCCGCGCCGATTTGTTTCAGCACGGAGACGTTGACGAGGCGCGG
>CAMDOF010000272.1 GCA_945903465.1 Opitutus sp. GAS368
ACAAGAGTGTCGCCCATCCGACGGACCGGCGACACCCGCTGGTGTAAATTGAACAATCGTCCGCGACGGGGGCGACAAGAGTGTCGCCCATCCGACGGAGCGGCGACACCCGCTGGTGTAAATTGAACGATCGTCCGCGAGGGGGCGACAAGAGTGTCGCCCATCCGACGGACCGGCGACACTCCTGTCGCCGATGGTGGCCACGAAGGCGTGCTTCGCTCCCCCACCACCCCCCCTCCCATGAAACAGCTGCTGTAAGTCGTTGGTGGGAAAAGAAAGCTGTTTCTTCCCGTCGGGGCCAAAATTTGTTTTGGTGGGGGGGCTCTCAAGAAACTGGATGAGCTTCTTCCCTGCTTTTTGATCCGGGCGCTCTCGACAGAAAAATTTTGGACATAAAAATTTCCGACCGCCTCCCGCCGCCGGAGAGTTTATTCCTAGAAACACCCTTGGTTAAGCGTTGGGGTGAGAGGCTGGCTCGGTTTCTTTCGGTCACGGCCAAAATCCGATTTTGGGGTTGGGGTTGCCAGGAAACTGGATTTGCGGGGTGGCTCTGATGCCCTGGATTCATGCGCGCGGTCGCCGGTGCTGGCGAACGGGTTCTCGTAGGTCTGGCCCGGTTTCATCAACCAGCGGCGATTGAAGACTTGCGTGGGATCACTGGCCTTGGTCCAGGCGATTTCGGCCGGCGCCAAGTTGGCGTGCGCCTGAATGAGGCCCTGAGCGATCCGGCCCGGGACTTCCGTCATGTAGGCAGGGTCGGGATCGCTTTGAAACTCCGGTGTGAGGGCGGCGCAGCGGTGCGAATGCGTGGCGCTGATGAGGATTTTTTTGGCGGGCACCCCCGTTGCCTGGCAGGCGATGGCCCTGGCTTGCTCGCAAACTTCCCGCGGAATCAGGCGGGCGTCGACGATGCCCAAAATGATTTCGGTCTTGCCGTCATTTAGCGCGAGGCAGCGCGCATGCATGGGATCGGTAATCTTCGTCGCGAACTTGCCGCCCAAGCTGCCGTTGACCGGAGCGGTGAACTTCGTGGGGCTGGTGTCCTGCGCCTAGGCGCCGGCGCGGAAGGTGGGACGCTCGGCGGCAAACGCGCCAGCCAGCAGACCGAGTGTCGTGAGGAGAAGGCGGAACCGTTTCACGGGGAAACAGATGGTTGGGACGTGCGCCCGATCCGCTCCGAGGAAAGACAGGGCGAGGCCGCCGACTAAGAGGCGGAGGACCGCCGGGACAATTCTTTCGTTGTCGCGGGGTGCAATAACTACCGGGGGCGCCCCGGCGCGGACCGCCCTTGCTTAACGCGGCGGTTTCAGGAAATGCTCGAAGAACGCGTAGATCGCGGCGTTGGATTCGACGGTCGGCGAATGCGCGGGGCGATTGGTCATCCCGACACGCTCGGAGTAGCCGAGAAATTTGTAGAGCTCGACGGCGTGATTCAGCGCCACCCAGCGTTCGCGATAATCCTCGGAGCCGCCGGATACCAGAAAGGGCCGCGGAGCCATCAGCGCGTGCAGTTCGGTGAGGTCGTGGCCCTTTTTGCGCATGTCGATGTACGGACCGAACGCGGGGTTTTCCGCCGTGATGAGACCCCGCTTGCGGATGCGATTGCCGTCGCGGCCGAGATACCACGGTTCCCAGTAGTTGATGCTGCCGCGCGTGTCATCGAAGACGATGCCCCCGTCTGACCACGCTGCGGCGGCATATTTTTCGTAAAGACACGAAGCGAACATCGACCATTTGCCGCCATAGGAATGGCCGACGACGCCGATGCGCGCAGCATCCACTTCCGGCCGGTTGGCGAGCACGGTGTGACAGTTGGCTGCGATGTAGCCGAGGAACGACAGCGGCTGACAGGTGGCCCCGCCAAGATCGGGTTGGACGGCGTCGCCTCCGGGCGAGCCGATCGAAAGCGTGACAAATCCGCGGCGCGCGAGCTGGTAGCCGAAATCACGCAGGACCCCCTTAAGGCCAATGCTGGTTTCCGGGTCGTAATACGGAACAAACGCGCCGGGGAAAGGCCCCTTGCCGTCGGGTATGAGCAGATAACCAGCGATAAAATAATTAGGAGCGACCTCCACCTTTACTTGGTGTTGCGTGAAGTTGTCTCGGTGGGTGTTGCCCAGGAACTCGAGCCGGGGTTTGGCGAGGAGTTGCGGCCAGGGACCCATCAGCTCGTGCCACTTTGCCAGAATTTCCTGGCGACGTTTCGGCCAGTCGGCCGGGCTTTTGACGGGCTGGCCGTTATAGAATTTCAACGGCGACGGATAAGGGCCAAGCTGCCCCGCGAATTCCGCCGGACTCGAAAAATACGCGGCGAGTGGATGCCAAGTCTGGCTGGATTCAGCGGAGGCGGCGACTGCGTGGCGTGTAACAAGGCCGGCGCCGATGGCCGCCATTACTCGAAGGCAACTGCCCAAGTGGGGAACTCTCATGGATGGAGCAGTGGCATACTTCCCGCCGGCTGCAATGCTCCGAACGTCGTTGGTCGGAAAAACCTAGTCGCCGGCTCAGTTGAGGATTCCCGTTTCAGGAAAACGGCGCCATGTTCGTCGAGGCTGATTTCCAACCTCCGATCACGACCCACCGTATTATGAGACTCCATCCCCACAAATTCCTCGCCGCCTGGCTTATCTCTGGCCTCCTGACTTGCTCCGTTTTCGCGGCCGACGCGTCCGAGTGGATGATCGGCGCCGCCAAGGTGGACATCACGCCGGATTATCCGGTGCGGATGAGCGGCTACGGTGGCCGGCGTCTGGAAACCAAGGAAATCGAGCAGAGGCTTCACGCCAAGGCGATCGCCTTCGGGAGGGACTCGGAGCAGCCGGCGGTGCTGCTGACGGTCGATAACTGCGGCGTGGGGGTCAACGTCCGCAACGAGTTGGTGAAACGCCTCGCCGCCAAGACCAAGGTGGTCGATGCGCGCGTCGCGATTTGCTCCAGCCACACCCATAGCGCTCCCATGCTGGTCGGCGTGTTGAACAACATATTCAGCGAGAGCATTTCCCCGGAGCATTGGGCGAACATCGAGCGCTATACCCGCGACCTGACCGACAAACTGGAGCAGGTGGCCCTCGCCGCGCTCGCCAATCGCCAGCCGGCGAAGCTGGCTTGGGGCTCAGGACACGTGAGCTTTGCGCACAACCGGCGCAACTACGTCTTCCGCCCGGAGGATCATTCGCTGCCCGTGTTGCGGGTGGTGGGCGCGGATGGCAAGGTGCGCGCCCTGCTCACGAGCTATGCGTGCCACTGCACCACGACGGGTTTTAACAAGTTCCACGCCGACTGGGCGGGTTGCGCGCAGGAGGTGATGGAGAAAGAGTTTCCCGGAGCGATTGCGCTGACCGCCATCGGCTGCGGCGCCGACCAGAACCCGAATCCGCGCGGCACCTACGAGCACGCGATCGAGTACGGCAACCAGCTCGGCGCCGAGGCGAAGCGTCTGGCCTCAGGCACGACTCTGCATCCGCTCCTGAGCAAGCTCGAATGCCGGACCGAGCAGATTTCGCTGCCGTTCGACAAGCTCCCGACCCGCGCCGAGTGGGAGGCTAAAACCAAGGAAAAGGGGGGCGTCAGTTACAACGCCAAGGTGCAGCTCGCCAAACTCGATCGCGGCGAGACCCTGCCAACCTCGCTGCCCTACCTGGTGCAGGTTTGGAATTTCGGGCGCGATCTGGCAATGGTCTTCCTGCCCGGCGAAGTCGTGGTTGATTATTCGTTACGCTTGAAGCGCGAGCTCGACGCGGAGCGCCTGTGGGTGAACGGCTACTCCAACGACGTGCCGTGCTACATCCCTTCCGAGCGGATTCTGCAGGAGGGCGGCTACGAAGGTGGCGGCTCGATGCCGATCTACGACCGGCCCAACCGCTTCGCCCCGGGCGTCGAAAACCGGATCATCGGCGCCGTTCACAAGATCATGCCGGCCGATTTCAAGCGACCGTGGTAAGGATCGCGCGCGGTTGCGCCGCGCCGGAGTGACCACAAAAAAAGGCGCGGAAGTCTGCGCCTTTTTTGTAGATGGCCTCGGGCCGGCGAATCGCGTCACGCCCTGCTCGGCGCGGTCGGAGTTCGCTCAGGCGAGTCGGAAAAGTTTCCGCGCGTTGGCGAAGAGAATTTTACGCACGACCGCCTGGTTCGGCGCCATCGCGCGCATTTGCGCCAGCTGCATGGCTCCCGAGCAGCTGCCGCCGCGGCCCGCCATGTCGTTGCAATCGCTGCCGTAAAGGAGTTTGTGCTGGTGCCGCTCGATGAACGATTTGCCGTCCGGGTAACGCTCGAAGGCGTTGAAGCCCGAGCCCGCCGACAAGTCCGCGTACATATTCGGATAGTCGGCGAGATAACGATCCGTCAGGCCTCCCGCGGTCACCTTGTCTTTGGGATAAAGGTTCTTCGCGTCGTCCTGGTAACCCTTGTCGATGTTCGCCCACCACGTTTGCGCATGACCAATGAAATTGGTTTTCGGATACTTTCGCAGCATCGTGTGAAACCGGTCGAAGCCGTGGTTGTAGCGGCCGTGCTGCCAGTGCATCAGGATTGGCACGTTGTACGCCTCGGCCAGCTTGAAGAGCTTCTGCATTTCCGCGGAATCGCACGGGACGCCGAACTTCTGTTCGCCGATGATGACCGCGCCGAGCTTCAGATATTTTTCGATTACCGCCGGCGCGTCGTCCAGATCGCTCACCTCGTTGGCCCCGAAGACAAACTCCTTCGGATATTTCTTCGCCAGCATCATGCAGTCTTCGTTGGTCGTGCACGTGTCGTTCAGGCCATTGGAAGTGCCCTCGTGCGTGGACGGGCGGTTCACCGACCGGCCCGCCGGCAGCAAAATTGTGGTCGTAATGCCCATCGCCCGTTGATGGGCGATGAGTTGATCGTGGGTGCGCGGAGCCCGGTTCGGGCGGCCGCCGTAATTCGTGTGCTGGTGAATATCAATGATCGGCTCGGAGACGCCGGCGGCCGACGTGAACTTGGGGGCGAGGAGCGCCGCGGCGGTGGCTCCGATGAACTGACGACGGGATAGCAATGGGAGTGGCATGGGGAAAGGCGTGCAGAAAAGGCGTGCGCCAGAATTCAATCTGCCGGCGCTGGTCCGGCAAGGGATAAGCATGGCAGCCGGCCCGCAAATCGCATCGAATTGAATGGAAACACCGCGGGCGAAATGTTTTCGTGTCCGCCACCCCGGATTTTTAAGCCGATAATTCACCCTTATGCGCTTCCTGCACACCTCGCTCAAACCGGCATCTCCGATGCCGCGCCGCTTTTCGCGATTCACCGTCATGGCCGCCTTTGCCACCACGGTCGCATCGGCGTTTGCCGCGGACTGGAAACTGACGAAGGCCAATAACGAAGATCTGCCGGGCCAAAACGTGACGGTCACCCAGGGCGGCAAGGTCGTTGCCCGTTTCATTTATGGCTCCGGCCAGAAGATGCCGTACCTCGCCATTTACGACGATCAGGGCCGTTTACTGACGAACTCGGGATTGGACAAGGCGGGCAAGACGGTGGGCATCGAGCCCCATCACCGCGGTATTTTCATCGGCTGGCAGCAGGTAAAATCCGACCTCGGTCAAACCAGTCTGTGGGGATTGGGCGGCGAAAAGAGCGGCAAGGGCAAGGCTGGCGCGCCCGCCGAAATGGCAGTCGCGGAGTTGGAGCAACTGACCACCACCAAAGATTCGGCCACGATTGTCGCGCGCATCGAATGGCGGGATGGCTCTGCGCCCTCCGGCAAGAACCTGCTCCTGACGGAAAAACGCACGTTAACGATTTCGCGTCCCGCTCCCGGCGTTGCCGCCCAGGTGGATGCCACCTTCAAACTCACTCCTGCCCGCGACCTCAGCCTCGGCGGAAATGTGCAACACGCGGGCATTCACATGCGCGTTTCCCATGAAGTTGTGGCGCACGCCGATGAGACCTCGTACTTGTGGTCGCCGGAGAACGCGCCCACCGCGGGGAAGGGCTACTCGAAGACGAAGGTCAACAACACTGGGTCGGTCGTCGGCCAGGACCTCCAATGGGGCGAGTTTCTCTTCCCGTTAAACGGTCGTTGGTTCAGCGCGGTGCAAATGAATGCGCCCAAGAACCCGGTTGAAGAGTTCTCCACGCGGGAATACGGCCGTTTCGGATTCTTTTTCAACAGAGACCTAAAGAAGGGCGCTCCGTTGGAACTTAATTACCGGTTCCTCGTGCAAAACGCCGAGGTCCCCGCCCAGACGCCGAAACGTTCAGCGCCGCAGCAAGCCAAGGTCCGCGCCGAGGCCGACGCAGCCTACGCCAAATTTTTGCGCGAGGTGAAGTAGTTCGGCGCCAGGTTTACACGAACATTACCCTGATACGTCTGAACTACTCCGTAGTTCTTATGGTTTGTTTGGTGGTAGGGTCAGGGCGTTCTAGCCCGGCCTTCGCAGTTCGAGAGGCATTGAGGGCGCTGTTTTCGGTGTTTCCCAGAGAGAATCGGCTGGTTGGAGCGCTCCGCATGTGCTCGTTGACGGAATTCACTTCTTTGAAGGCGTAGTGGACGGTCGCTTGTATCGCGTCGTCGCCCAGTCGGTGTGGGTCCGCGGAAGCAACCGCCGGTGTCGCGGCAGGTGCTGCTGGGAACGGCAGACCCGCCGCCGGTCGCCGACCTCGCCAAGACGCGCACGGTGGGCACGAAGCGCGTGGGTGATACGGGTGCGCTCGGCTGGGTGGCCGAGCAGCTCGATATCGTGTGGCTGATCGACGAGGCGTGCGGCGCGGTCATGAATCGCTTGAGCAATTGCGTTGGTTAGAAAACGGATTTAAAATTGGCACAGCATTTACTGATTTGGAAACGCTATCAGTTGATTCGCCTGAGGATTTAGAAAAACTAAAAACAGCAGGATTAAT
>CAMDOF010000273.1 GCA_945903465.1 Opitutus sp. GAS368
GCGGCGCTCAAACTCAATTATTACGATCGGCAACGCCGACTGCACAGCGGCCAGGCGTGCCGACCCGGGCGTCCTCCCGCCGCGGTCTTCGTCGAGGTGTCGTCGGTGCCGTCATCTTCCGGCGGCGGGGAGCGCGGCATGGTTGAGTGGATCCACCCCGGAGGCGCCCGGCTCATCGTGCACCGTGGCGCCGCCGGGGTCGACGAACTGCTGCCGTTGGTGGAACTGTTTCGACGACCCCGCGCATGATCCAGATCACCCCGCAAATGCGGATTCTCGTGGCGGTCGAGCCGGTCGATTTCCGCAAGGGCATCGACGGTCTGGCGGCGCTCTGCCGGCAGGTGCTGGCGAGCGACCCGCTCGGCGGCGCGCTGTTTGTTTTCTGCTCACGTCGTCGTCACGCGATCAAGTTTTTGACCTGCGACGGCCAGGGTTTCTGGCTCTGCCAAAAACGACTCTCGCAGGGCCGCTTCCAGCACTGGCCGCAAGCCGACGCGACGGGAGCCGTGCGCCTCGATCCCCACCAACTGCACCTGTTTGTTTGCGTGCGAACTCTCCTTTGGGGTGGGTGCCTGATTAAAATTTTCCACGTATTCCCACTGTCCACACCGCACCGTACAGCTGGTTGGATATGAGCAGGCCCGGCTCGTTAGCGTACCGCCGAATGGGTGAATTGGCGATGTTGCGACCGCTGAGCGTGAGCTCATAGGTCCGACTGATCTTGTAGCCGCCACTTACGTCGAACATTAGCCGCTCGTACTGCCACTGCGTCTGGGCGGCGGCGATCGAGGTCCGGCGCGCCGAGTTCCAAGTCTCGCGCAGTTGCAGGTTAAACTTGTAATTGCTGAAGCGGAGACCGCCGTTGACCGCCTTGGGCACGACGCTCGCGAGGATCGTATCCGGCGCCGTGCGCGAAATTGAACCGAACAGGCTGAATCCGCGCGCGAATCCCGGTAGGAACACGAGTTGCTGGCTATACTCGAACTCCATCCCCTTGATCTTGCGAACACCGTCTAGATTGGAGGTTCGCAAGAACGTGTAATCTTTGTACTCGGGATCGTTAGCGTATCCAGCGACCTCGGCTGAAATCTGCGTGTTGGCCACTCCCATGTTTTTTACTTCTAGCTGAAAGGCGGAGACACTCAAGGTTCCCGCGGGTTCAATTGAGTACTGCACGCTGGCAAAATATTTATTCGAGGTCTCGGGCTTGAGGTCAGGATTTGGTAGCGTGACGGTTAAGTTCGTGTCATTTACGGCAATGGCGCCCGCAAGGTTATTATAATCGGGCCGCCCGATCGACTGGTTGGCCGCCAGTTGCACGTTGAGCTTTTCTGTGACGGCGTATTTCGCTCCGCCGCTAAAGAATAAATTTTCGTAGCCGCCATATTTGTTTCGTTTTTCGAAATTGCGGTACTGGTAGATGACGTATGGGATTGTATTCACGGTGTAGCCGGCCGCTTGGACCAGCTTCGCGGGTACGAGGTCGAATGTGCGACCGACGTTACGCGTCCGCTCGTTCCGAACCCCGAGATTGAGCCGCAGTCGCTTCCAGCGAGTACTCGTCTCGATATAGCGGGCGTCCACTTGTTCCTTAATCGCGCGTCCCGTGGTATTCAAAGTAACGAAGTTAGCGAAAGTATTTTCCGCGAAGTAATCGGGGTGCGCTTTGTAAAGATCCAGCATCGCTGTGGTATTGGGGATCGGGAGGCTGAGGAACGAAAGGTTGTCGCCTTGGTGGGGATCGAATAGCCCCGGTTCGGTATGGGGAATCATGACCGTGCTCGGATTGAGCTGGTTTCCATTCGGACCAACGTAGGTCCACGTCAGGCTTCCCGAACGGCTCAGGGCATAAGTGGTAAGCCGAGTTTTCACGCCGGTCTGCACGGTGATCGGCAGGCCGAGGTTGAACGTTTGCTTGGCGTCGAGATACCCCAAAAATACCTGACTCTTTCCGATTTTTTCGGACGAACTAATGTTGTTGGCATTAGCGTCGTCCCGATTGTAGCTGTCCATTTTGGTCCAGTCGCGGCCCGACAGCTGGATCATCTTCCAGTCGGTCGAGGTGGCGCTACTTCGCTCGGCGCTCCAACTCATTCGGGTGATGCGGCTGTTGGCGCCCCAGTAGCCCGTGCGCCGATCTTCATAGTGCGTCTTGCTGCTGGAATAACCGCCGCTAGCGGTGATCACGAGATCGCTACGCTTGTACTCGATTTTCGGCGTGTAGGTCATCGTATCGTTGAATTTGTCGCTATGGCCGATGGCCTGCTCGAGTCGCGTGTTAATGTCGTTCGTCGGCAGCGCGACGATTCGCGTGAGGGTCGACGAGGGCGCGATCTGGGCGGTGTTGGCTCGGAACGTCAGGGTGCGTGATAGGATTTGGTCATAAAAATTTGAACCGGCGGTCCGCAGCGAAACGACCAACCCGGGCGCAACTTTGTAGTCCAAGTTTAAACCCATCGAGGCGCGGGTCGTGATTTTGGGATTGTCGCGAAAGGTGAGGAGGTTGATGAGAGGTCCTCGGGAGGCTACGCTGGGGTCGATCGTCTGGGTGAGCCCGCCTTGCTCGTTGAACAGTTGGTTGGCGGAGATACTGAGTTGAACGCCAAATTTTCCTTGGAAGGAATCCGCGTAGGCAAACATCAGGTTCGGCAAAATTTTCCGGCGACTGCCGTCGCCGGGACCCGGAGTGCGGCGAAGCGTGAATTCGTAGGGGCTAGCCGTCAAACCGACCTGCGCCGTAATCTCACGCCCTTTACGCTCGAAGGCGTTTTTACTCCGCATATTCATCGTGCCGGCCGGCGCATCGGCGTCCATGCTGGCGGTGAGGGTTTTATTCACCTCAATCGATTCGATGTTCGTGAGTGAGGCCTGTTCAAATTCAAACTGTCGGGTGGTGGCCCCAAAACCCGCCGACGCCGCCGACGCCATTCGCATGCCGTCAATGCTTACCGCCGCATATTTTGGATCGAGGCCACTTATGCGGATGGCTCGGGCGTCGGCGTCCGTATAATCCATCACGATGCCGGGCAGATATTTCATAAACTCCCCGATATTTCCGCCCGTCATCGCACCGAAATTGTCTGCCGCGACCACACTCTTCATGTTCACCGCAGCGCGTTGTTCCATAATAGCCTTGGCATTTCCCTCGCGTTCGTCCGAGACGATGAATTGAGCCAGCCTCACAACGCTTTCGTCCGCGCCGAGTTTCCCTGGTCCCCCAACCTGAAAAATCGAGCCCTTAAGTTCAAAATTTTGGAGGGTGGTTTGACCGGCCTGGACAGCGACCTTTTTGATGGCCACGTCGTAGCCCGTGTAGGTGACGATCAGCCCCACCTCTCCGCTTGGCACGTTGGCCAGCGCGTAGGAGCCATCGTTGTCAGAGAAAACAACGAGATCGGTACCCTCTACCTTGACCTCCGCTCGCGTGACATATTTCTGGGTGGCGGGGTTAAATACCGAGCCGGTGATTCTTCCAGTGGTCGCTGATTGCGCCACCCCAAGCTTTGAAAAACTGAGTCCGATGAGGCAGGCTAGGACAACGCGCTTGCGGAGAGTTTTGGCGAATGACCTAGGGTTGATCAACCAGCCAGAAAATGGATCTGGTCGGCAGGAGTTGCTCGCAAGACCGAACGCGAATCGGCAGACGGATGCTATGTTCATATAAATTGTGAAATGAATTTAGGTTTCGGACGGAGGCTCTGCCTATCTGAGGAGCCATGGATTATTTTCAGGGTGTGAGAATTTGGAGGTGGGTGGGACTAAACGGGGAGGGCGGACGCCCCGAACTTCGGATTTTATCGCGCTAAAGTTCTGAATACTGGCGGAGATGGCCTTCAGCACGCCCTGATTGAAAAGTCGCACTCCTCCCCGCGGAGCGCTCCGCCACTCTTGGTTTTTGGGGAGATCATCGTGGGGGAATAACGACCCTGTGAGGCAGCGCGGCAGTTTGTGCGGTGTCAATAGGCAATCTTTTTAGACGCTCACTTTGAAGTAAATACCAACGTCCATGAAGTCTGGAAATTCCCCCAGCCGCCAGCGCCAGCGTGGAGTGCTCCAGCCACTCGTTGAGGCTTGCGGCTGCCCGGTAAATCGAAGCCCGAATCTTATCGGCGCTCGGTCCCCAATCGCCTCCTCCCAAAAGTTTCCGCCTTTTTTGGTCACTATACTACTGGGAGCGCAATTCGCGCTCCCAGTGGGCTTGGTGCTACCGCCCAATCCCGTGATTTCCGGCCGATCCCGCGGAAAGGTTTATGCCTCAGCGATCGCGGTTGCCATTTTGACCGGCCCGCGTTGACGCTCCTGCCTGCGGCTTTCGGGGATCACGCCAGGCCCCCGCCAAATCCCGCCACCTGCCCGACTTAGTTTTCAATGATTCTCCGTTTCGTTTCGCTCTTTTACCTTTGCGTGCTCGCAGCTTCCCACGCTGGTGGGGTTTTGGCCGCCAGCTTAGCCAGCGCTGCCGCGACGCCTAATATCGTCGTCTTTTTATCGGATGATCATAGTTTACTCGACTCCACCGTTTACGGATCGACTGAGGTGAAAACGCCGCAGATGCAGCGAATTGCCAGTGCTGGGCTCACATTTACGCATGCGTTTGTCGCCTCGCCGAGTTGTGCACCCAGTCGCGCGGCTCTCCTAACCGGCCTGATGCCCGCTCGTAATGGCGCCGAGTCCAATCACGCCAAACCCCGGGCAGAGATCAAAAAACTCCCCGCTTATCTCAAGGATCTCGGCTACGAGGTCGTATCGTTCGGGAAGGTCTCCCATTATCAACATACGAGCGATTATGGCTTCGATTTTTTTGCCTATGACAAATATCATGAAGATGACGCGATCCCAGAGGGCATTCGCTGGCTGCGAGCACGGAAAAGCGATCGTCCCCTCTGTCTCTTTCTCGGCACCAATTGGCCCCACGTTCCTTGGCCGGTAGGAGGCGATGAGTTTCAGCCTGACACCCTGAAGATCCCGCGCAATCACGTCGACACGCCGACTACGCGGGTATCGCGCGCGCGTTATCTCGCGGCGATTACTCGGATGGATACGGAGTTAGGGGCGGCCTTCGATGCAGCAAAGGACGTACTCGGAGAAAATACCTTTTTTCTTCATACCAGCGACCACGGCGCCCAGTGGCCTTTCGCTAAATGGAGTTGCTACGACGGCGGCATTCGCACGCCGATGTTGGCGGTGTGGCCGCACAAAATCGCCGAAGGAGGACGCACCCACGCGATGGTCAGCTGGATCGATATTTTGCCGACTTTGGTCGAGGTCGCAGGTGGCCGCGCGCCTTCGGGAATCGATGGTCGTTCCTTTCACGGGGTTTTACTGCAGCCGTCACTTTCCCATCGCGACCGCATATTTACCACCCACTCAAACGACGGTCGCATGAACATTTATCCGACTCGGAGCGTGCGTACCGCCGACTGGAAATACCTTCACAATCTCCACCCTGAGTACTATTTCTCGACCCACGTCGACATCGTTCAGGGCAATGACGCCGGTCCCTATTTTGCCAGTTGGGTAGAAAAAGCGAAAACCGACCCCACCGCCGCCATCCTCGTGCAGCGCTATCACGAACGCCCGCGCGAGGAACTATATGATCTCCAATCAGATCCTCTCGAGTTAAAAAACCTCGCCGCAGATCCGCTTCATCGCGAAAGACTCGTGGCTTTGCGCGCGGAAGTGACCGCGTGGATGATTTCTCAGGGAGATCAGGGTGTGGTACCCGTGGCGCCGCGCCTGCTTTCAGATCCTGCCCGAGCCGATCCCCCAGCGCTTGGTGCGGCGAAAAAAACCAAGCAATAAAAGGTGATCTGGGGCCGGCCTGATAGTATAAAAGCGGAGCGCTGATCGGACCGGTTGCACCTCTCCCAATCCCCCGCTCCGCCCTCCTTCCAGATTTAGTGCGGAAGTTGGAAACTAGCGGAGCCGGGCCAACTCTTCTGGGGTCGCCAACTGGTAAGTAATTTTGCCTTCAGCAACCTCGCGGAGAGCGGTGTCCTCGGCCGAAAGCTTCTCCAAAGATTCCACCAACGGGCGGTTGCCTCGCCGGAGTTGTTTCACCCGTCGGGAGATGACATTGACGAGGATATTAGGATCATCAATGACCTTGAGCGCGCTTTGCAGATAATCGTCTCTCATAGTGTTATATTAGTGCGGTTGGGTTGCTCGCAGGGTCGAGGCAAGTTGGACAACGTATTACGCCGGACTTGAACTTACGACTAGGAAAGCAACGATTAAGGCCCGCCCTAGATCTCTCGCCCGCAATCGATTGCGGGATCAAATGCTTCTATCGATTATTTGTGCTTTTAGGAGTCGTTCAATGACTCGGGCGGCTCGCTCGGTCTGCATTTGCCCCAGATCGGCTCTCCTCGCAATCCCGAGTTGAGTCTTCCCCGCCGCCCGCTCGATGATTTTGAGAGCGGTTCGTCGTGAGCAGATTCCGCTGCCGGCGGCGCTCCTCGCCAAGCCCCGTCCGGTCTTGAAAGTGAGCCCGACCCCTGGTATTACTACGTTAGGTGACAACGACCACAATATCGTTAAATTTGCTGCCGCAGCAAAAGCAGGAGCCGGTCGATCTCACCAGCCACGGCTGGATCGCCCGCAGCGTCTGTTCCCACGTCGCACCAGAAGTTTTTTTTTGGCGCGTGCGTGAACCGTGAGAATGAACAAGTAGGCCAGTGCAGTAAGAACCAGGTGATGATGAAACCCGGTCCACGAGCGGCCCTCAAAATGGTCGAACCCGAGGTCGTCTTTGGCGCGCTGGAAGTATTGTTCAATATGCCAACGACTGCGGCTGAGGGT
>CAMDOF010000274.1 GCA_945903465.1 Opitutus sp. GAS368
CGGCGCATGGCGGATGATTCGCAGTGAGGAACAACTTCGCCGTCTGCAAAATTCTCCACGTCGGCGCAAACCGGCCGGGATTCCTCGTTGGTTTGCAAAGTCGCGCCCAACCGCCAGAGCGGCCTGACTTCTTATTTTAACGCCTATGACCCACGGGGGACGGCGCCCCCACCTCAGCAGGGTGTTAATCGCATCCGCCGAACAAGGCCGACGGCCCGCATTAAATTCCGCCAACGCCGACTCCGAGGTTGATCACCAAGCAGAACCAGCCGACAAAGCTCGCCCTGCACCGCCAGGCCCTCCAGAAAATTTTCATGTCGCTACCCAAACTGCCCAAGTCCCCACGCATTCTAACCACCACGGTTGGCTCCTACCCGGTGCCCGACTGGCTCGCCGCTCTCCCGAGTGAGCAGGCCGTGATCGACGCGACCCGCGTGGTATTCGATATTCAACGACAAGCGGGCATCGATCTGCCCACGGATGGCGAACTTTACCGGTTCGACGTCAACCACCCGGACACCAACGGCATGATCGAATACTTCATCCGGCCGATGGCCGGCATTTCGTCCGTGGTGGGTCGGTCGATTACCGATGAGTTCTCCCGACACCACCCGATGGGCTTCCGCCGCAAACCCGCGGGCGTGGTCACGGGCCCTCTCGGCGAGGGCAGCCTCAACCTGTTGGCCGACTGCCAACGCGCCGCGGTCGTCGCCGGCGGACCCTTCAAGTTCACCGTTACCAGTCCCTACATGCTCGCGCGTACTCTGCTCGATCACCACTACGGGGATTTCGACCGCTTGACGATGGCGCTCGCGGAGGTCATCGCCGCCCAGATGCCACGGCTACCCGCTCCGTGCCTCCAGGTCGACGAGGCCAACATACCCGGCAACCCCGCCGATGGCCCCCTCGCTGCCGCGTCGATGAATGTAGTCCTCGACGCCATGGATCCCGGGATCGAACGCGCCGTGCACTTCTGCTTCGGAAACTATGGGGGTCAGACCATCCAAAAAGGCAACTGGCAGAAATTACTCGATTTCCTCAACGCGCTCCACACCGACCATCTCGTTCTCGAACTCGCGCACCGGCCGAAACAGGACCTCGATGCACTCAAACATATCGATAAAAAAATCACGCTCGGCATCGGCGTCATCGATATCAAGGTGAACCACATCGAAACCGCGGATGAAGTCGCCGCCCGCATCGAAGCGGTGGAGAAAAAAGTGGGCGCGGGTCGCGTCGGCTGGGTCCATCCCGATTGCGGCTTCTGGATGCTCAAACGCTCCATCGCCGATCGGAAAATCGAGGCGCTCGTCCGCGGCCGAGATAAATATCTGGGCCGATAATAAACGGCGAGAGCCCCCCCGCGTCACTCAGTCGCTTCGCCACTCGATCCCGCCGCCCGGTCGCTTCCGACTGGTCGCGCCGCAGACCCGCGCCGCTGCGCCGCCCGCGGCGACCGCGTCACCCCCTCGGCCAATTTGATCAAGGCCGGCGCGGGTGGGCCACGACTCGCCTCGTCCCGCGCCGCGGATCCCCGAATCGAAGTCTGCCCGGCGCTGCCCGGCGCTGCCCGGCGTCGTAGAAATTTTCAGCCACGTTCATTTTGACTCTAGAAACTTCAACGTGAGGGTGCAACGGTACCGACCTCTTTTCATGAACGATCTTTCCCCCGCCGCGATTCCCGCCGTCTTCTTCTCGGTTGCCGCCAGCCCAGGTGAAATCACCGCCGCAAGTGAACTCGCCCGCTTCGCGGGGGTGCGTGCGGAGGCCGTGGAACGTCCCGGTCCGGGGGTGAACCTCGCTTTGGCCAGTCGCGGGTGGACGAGCGCCCTCCCGCCGGCGACCCTCGGAAAATCAGCGTGGACTTGGCTCCGCATCGCCGACGACGGTACCGGCGAAGTCATTGCGACGCACGGCTCCTTCCTCTTTGCGGCGGTCCGCCTGCTGGCCAATGGGGTGAGTGGCTTTACTCGGGAAAAACTCGCCGCCGGCCTCCTTTTACCGGCGACCTTCGGATGGCACCGCCCCCATTGGGATGCCTGTTACACTCAATACTGGCGCTCGGCGCGCGGATTCGATCCGGAGCACTATGTCGCGACCCTGGCCGAGGCCGGGTTCACCCATTGCGAGGTCAACGGATTGCAGGCCCACTTTCCGCACGAGGACCTCGTTGCTCACGAGTATTATTCACAGTTTTACACGTACCTCCCCGGCTTTAACCACTTCCTCGACACCGAGCTGACCCAAGGGCTGTGGCCGGCGCTTTACCTCGACGCCAATCTCAATCACTTAAAAAAACTGGCCGATTACGGGCGGCGCTACGGGCTCAAACCGGGCGTCTGCATGTTCGAACCGCGGACGATGCCCGAGCGTTTTTTCCAAAAATATCCGACTTTGCGAGGCGCCCGAGTTGACCACCCTTTTCGCTCCCGCCTTCCCCGCTTCACAATGGCGCAAGACCATCCGATCGTGCAGCGGCACTATCGCGAGGCCCTCCAAAAGCTGATCCGCGCCGTCCCCGATCTTTCCTATATGTCGGTGTGGACCAATGATAGCGGCTCGGGGTTCGAGCACACCGCGTCTCTCTACGTCGGCCGCAATGGCGGGCCGTACATGATCCGCGAGTGGCGAAATCACGACAAAGTCGCGGAGGCCGCTGGTAAAAGCATCGTGCGCTTCCTCCATAATCTGCGCAACGCGGCCGCGGAATTAAATCCGGATTTTGACGTCATCCTCCGCATCGAGCCTTTCAAAGTGGAACATGATCACATCAAAGCCGGCATGGATTCCCACGTAAGCTACGAGGCCCCCTCGCTCCTCGTGCGCGGCTACTCCCTTCCGTATCCACATACTAAGTACGCGGAAAACCTTGGCGTCGCCGGCAGTCTTTTTCACGATTCGATGGACGCGGCCGAGGCCACCGCGCTCACGCAGGCTCGGGCTCAAGGCACGGATCCCGTATTGCAGTACTCCGCTTCCGGAGTCATGAACCACGAACCCCTCCTTGGCCTGCCGTTTCCGCGCTTGATCCACGCCAAGCTCAAGGCGGCCGCCGCCAGTGGCATTAACCGGATCAGCTGTCTCGGCGGCTTAGCCAACACCGCCCAGACACCGTACTGGCCCAACCCCGCGGCACTGCAAGCGGCCCAATTTTTTCCCGAGCGCAGGATTGACGACGTCCTGACCGGCGTGGCGACGCGCTTTGTCGGCGCGAACCAGGCACCTGAACTCGTCGCGGCCTGGAGCGAGTTTGAAGAGGCGCTCATTTGGCAACCGCTCGTACCGCTCTACTGCGTTTTCGGCTTCTGTTGGCAACGCACGTGGGACCGACCGTTCGTTCCCGATCTCGAAGCAGTCCCCGCCGCCGAGCGCCAATATTACGAACGCCATGGCTGCTTCCAAAACAACAACCCCGGTCTCAACGATCTCGGCAAGGACGTGCTCTTCGATCTCATCACTCAGGAAAGCGGCGCCAAAATGGCGGCCGACATGGACCGCGAGCTCCTGCCGCGCCTCCACACCCTCACCGCAAAACTGGCCCAACTCGCCCCCCTGCACGCCGCGTTTCACGATCTCCACGACCGGGTCCGCGGTTACCTCCACTGGAGCACCACACTGCGCAACGTCTGCGCTTGGTGCGAACACGTCTACGGCTACCTCGATCCCGCCACTGACACCGCCACCAAAGCCGAACATGCAACCCGACTGCAATCGACCATCGACCTCGAACTGACCAACATTCGGGATCTCATTCAGTTAATCGAAACCTCGCCAACTGAGTTCATGGCGGTCTCCAGCGTCGGCGAAAATACCTTTTTCTACGGCGAGAATCTGGTCACTCACCTGCGTACCAAGGTACGTCTCACCGAGGAATTCCGACACCACCCGCCGCGGATCGATCGCGCCATTTACTGGCGCCCCGTCCCAGGCACGCACTGGCCCGAGGGCTGGCTCGCGCAAAGCTGACTTCCCTTTTTTTTAAGAATGTCATGGTCTTAACTATGAACACGCCCGTGACCGCCGATCCTCTTCATTCGTGTGGCCAGGAAGTCCACCTGACGAGCGGGCCGACGGACCCAATGCGCGCGTTCGTCCCCGAAAAAGGCCCCCACTCCCCAGGCAATCTGCCCCCCTTGGGGCGAGATCCTCATCAACCCATGAGACCATGGGTCCCCCGCGAAGACATCGCCTCCGCGTTCGGTGGCATCAGGGTGTTCGCGGGCTCGCACCGGCGCATGAATCTGCTTGGCGGCGACGTCGACGCCTTCGTCGAAGACAAGCTGCCGGCATTAAGAACACCCGCAACGAGCGCACCAGCGGGCTCAGCGACGTCCGCGGCAGCGAGGCACCCGCCGTCGCGGTCACGCGCCTTTGGAAAACCGGGCGCGAGCAGATTTAAACGCCAAGCTGTGCACCGAGCGCCAGCGGGCCACCTTCACCGCCTTCCACTGAAATGACCGAGCCCTCGACCCCGGCGGGGCGTGGCGCGTCCCGCCCGCCCAGACAGCTTTCAGTCCAGCCAACTTTGACCAGCCTCGCCGCCCGCGGACCGAACTAGCCCGAAACCCTCTGCCATCGTGACTGCCACCCCTGAACTCGAAACCCGCCACCGCAACCCGCGCCGCGCCACGATCTCCGCGGCCCCTGCCCGATTTAACTCGATCAATTACCCCACGTGATCACACCGCCTCTAAAAACCTACCGCGCGGTGCTCGTTGGTACCGGTGGGATCGGCGAAGCCCACGTCCGCGCGATCGAAGATAGCCAAGGTCGGGTCCAGCTCGTTGCCGCCAGCGATATCGATGAGGTTCGCGGGCGGACCTTCGGGGCACGGTTGCATATCCCCGCGATTTTCACCGACTACGCCGAGATGCTCCGCGCGACCTGCCCGGACCTGGTGATTGTCGCCACGCCCCCGGGGCAACACACCACCATGAGTATCGCCGCCATGGAAGCGGGGGCGTCGGTACTTTGCGAAAAGCCGTTATGTGGCTCGCTCGCTGAATTTGACGCGATTGAAGCCGCCGAGCGCCGCACGGGACGTACCACGACCTGCGTATTTCAAATGCGCTTCGCGTCATCGACCGCTCATCTCCGCCGCCTCGCCGATGCGGGGCAGCTCGGGCGTCCCCTCGTCGCGGTCTGTAACACCCTGTGGTTTCGCGACCCCGCCTATTACGCTTCGCCTTGGCGTGGCACTTGGGCAGAACTCGGCGGCCCCACCATGAGCCTCGGCATCCATGCCATGGATCACCTGCTCCATCTCCTCGGCGATTGGTCCGAAGTCCGCGCCGTCGCCGCTACCCTCGATCGCCCCATCGAGGTCGAAGATGTTTCTATGGCCATCGTGACGTTCGCCAACCGCGCCGTCGCCTCCATCGTTAATAGCGCGCTCAGCCCGCGTCAGGAAACATCCATCCGCCTCGATTATCAAAAGGCGACCATCGAACTCACTCACCTTTACAGTTACACCCGGGAAAACTGGCGCCTCACGCTCGCTCCGGGTGCTCAAGACGAAGGCCTGCTCCAAGCCTGGCAGACTTTTCCACCTGACGTCGGTTCTACCCATACCGCGCAACTCCGCGCACTGGTGGACGACATGGATGCCAATCGGCGGCCACTCACTTCGGGCGCCGAGGCCCGCCGCACCTTGGAGTTTCTCACCGCGATCTATAAATCTGCCTTCACCGGCGCGATCGTTCACGCCGGTTCCATTCTTCCCGACGACCCCTTCTATCACGCCATCAATGGCCAAAAACCGCGCACCCTTCCCGCGTAGTGCCCGATGGAGGACCGCCCCATTGAAAGTATTGCGACCCTCGTGCTGACCCGCCGCTCCACCCGCAACGCCCCTTTTGCCGCCGCCTTCTCCGCCCTCCCGTCCTCCCGCCCAAGCTCCTGCCGGCCCGCACGCTCCCCAGCAGATTCCCCTCCCCACCGCCGCCCACTCCGTCCCTCGCCACCATGCTCTCTCGCCACTTACCGACTGTTCGCCTCTGGCTCTCCGTTTTACTCGCCTCAACCACGATCGCCAACGAACGCTTTCCCGGGCTGAAGAATATTCTCTCCGAAGCCGAGTGGCGCCGAGCTGGACTTGAAGGTTTGTCGCCCGATCAAATTGGCGTGATCGACGCCGCCCTCATCCGTCACACGAGTTCGATCTCCGCCCCGCCGAGCACACTCGCGACTCCGGACATCGCTCGAGCCACGCCTGCAGCCGCCCAGACCACCGCGCTCGCTACCCCGATCGCGACCGCCCCGAGCCGCGACCTCACCCCCGCCGACGCCACCCCGGCGCAAACCGCCGCCGCGAAATCCCGGTTTTGGGAAAAATTCGGCATCGGCGGAAAATCAGATCCCAACGACTGGCGCGCCCAACCACCCATGCTCGCCAAGGTAACCGCTATGCGCGGTGCCAATGGCTTCGTGCTCGAGAACGGCCAGTCTTGGGAAGGGCAGGAGCAAATTCCCTACGAAATCCTCGGCCAGTCGGTGATCATCGAAGCCCGCCCGTTGGGCGCCTTCGCGCTGCGCCTCAACCGCGACTCCGTCGCCGTGCGCGTGCGTCGCGTTCGCTAATTCGCCCAGCCCACCGGATCGGCGGCTGCTCAGTCCCTCCCGCCCGCGCCCGACACGGCACGCTCCCGCCTCACCACGCGCATTCCTCACCACGCGCATTCCGCCTCACGCGCGCATTCCGCACCACGCGCCTTCCGCACCACGCGCATTCCGCACCACGCGCATTCCGCACCACGCGC
>CAMDOF010000275.1 GCA_945903465.1 Opitutus sp. GAS368
AGGCCGCCGACCTCGCGCGGGAAACCAAGGTGCTGGAACTGCTTCGTGAACGCTTTGCGGAGTGGCAACGCGAGGGGTTTATTCCGTCGAAGGCGATTCCTGAGGGCGGTGACGAAACCGCACGCCTATATCGCGAGCGCGGCTGGACCTTCTGGCACCATTTGTTTACGCCGAGGCAGTTGTTGACGCATGGGTTGCTGGCGGAGATCAGCGGGAAGCTGGCGAACACGAAGGCGGCGCGGGTGGGGTGTTTGTTGGGGTTGGGCAGGATGGCTGATTGGAACTCACGACTCAGTGCCTGGATGTTTCACGCCGGGAACGAGAAGGGGAATCAAGTTTTCTACAATCAAGCTTTGAACTGTCATTTCAACTACTCGGCAAGAGCGCTTAGCAAGTTGGGTGATACTTTTTCAATCCTCGGTGACACCAGCGAAAATAATTTCGGTCTGCTTGGAAAATTAACGCAATTAGACGCCCGCGACCTCCGCGACGCCTGCGACTTCTGGATCACCGACCCGCCCTACGCCGACGCGGTCAACTACCACGAACTCGGTGACTTCTTTCTCGCGTGGTATGACAAGCAACTCGCTAAAGCCTTTCCCGAATGGATCCCCGATGCTCGCGCTAAACTGGCGGTGCGCGGCGATGGCGAGGACTTCCGCCGTTCGATGGTGGAGATTTACCAGAACCTCGCTAAGCACATGCCCGACAACGGCATGCAGATGGTCATGTTCACCCATCAGGACCCTGCCGTCTGGGCGGACCTCGGGATGATCCTCTGGGCGGCGGGCTTGAAAGCCACCGCGGCCTGGACGATCAGCACCGAAACCGAAGCCGTGGGCATCAAGAAAGGCAACTATGTCCAAGGCACGGTTTGTCTCGTGTTGCGGAAGCGCACCGCCAACGAGCCCGGTTTCCTCGACGAGGTCTATCCGCTGGTCGAAGACGAAGTGAAGCGGCAGATTGCCTCCATGCAGGCGCTCGATGAAGGCGGCGAACCGAACTTCAACGATGCGGATTACCAACTGGCCGCTTACGCCGCCGCGCTCAAGGTGCTTACCCAATACGGCAACCTCGATGGCAAGGAAGTGGAGCATGAAGTTTTTGCGGTGCGGGCAAAGCACCAGAAGAGCGATTTCCAAACCGTCATCGAACGGGCCTTGGGGATTGCCTGCGACGTGCTCATTCCGCAGGGCTTGGAGTCGGTCTGGCGCGATCTCTCCCTCGTGGAGCGCTACTACCTCCGCGCCCTCGACATCGAAAGCCGCGGCGAGCGCCGCAACGGCATGTATGAGGAGCTGGCGCGCGGCTTCGGCGTCGCCGACATTAAGCCCCTCCTCAGGGCCGATAAAGCCAACGGCGCCACCATGCACGCCGCGTCCGGATTTGGGGCGACTCTGCTTGCGCAACCGGGTGGGGCAGCCCCGGCAACGGGCGCGCTCCCGTCGCGTCGTGGGAGAGCATCGGGCAGTGGACCGCATCCCTTCGCTGCCACCTCGCTGCGTCACCTCCTCTTCGCCATCCGCGAAACCGTGGCGGCGAGCAACGATCCCGAGCCCGGCCGCCAATACCTACGCGATACCTACGGCCCCGGCGTTTACTGGCAGCACCGCGAGCGTTTCTTGGCGCTCCTCGAATGGCTGGCCAACCTCGGCAACACCGCCGGCATGGATGCTTGGGCCAACGACTCCGCCGCCGCCCGCCTCCTCGCCGGCCGCCTCAGGAATGACGAAGGCTGAGCAAACCGTCTATGATCGAAGAAGCACTCAGTCACAAAATCATCGGCGCGGCCATGACCGTGCTCAACACCCTCAAGCCCGGCCTTGACGAGAAACTCTACGAAAACGCCCTCGTCATCGAACTCCGCAAGCAAGGGTGCATCGGAGAGCAGCAACGCCGTTTCCCCGTGCACTACGACGGCGAGCTCATCGGCACCTTGGTCCCGGATCTGATCGTCGATCACGCGGTCATCGTGGACCCCAAGGTCGTAACCGCCTTTACCGATACCCACCTTGCTCAAATGACCGGCTATCTCGCTATTACCGAGCTACGCTTGGCGCTCCTGCTTAATTTTCGTCACGCCAAACTCGAATGGAAGCGCGTCGTGCGCTGAACCAAACCGTTTTGATCACGGATTACACGAATAGCGCGTATACCAAACCACTCAAATCCCTGTCTTTATCCGTGTAATCCGTGTAATCCGTGGTCAAAAAACTCCGTGAAATCTGACCAACCCGCCTTCACCGCCCTCGTCGGCGAGCTGCGCGCGATCATCGTCGAGGCGCGCCAGCAAGCCCTGCGCGCGGTGGACGTCGTGCAGGTTCGCACGTGCTGGGAAGTGGGCAGGCACATTGTCGAGTTCGAACAAGGTGGCCGTGCCAAGGCGGAATATGGCGCCAGGTTGTTGGCGCAGGTTTCGGAGCGCCTCTCGGCGGAATTCGGGGCCGGTTTCGACCAGAGAAACCTTCGTAACATGAGGGCCTTTTACCTCGCCTTTCCAATTTGGAACGCGGTGCGTCCCAAATTGGCGTGGACCCACTACCGCCTGCTCCTCCGCGTGGAAAATCCCCATGCCCGCGAATGGTATGCGACGGAGGCGGAACAGCAAAACTGGAGCACGCGCCAACTCGAACGACAGCTCGGCACGCTTTATTACGAACGACTGCTGGCCAGCAAGGACCGCCGGGCGGTCGTACAGGAGGCAAACCAGAAACTCGCGGACGCTGCGCCGTCGCCGCGCGAGTTCGTGCGCGATCCGGTGCTGCTCGAGTTCCTCGGGTTGCCGGGCACGGGGCGCCTGCTCGAATCCAAGCTCGAGGATGCGATCCTCGACAATCTGCAAACCTTCCTCCTGGAATTGGGCAAGGGCTTCGCCTTCGTCGCGCGCCAGCAACGGATCAGCACCGAGAGCAAGGATTTCTATCTCGACCTGGTTTTCTACAACTACCTGCTCAAATGCTTCGTGCTGTTCGATCTCAAGACCGGCGAGCTCACCCATCAGGACATCGGGCAAATGGATATGTATGTGCGCCTCTATGACAATGAGCGCCGCGGGCCGGGCGACAATCCCACCGTCGGCATCATTCTCTGCGCGAACAAGGACGAGACCGTGGTGCGGTATTCCGTGCTCCACGGAAACAAGAAGATCTTCGCCTCGAAATACCGGCTCGTCCTGCCCAGTGAAGCGGAGCTGCGCAAGGAGCTGGATCGGGAACTCGAAACGCTCCGGTTAGGGATACCGCCCAAAACGCTGCCTGCCCCGCGCAAGCCAACCCGGCACTCGACCAAGAAACCGACCTGAGCGTTCGCCATGCTCCAACGCCACTCCAGCCGCCGCACTCGCCTCCACAAGGACGTGCTTCAACAACGATTGGCGGGAGCGGTCAGCTACGACCGCATTGCGGGATATTTTCGGAGCAGCCTTTTCGAGGTCGCCGGCGAGGCGCTCGCCGGCGTCAACGGCCCCATCCGCATCATCTGCAATTCCGACTGCGATCCGCAGGATCTTGCCACCGCCTCGGCCGCCCAAGCCGCCTTGCGTCGAAGTTGGTGTGCCGGGCGCCCAGAGGACGCGCCGCCCAGCGCCATCCCGCGCTACCGCGCGCTCTATGATGCACTCACCAGCGGCAAGCTCACCGTCCGCGTCCTCCCCGACGCGGCCTTCGGCCTGATCCACGGCAAAGCGGGCCTCATCCGCCGCGCCGACGGCACCGCCACCGCCTTTCTCGGCAGCGTCAACGAGAGCAAGTCCGCCTGGCAGCTTAACTACGAACTGCTCTGGGAGGACGACAGCCCCGATTCGATTCGCTGGGTCGAAGAAGAATTCAAAGCGCTTTGGGAAGATCCCCGCGCCGTCGATCTCTCCTGCTGCCCTTTCATCGTGCAAGACGTGCAGCGCATCATCTCGCGTCGCGTCGTTGAGCCAGCTGATTGGAAAGAAACCGTCGATGTCGAACAGGCCGCCGCTGCCGCCGCCGTCGAGACTCCCGTCTATCGCCGCGACCAAGGCCTCTGGCCTCATCAAAAATACTTCGCCCGCCTCGCGCTGGAACGTCACCGCCTCGGCGGCGCTCGCCTCATCCTCGCCGATCAGGTCGGCCTCGGCAAAACCGTGCAGCTCGCCATGGCCGCGCTGCTCATGGCGCTCGATGAACCCGATGGCGGCCCCATTCTCGTCCTCGCCCCCAAGCCGCTCCTCCAACAATGGCAGGGCGAATTGATGGAGTTGCTGGAACTCCCCTCGGCGCGCTGGACTGGCAAGTCCTGGGTGGACGAAAACGGCCTTGAATACCCGGCCGACGAAGCCTCCCGCGCGCTCGGCAAATGCCCGCGCCGCATCGGCCTCGTTTCCCAAGGCCTCGTCGTGCGCGGCAAACGTGAGGTTATCGAGAGCCTGCTCTCCCGCACCTACACCTGCGTGATCGTGGACGAAGCTCACCGCGCTCGCCGCCGCACTTTGCCCAAGGTGGACGCCTCCGAGGACGAAATCGACGCCCCCGCCGAGCCCAACAAGCTTCTGGCATTCCTGCGTCTCATTGGCTCGCGCACCAAAAGCATGCTCCTCGCCACCGCCACCCCGGTGCAACTTCACCCGGTCGAGGCCTGGGATCTCCTCTACGCCCTCTCGCAAGGCAACGATGGCGTCTTGGGCGGCGCCACCCGCACCAGCAAATGGAGCCAGCCGAGCCATTGCCTCGCCGTCGCCACGGGCATGAGCAATGTGCCTATCGAGGGTCACGCAGGCTGGGAATACGTGCGCGACCCGCTTCCGGCCAAGACTGAGGGCGAGGCCTTCGATAAAATTCGCTCCCGCCTCGGTGCGACCGATACCAAGTGGCAATTAACGTCGGAGGCCTTCGACCGGCTCCCTGCGGCCATCCGGCGCGTCACCTTCGAGAACGGTCTCCTCCCAGGTTACGGCACGACGTTCAATCCTTTGCTCCGCTGCATCGTTCGCCGCACGCGTGGCTACTTGGAAAGCACGATCAACCCGGCGACCGGCAGCTATTACCTGCCCCGAGTCTCTGTCCGTCTTTTCGGCGAAGACCCCGAAAGCGCCATCGTCCTCAGCGGCTATCTCCACGATGCCTACCAGGAGGCCGAGCACTTCTGCGACCTCCTCAAAAAACGAGTCCGCAGCGCCGGCTTCTTCCGCACCTTGCTGCTCCGTCGCATCGGCAGCTCGATGGAATCGGGGCTCAAGACCGTGCTAAAACTGCTCGGTGAAGATGCCGAGTCACCTCTCGATGCCGACGAGGAGGACGATGCCGACGAAGAGGAGGACGCCGAACTCTGGCCTGTTCACACCGGAAACGGGCAAAGCGCCTTCCATGATTTCAGCGTCGACGAAGTGCATTCGCTCCAACGCATCCGCGATCTGCTTCGTCAGGGTGGCAACCGCGATCCGAAATTGGAAAGCGTGCTCGGTTACATCCTCGGCCAGCGTAGAGACGCCGAGGGCAGCTGGGCCGATCTCGGGTGCATCCTCTTTTCTCAGTACTACGACACCGTCCGCTGGTTCGGCGCGGAGCTGGCGAAACACGATTCCTTCGCCTCAAAAGACATCGGGCTCTACGCCGGCAGTAACCGTTCCGGCTTCTGGCGTGCGGGTGTATTCCAACGCTGCGACCGCGAAACCCTCAAAAAACGCGTGCGGGCGGGAGAGCTAAAAATCCTCTTTGGCACCGATGCCGCCTCCGAAGGCCTCAACCTCCAACGCCTCGGCACGCTCATCAATATCGACTTGCCGTGGAACCCCACGCGCCTCGAACAACGCAAGGGCCGCATCCAGCGCATCGGCCAACTTCGCGAAGAAGTGTGGATCGCCAACCTACGGTACCGCGGCTCCGTCGAAGATCGCGTCCACAACCTACTCTCCAGCCGCCTGGCGGCGATTCACACCCTGTTTGGCCAAATCCCCGACACCCTGAAAGACGTCTGGGTGCAACTTGCCGAACACGACGAAGCCAAAGCCCTCGAACTGATCGACCGAACCACGGCGACAAAAAACCCCTTCGACGTAAAATACAGCAAGGTCGAAGACGCCCAGTGGGAATCTTGCTCCACGGTATTGAACGCATTCTCAATGGGAGAACTCCTCCGCCGGCCGTGGAAGTAGGCCATTTTCCCTGAATCTCCCCGTCCCAGGGGCTCCCCATCGGCAGACCAGGAACCGAGCGAAGCAAACGGCCGAAAAGCCGAATCACCTGCCGCCACATTCAGGGAAACGGTCGGGCGCAATCGCGTGGAAATGCGAGGCGAACATCTCCCAAACCAACCAGCTAGCGGGATCGGTTTCGGTCATCGAGCCACGGAAAAACTGTAACCTATTGGGTGACTGCTCAGGATGGAAAAAGCTGTCGGTGAACGCGCACGTTACGCGAAGAAAGCAGAATTTTAGGCTGAACTCGGACTGCGGAGGGAGAGAGGGTAGCCTTCGCCCAAGGAGGAAAGCCGGGGATGTCCGCGAAAGTGGTCCGCACAGT
>CAMDOF010000276.1 GCA_945903465.1 Opitutus sp. GAS368
GGGACGTTGCGGCAGCGCATCAACGCTTCGCTTTGCCGGGCGGAATCTTCCAGATCCCGCGGTAGCAGAGTTAATATATACGGCCATTCCTTCTCGTCGTGCAGCGACGGCGGTGCTTCCATGCCACGAAAACCATCGCAAAAGGCGAAGAAAGGCAATTCCTTATTTTAACGCCTATGCGCCTTATTCCTCTGTCCCCATTCCTCTGTCATACCGCGCGCTCCTCCCATTTATCATGAATCAATCTTCCGAGAATATCGTGACGCGCTCCACCCTTCCGCACAGCGGACTGTGCGGACCACTTTCGCGGACAGCTCCGGCGTTCTTGCGCGCGGTGAAGATAGTGGTCCGCACAGTCCCCTGTGCGGCTCCGAGTCAGGAGACGCCCCTTCCGCACAGGGGACTGGGCGGACCACTTTCGCCGACATCCCCGGCGTTCTTGCGCGGGTGGAGCCCTCCCCCCCGCTCCCGCGCTCTTGCCCCCCTATCGCCCCCGCCCGCGCGCTCGCTCCCGCCTCAGGGTGCTTTATAGCCGGCCACAGGCACAGGCGGCGTCGCCGGCGGCACCGGCAGCCCATACGCGCGGAACAAATCGTGAAAGGCCGCAATCGTTTCGAAGGAGGGCTTGAAATTTCCAAAACGATGACCTTCCGCCACCAGCAGCGGCGTCCAGCCTTTTTTATTTTTCACATTCCAAATTTCAATTTTAGCACCTCGCTTATCGAGGTGCTTCACCGTCTTGGGAAAGTTCGCAAAAGCCGCGCCGTGCATCGCGGTGTCCCCCAGGTTCGACACCGCGTTGATGTCAGCTCCCAAGCTCAATAAATAGTCCACGGCAACGATGGCCTCATCATCTGTGCCGGCCTCTTCCTCGACCGAGCGCGTCCCGAGCCCGGCCGCCGCCATCAACGGCGTACAGCCGTCAGCATTGGTGATCGTGGGGTCGGCCCCAAGTGCCACCAAGAGTTGCATCAACGCGGTGTCGGCCGTGTCCGCGGCGAGCATCAGCGGCGTGCAGCCCTTTCGATTAATCCGCCCGCCCGAGGAGGGTCCACCCGTGAGGCGCAGATTAACATCCGCCCCCTTCAGCACGAGCTTCCGCACAAACTCCTCACTCGTAACCGTGCCGTGATCCTCTGGAATCGGATCACCTTCGTCTTCCCCGATATCGGGTTTTCGAATCCAAGAGAGAATATGCAACGGACCATAACCCGAGCGGAGATCGTTCGGATTCGCGCCTAGATCAAGGAGCAGCGCCGCCACTTCAAAATGACCATTCTCCACCGCCAGCGTCAGCGCGCTCGTGCCTTTCCGCGGTAGCTTGTTCCCCGTCCGCGTCGGCGTCGTCACCGCATCGATATCCACCCCCGCCGCGTGCAACGCCCGGACCACGTCGATCTGCCCCGCCCGCACCGCAAAGAGCATCGCGTTTAAGCCCGTGTCCACCGCCGCTCCAAAATCAGCTCCAGCCGCGAGCAACCCTTGCACCACCGCCACGTGCCCTTCCGCCGCCGCCCACATCAGCGCCGTCTGCCCACCAGCCAGCTTCGTATTGACCGCCGCACCCCGCGCCAGCAGCGCCTTGACCGGCGCCACCCGCCCCGTACGTGCCGCTGTCATCAACGGCGTCTCCCCGCCACGGAGCGTCGCGTTCGCATCGGCTCCCGCGCCCAGCAGCAGTTCGATCATCGCGGCTTGCCCGTTCGTGCAGGCAAGCGCCAGCGGGGTGACCTCATAACGATTCGCGGCCCCCACCACCGCGCCAGCCTTCAGTAACATTTTGGCCAGCTCCGTATCTTCGTGATAAACCGCCCAGTGGAGCGCCGTCATGCCGTCCACTTGGGCCGCATTCACGTTCGCATCGGCCAGCAATGCCCGGACCGCCGCCCGGTCGCGACGCTCGATCGCGTCAGCCAGCGGCGCCGCGCGGGGCGCCGCGCACCAACCAGCCACCCCGCCAAACCCCACGACCAGAACCGCCAACAAAATCGCGCGTCCGCCCGCGCTCCACCCTGACGACCGTCGCGGCCCGCCACCTTCACCCGCCCCCGGAGCCGCCGCGATTCTGGCCACCCCGGCCCACCCAGCGAGGCCCCGCCCAGCCCCGGCTTGCCGCGCCCCGTTGCCAACATGCCGCGCCTTCATCAGACGGTCAGGGGGGAGAAGAGTTCGTCCATTTTCCCGTTGCTGTCGGCAAAGGCATCCAGACGGACGCCGACCTTGTCCAGCAGCGTCAGGTGGAGATTCGCGAGCGGCGTCGGCTCCTCATAACGGATGTGCCGGCCGCCCTTCATGCCACCAGCGGCGCCACCCGCCACCAGAATCGGGAGGTTGGTATGATCGTGGACATTCGGATTACCGATACCGCTGCCGTAGAGCAGGAGAGAGTGGTCGAGCAGCGTCCCGTTGCCTTCCGGGGTCGCCTTGAGACGCTCCAGGAAGTAGGCAAACAAGGACACGTGGAACGTATTGATTTTAGCCATACGCGCGATCTTCTCCGGGTCGTTGCCGTGGTGGGACAGCGGATGATGCGGATCCGCGACCCCAATTTCCGGATAGGTGCGATTGCTCGTCTCGCGCGCGAGTTGAAACGTCGTGACCCGCGTGATGTCGGCCTGCATCGCGAGCACCTGCAGATCAAACATCAGCCGCGCATGGTCGCCATAACCCGCCGGCACGCCCAGCGGCCGCTCAAGATCGGGCAAGGGGTTACCCACGGCATCCGCCTCCGCTTTCTGGATACGCCGCTCCACTTCGCGCACGGTGTCGAGGTACTCGGAGACTTTCGCGCGGTCGGCCGCACCTAGTTTGCTCTTCAGGCTGGAAATATCCTCATTGACCCAATCCAAAAGACTCGCGCGTTTGCGCAGGGCGGCGCGCCGCTCGGCCAGATTGCCGCCTTCCCCGAAGAGGCGTTCAAACACGATGCGCGGATGCGCCTCCGATGGCAACGGCGTCGTCGGCGTCGACCACGACAGATTATTTTGATACACGCACGCATAGCCGTTGTCGCACTGGCCCGTCGTCTGCAGCATGTCCATCGAGAGCTCGAGCGACGGCAACTGGCTCCCCCGGCCGATTTGCTGCGCCGCTATCTGGTCCACCGTCGTACCCAGAAAATAGTCGGAACTCTCCGTGTGCTTCGCCTTCGCGGCGCTCAGAAAAGCCGCGTTCGAGGTGGCGTGAGAGCCCGGATACGCGTTCCGCAATTCCAAGTTGGTGATGGCCGTGACGTGATCCTTGACCCCCGCGAGCGGGCTCAAGATCGGCGAGAGTTCACCCAACTTTCCACTCGGCCCCGCCGGCGTCCAGCGGGACTGATCGCAGCCCATCGGCATGAAAACGAAACCCAGACGACGCACCGGCTTGGCGGGAGTCGCGGCCAGCGCCGTCGCCGCTGGGATCATCGCGTCGAGCAAGGGCAGCGAGAGGGTGGCTCCCATGCCACGTAGAAACGTGCGCCGGGGAAGAGCTTTTTTTGTGATGATCATAGGGTTTTCCTCATCTGGAAGGGAGTGCTTTCAACAATACCGAGAATTAACGCCGAGAAACGAAAGTTGTCCGACTGCGCTCGCCGGATAATCCCCCGAATGGCCGCGGCATCGTAAGATTCGATGCCTCGACCCAACGCAAAGACCAAAAGCTTTTCGCTCAGAGTGCCAGCCAAGAGTTCGGGCCGCCGCAACAAACCTTCCTCGAGCGCACTCACGCCAATAAAGCGACTGCCATCCGGCAAGCCCCCCGAAGCGTCCACCGGCGTGCGCTCTTCCATCGTCCGCCACCGCCCGACCGCATCAAAATTTTCCAAAGCAAAGCCCACCGGATCCATCACATCATGACAACTGGCACAGGCGGGATTGGCCCGGTGTTGAGCGAGACGCTGCCGCATCGGCAGGCCAGCGGAGACGGTGTTGGCATCGAGCGCGGGCACGTTTGGCGGCGGCGGGGGCGGCGGCTCCCCCGCGAGATTGGCGAGAATCCAATGCCCGCGAATCACCGGGGAGGTCCGCGTCGCGTAAGAGGTGACCGTAAGAATACTGCCTTGCCGGAGCAAGCCACCGCGCTGCGCCGCCGCCGCCCCTTCTAACGTTATCCGCCGAAACCGACTGCCGTAAATATGCGGAATTCCGTAATGCTTCGCGAGCCGTTCGTTCACAAACGTATAGTTCGCCCGCAAGAGATCCGTGATGGGCCGGTCCTCGCGGAGGACACTCTCAAAAAACAGCTCGGTCTCCTTCCGCAGGGCCTGCCGTAGATTATCGTCGAAATCAGGGAAGAGCCGGAGATCCGGCGTCACTTCGTCCAGCTTCCGCAGATGCAGCCATTGCCCACTAAAATTGGTGACCAAATTATCCGCGCGCGGATCCGCCAGCATCCGGCGCACCTGCTGCTCCCGCCGTGCCCCATCGCGCAAATCGCCGCGGACGGCCGCGTCGAGCAGCGCATCATCGGGGAGGCTGCTCCAAATAAAAAAGGACAACCGCGAGGCCAATTCGAGGTCACTGATTTGATAGATGCTCCCCGGAGCACTCCCCGCGGGGTCCGCCTCGACCCTAAAAAGAAACCGCGGGCTCACCAAAATCGCACTGAGCGCATTTTCAATCCCACTCTCGAATCCCGCGCCCTCCGCACTCCCCTCCCGAAAAAACTGGAGGGGCTTCCGCAGATCTTCCGCCGTCACCGGCCGCCGATAGGCCCGCCGCAACAGCGGCGTGAGAATCTCCGCGGCACGACTTTCTTGCTCCCCGGGCTGCGCACCGATTTCGCTGATCCGCAGACGACCAAAGATCAGCTGCCGGCTCGGGCTCTCGCCAGATCCTTTGACATCAAAAGGACCGGTAATCGAAACTTGATAAACCGCCGGCACACTCCGCGGGTGGCGGTGCATGTTAAAGTGGGCGAGAAAGGGCTCGCGCTCGGTCTCGAATAACGTCGTGGGATTTTTCGGAAACGTCACGCCCACCTCGTGCGGGCCCGCCTTGACCGGCACCCGAAACTTCAGATGAGCATCCACCGCCTCGGCATTTTTATTGACCGGCGGTGCCACCGTGAAAAGCCCCACGCGGGCGCGGTCGATGATCACCTCGATCTCGTGCGGTTTTTTCAGCCCTTCCACCTGCTCGTTGCGATCTCGGGCCAAGCGGATCTGCACCTCGTAATCACCATCATGAGGAAACACGTACGGAATCAAAAGCCCCCCGCGCGTCCCCAGAGGGAGCCCTTCCACATGCTGCTCCTGGGTGACGTCGGGCCGCACCCGAAACGTATCCCCGCCGGCCGTCGGGCGGGGCGCACCCACCGCCAACCGCGCGATTTTCTGCGCCGCCGTCACGTAGCGATCCAAGAGCGTCGGCGAAAGATTACCCACCGTCACATTATCGAATCCATGGCTGGGTTCATCGTTCGGGAGGAGCGCCACGGCATCGATCTCCACCCCCAGCAGATCGCGGATCGCATGGTGATACTCCGTCCGGTTGAGTCGGCGAAACGTATCGGTCCGCCCCGGGTTGGGCCGTTGCGCCGCGTTCCGATCAAGTAACGTGGCGATCTCCGCCACCACCGCTTGAAAAGCAGGCTCCAAGGGTCGCGCTTCCCCCATCGGCGGCATTTGCCGATGATCTAGTTTACGCAGAACTTTCTCCGCGATTTCCGGATGCCCCGCCAACTGCGCCAAGTCCCATCCCTCAAGAACCAACCCTCCCTTCTTGATTCCCTCCTCGTGACATTCCACGCAGTAACGCTTGATCACCCCCGCCGTAACCTCCGCCCCGTTCAGCTCAATGCCACTCAACGCCGTCAACGCATTCCATCCAAGCAGCACCGCGAGGCGGCGAGACGTTTTTCGAGAAGAACGAGACATGATCGCCAGGGGCATAAGCATTTAAAAACGTGCATCAGCTGCCCGCTTGCGCAAAACAAATCAGCCAATTCCGCGCCTCGCCGCCTGCCTTTTTTCCGGCCACGCCTCGCCAGGTCGCGCCCGCCCCGTTTTTCCCGAAAGATGATTTCATGAAAATGGGCGGACCGCGCGACCCGACCAAGCCATCATCCCAGAGGCATCACCCTCCTCGCTCATGAAATGTGAACTCCCGCCACCGGCAGGATGCCGGTGCCACCACCGCAGCCAAAACCCCTCAATCAACCCGCATGAATGATCACCCCAGCCCTCCTCCCGCCCCGACTTGATAAGGAAAATCTCCCCTCAAAAAAAAGAAAGTTCCGCCGCCGCCGCCCGCCGTCCGCCCTCCGCCGTCCGTCCTCCGCCCTCTGCCCTCCGCCCTCCGCCCTCCGCCCTCCGCCCTCCGCCCTCCGCCCTCCGCCCTCCGCCCTCCGCCCTCCGCCCTCCGCCCTCCGCCCTCCGCCCTCCGCCCTCCGCCCTC